>CAKOYA010000011.1 GCA_934130325.1 uncultured Clostridia bacterium
ATAAGTAAAGTAGATTTTAAAAAAAAATATGTATTTGACAAAAGTCGTGGAAATACTTTAAACTTTCGACAATTATACTAGCAACGTTAAAGAATATATGGTATACTAAATATATTAATAGGTGATAATATGTGGACAAAAGAACAAAAATTAGCAATAGATAAAGAAGACTCAAATATTTTAGTATCAGCTTCTGCTGGAAGTGGAAAAACGGCTGTACTTGTTGAAAGAGTTATAAATAAGGTTATAAAAAACAAAATTGATATTGATAAAATATTGGTAGTTACGTTTACAAATGCTGCTGCAGTAGAATTAAAAGAAAGACTTATGCAGGCTATATATGATGCTTTAAGTAAAAATGAAAATGACAAATTTTTAAAAAGACAGCTATCGTATTTAAACAGAGCAAGCATTACAACAATACACTCATTTTGTTTAAAAGTTATTCGTTCTAATTTTGAATTTTTAAATTTAGACCCTAATTTTAAAATATGTGACGAAATTGAGTCAAATATTTTAAAATCAAAAGCTGTATTAACTATTATTGAAAATGAGTACATATCAGCTAATACAAGTAATGAAAAAAAAGAAAAGATTTATGATTTACTTGAACTTTTTGGTGGAAAAGATGAAACATTAATAGAATATATTTTAAAGTTATATTCATATATTCAAAGTTTTGCTTATCCATTTAAATGGTTAAAAAATGCTATAGAAAAATATAATATAAAAGAGTGTGATGATTTATGTTGTACTGATTTTGGAAAAAGTATATTTGAGAATGCATTAGAAAATTTGGTAGTTATAAAAAGAAGAGGAGAAAAACTTCTTGAAAAAATAAGAGGGAATGAGGAATTTGTAAAATTTGTTTCAACTATTGAAGATGATTTAAATTATATAGATAATGTTATTAATAGTGCTAAAAGTTGGGATGAGTTATATAATCTTTTGCATTCTATTAGTTTTGGCAGAGCTCCAATATATAAAGGAGATAATATAAAATTAAAAGATGAAGTTACATCATATAGAAATGATGTATTAAAAAAGCAAGTAGAACAACTAAAGAAATGTATTTATTCAAATACTTCAAAAATTCTTTCAGATCAGAGCTATGCTTACACGTATATATATTATTTATATGAATTATTAGAGAATTTTTCTAATGAATATGAAAAATTAAAAAAACAGAAAAATTATATTGATTTTAATGATATAGAACATTTAAGTTTAAAACTATTAGTTACAAAAAATGAAGATGGAAATATTGAATATACAGATATAGCAAAAAATTTACAAGAAAAATTTAATGAAGTATATACAGACGAGTATCAAGACATAAGTTTTATACAAGAGGAAATACTAAATAGTGTATCAAAAGATAATAATAGATTTATGGTTGGAGATATAAAGCAAAGTATATATAAATTTAGACAAGCAATGCCAGATATTTTTAATAAAAAGTATAATGAATACTTAAATGTTGAAAACTTAGAAGAAAATGAAATTAATTCTAAAATAATACTTTCAAAAAATTTTAGAAGTAGGAAAGAAGTTTTGTTTAGCATAAATTATATTTTTGAACAGATAATGTCAAATGAACTAGGAGATTGTAATTATTGTGATCTTGAGACATTAAAATATGGTGCACAAGCCTATGATAACGAAGAGTCTTTAAATTATAAGACGGAGATAAATATTATAGAAAATAAAATAGATTTTGATAACTTAGATGAAAAGGATGAGACAATAGAATATATAGAAGACTTAAAAAAATTTGAAATAGAGTCAATTTTTATAGCAAATAAGATAAATGAAATTATGTCTAAGTATAAAACATATAACACGAAAAATGGAAAATCTCAAAATGTAAAATATAAAGATATAGTTATTCTTTTAAGGAGTATTAAGGATAAAGGTAGTATATTAGAAGATACGTTAAGGAAATATAATATTCCAGCATTTTGTGATGCAAGTACTAGCTTGTTTGAAAGTGAAGAAGTCTATTTATTATTGTCATTTTTAAAAGTAATTGATAATCCATATCAAGATATATATATGACTTCTGTTATGTATAGCATTATTGGTAAGTTTAATTTAGATGAATTAGTATATATACGCAATATTGATAGACATTCAAGGTTATATGATAACATTATCAAAATTAAGGATTTATTAGAAAAAAGTAAAAATAAAAATGAATTTGAAAATAATGTATATTTAAAAATAGTTGAATTTATTAAAATACTAAATGATTTTAGGGAGTATTCAAATTCACATCTAGTAAGTGATTTAATTATAAGGATATATGATAAAACAAATATGTATAGGCAATATATTTTGGATAATAACTCAAGTCAAAGAAGAGCAAATTTAGACTTGTTAATAAATTTAGCTCAAAAATGTGAAGCTCAAAACATAGTTACACTTTCTGAATATATAGCCTATGTAAGAAATTTAAAGGATAGAACAGACTCATCTGCTTCATCAGCTAAAATAATTGGTGAAAACGAAGATGTAGTAAGGATAATGACAATACATAAATCAAAAGGACTAGAATTTCCCTACGTTATATTATGTGATACCATGAAAAAATATAACATGTTTGATACATCTGCTACAGTTACTATGCATCACGAACTAGGACTCGGATTAAATATTGTAAATAAGGATTATAAAATAACCTACCCATCATTAATAAAACAGGCAATTAAAGAAAGAATAATTAATGAAACAAAATCAGAGGAATTAAGAATGTTATATGTTGCGCTAACACGTGCAAAAGAAAAACTTTTTATATATGCAAGTGTAAAAGATTATGAAAAGTTTAGTACTTCAAAGACTATAATATATGATGAGAATAAAAAAATTATACCATCTGTAGTAAAAAGTAATAATAATTATTTTGAAAATATTTATATATCGCTGAAAAAGGACGATTTTAAAGACTATTTTGATATAAACATACTTGATGCTTTAAAAGATATTGATGTAGATATTTCAAATGTTAAAGAAAATAAAAGAGAATTTTTATCAAATTTTTTATCAAGTAATGATTTTAAATTAGAAGAAATAGAAGAAGAAATATTAAAAATAAAAGAAGATTTAGAATATAAGTATGGATTTGAGGAATATACAGCATTGCCAAGTAGGATTAGTGTAAGTGAATTAAAGTCTAATGATAATATTAAATATGTGGAAAGTGTTTCAATAAATAAATTAAAAGCAGAAAATATAGAAAAAAAATATAGAAGGCCAAATACATTTGATATGCAAAAAGAAGAAATATATACACCTTCAAGAAAAGGAACTTTGATTCATTTTATATTAGAGAATTTAGAAATGAATGTGGAATATAGTTATGAAAAATTGAAAAATTACATAAATACACTTGTGGATAAAGAAATAATAAGTAAGCAAGATAGAAAATATATAAATAATGGAAAAATATTAAATTTTTTAAACTCTAAACTTGGAATCCAAATAAGAAATAGTGATTATATTAGTAAAGAGCAAGAATTTATTCTAAGTGATGAAAGTATATCAAAGAGTTTAATTCAAGGAATTATAGATCTTTATTATATAAATGATAATGGGAATATTGTTTTAATTGATTTTAAAACTGATAAAATAGATAAAGAAGAGATATTTATTGAAAAATATAAAAAGCAATTAGAAATATATAAAGCAGCATTAGAAAAAATTTTAGATAAAAAGGTTGAAAGTACGTATATATACTCATTTTATTTAGATAGAGAAATAAAGTTATAGAAAGAGGTTATTATAAATGTTAAGAGGTAAAAACTTTTCTAGTAATTATATAATTCATGAAAGTAAAAATGGAATAGAATATTTGAAATTTAGGGCCTTAGAAAAATATTCAGATAAAATTAATCATTGCATCACCTTAAGATATGGCGGGATAAGCCAATTTCCAGTGGAGAGCTTAAATTTTAGAATAGCTGGTAACGATAAAAAAGAAAATGTAATTAAAAACCTAAAAAGAGTATGTAGTGTAATACAAGTACCATATGAAAGTATTTTTAAGGCAAAACAGGCCCATACTGATAATATATTAAATATTACAGATGATATAAAATATGAATATAAGTTTGAAAATGTTTCTTCTAAGGAATATGATGGATATATATGTAATGAAAAAAATATAGCTACTTTGGTAACTACGGCTGATTGTAATCCAATAATAATTTATGATCCTAAACAAAATGTATATGCAAATGTACATAGCGGATGGAAGGGAACAATCAAAAAAATTTATATGAAGGCAGCCAAAATTATGCATGAAGATTATTTTTCAAATTATAGTGACATGATAGTTTGTATTGGTCCTTCTATAAAAAAATGTTGCTTTTCAAGTGAGGATGAAAATTTTAAAAAAATTTTTACAAATATTTGGAAAGAAGAAAATGAATACATATATTATGAGGAAAATTTAAAAAGATTTCATATAGATTTGGGATATGTAATAAAAAGCGATCTACTGGAGTTGGGTATAAAATCTGAAAATATAATAAATCCTAATATATGTACTAAATGTAATTCTAAAGAATTTTTTTCATATAGAGAAGCAACAAATAATAACTATTCTGACTATGGAACAATGGCGACAATTGTAAATTTAAAATAATTTATAAATAGTGTATATATTTTAAAAGTTGGCACATAATATTAGTAGTATATCGTAAGATGATATACAATTTATAATATATAGTTTTTATTTTCTATACTAATTTATAGGAAATAGGCGAAAGTATGAGTAATTTTATAATTTTTTACTCATACTTTTTTTGCATAAATTTAATAAAATTACACAACATATAATTAGACAAATAATTTTTATTTGTTAGGAGGTTTAATATGAAAGCTTTAAACAGTATAATTTTAGCTTTAGTAATCATAGGTGCTATTAACTGGGGATGCGTAGGAATATTTGGTATTGACTTAGTTGGAGCATTATTTGGAGGAATGACATCTACAATTAGCAGAATAATATTTACTCTTGTAGGTATTGCTGGTATTTGGTCATTTACTTTCTTTAACAAAGTTGATGAAGAAGAACAAAGCTAAAATACGAAAACTTCAAAGTGGAATAGAATTTTTACTCTATTCCACTTATATTATATAAATATTATATAAAATTTTATTAAGGATATTATATATTATTTTGTATATTTTTAATAAGTTCTAATATTTTAAAATCATATATTAAATCCTTTGTTTCATTGTTACAGTCTTTTATATCACATTCATTATTAATATTATATATTTGCTCAATTCCAGGTAAAATTGTATTTAAATTTTTTACTTTTTGTAGGTTTTGACTATTTGGACAAATGAGAGTCCATATATTTTTTCCTTCGCCATTTCCTAAAACTATTTTTACGCTATCGTATATTCCGTTGTCCATATCTAAAAGTACACTTTGTTTTTCATCATAATATACTTTTCCTATTTCTAGTGTGGTTAAATAGGATTTATTATTTTCTTTTAAAGTTGAATCTGAAATTTTTAGTATATTATCAGAATTATTTTTTAAGAAATCCTTTAATTGTTCTGAATTTTCTATGTTGCTATCTGAATAGCTATTTATATAATCTGAAACTTTTTGATATACTTTAAGTTTAGTTATTTGGTCTTCTATACTATCACTATTTGCTACTACATGTAGTCTAAAAAAGTTTTTGTTTTGATTTTCTTTAAGATAAATTTTAAATACTATAGTTATATTTAAAATTATAAATATAAAAATTATGAATATTGGTAATAGTTTATTTAATTTAGTTTCATTGTTTTCTAATTTTTTAAAAAATTCTTTTAACATTTTTATCACCTAAAAATATTATTAAAAAAAAAATTAATTATATACTAATTTTAGGTTAAAAAAAAAGTATAAAGAAAAGTTAAAATATCATAAAATGTAGAAATAAAAATTATGTCGTTTATATATCTCAAAGTTCTACAAAACTGTACAAAAATATATAAAACTCGAAATTGACTTTGTACATTTTGGATGTTAAAATAAAATTAGTTAAGGGGGAATACAAAAGATGAAAAAAATTAAATTATGTTGTTTTACAGTAAATTCTACACATGCATGTATTATTGCAAATAATTTTATTACCAACGAATTAAAAAATGTTAAGGTTATATATATAAATGAAAAGAGTGAAAAAAGAAAATTAAAAAATATTATTTCAAAATTTTATAAAAAAATGAATGATGAGGTATTTTATACAGAATGGTTAAATGAAAAAATAACCCATGACTATTTAAATGAAAATTTTGTATTTGTTGTAAATGGGAAGGAAGAATTTATAAATAAAGTAAATAATTACTTAGATATAAATGATGCTAATGGTTATGTAATTAATTGTTATGATATATTTGATATAAATGTTGAAGCACAAACAATTATTGATAAACATGAATATTATATAAATACAACTGGCGTTATAAAAAATGAGAGCAAAAAAATATAAAAAACATGGTAAATTTATCAATTATTATAAAATTGTAATAACTTTAATAAATGAGAATCATTAAACAAGCAGTTAAACATACTCGATTTAACTGTTTGTTTCTTATTTTTTAAAGCATTTTTGTGAATATTTATTCCAAATTTTCTAAGGAGATTTTATTCTTCAGTAATTTCTTACATATTTCATTAAATTTTTGATATTTGCGTCTTTATTACTTAAGTAACAACTTGTTTTTATTATTTATTGCTATTACTCTTTTATGATAAAATACATATTAAATATCTCATTATTACTTATATATCACCATATGTATTTTATCATAATTTTTTTAATATTTGGTGAAATTACCATGCTAAAAATAGAATTTTACTTGTTTAATCATTAAATATAGTGTATAATCACATTAGGTGTTAAATATGAAAAAATTATTTAGGCGTTTATTTATTATTATGTTGTTTGTATTTACATTTTTTTGTGCAAATACAATATATAATGGATATACACTTTATAAAGATAAAACAAATGAAATACCTTTAGAAGAAAAAGTAACTCTTATAAAGGAACAACAAAATTATGTGAGTTATAATGATATTCCAAATACTTTTATAAACGCATTGGTGTCAATTGAAGACCATAGATTTTTTGAACATAATGGAATAGATATTCAATCAATTTTAAGGGCTGTTGTAACAGATATTGTAAATATGAAACTAGTTGAGGGAGGAAGTACAATTACACAGCAACTAGCTAAAAATATGTATTATACTCAAGATAAGAATTTTTCTAGAAAAGTAGCGGAAGTTTTTACTGTATTTGATATTGAAAAAAAGTACTCTAAAGAAGAAATTTTAGAATTATACTTAAATATAGTATACTTTGGAGATGGATATTATGGTATATATAATGCTTCGACAGGGTATTTTAACAAAGTACCAAGTGAATTAAACTTAGACGAAGTAACAACTCTTGCTGGTATTCCAAATGCGCCTAGTGTTTATGCTCTAAGTAATAGTAGTAGTCTTACTAAAAAAAGACAGGAAATGGTAGTTGATGCAATGTTAAAGTATGATTGCATTACTTTAGAGGAAGCAGATAAGGTAAAAAATGATAATAAATAAATTGTTAAATTCAAATTGAAATATTGACATATTTAGTTGATTAATATATTATATTAATTATCATAAGAGAATAGGAGAGATTAGAATGGGAGAAATTAATAATCAAAGAAACAAGGGGAACTTTTTGGTAATTATAATTTTAATAATATTAGTAATTGGGTTAGCTGGTTATATAACTTATGATAAATTTTTATCTAAAAACGATGTAAATACTAATATAGAAGAACAAAAAAATAATTATGAGGAAGATCAAGATCAGCAAGAAAATCCTTATAAAGAAGAACAAAATCAACGAGAAAATAATTATGAAGAACAAAATTCAAAAAAATATAATGTAAATGATTATATTTCGGTAACTGATTATGAATTCGATAAAAATGATATTGTGAAAAAAGCAGAATTTAAGACATTACCTCTAAGAACAATTACAGAATTTAATTCAAAACATTCTGAATTTATTTATCCAACAGCACTTGAAACCGCAAAATTATCAAATGAAATTATATATGAAGTTGATAAAAATATATTGTCTGTTTATACTAAAGAAAGTAAATTATATGAACTAGGAACACAATATAATTATTATAGTTTAAATGTAGATTTGAATAACAATAAGATTATTACAAATCAAGAATTATTAAAAATATATAATATAAATTTATCTAACACGTTTGAAAAGATATTGAATAATATTTCTAATACGGTAACAACTGAGCAATTTCTATTATCAACAGATGGAGATATTAACGCTGAAACGATAACCGTAGATAAATTTAAAGAAAATATAAAAATATATGCAACTTATATAGATAATAGATATGATATAATAACTTTATATCTTAAAGATAATAAATTAATTGTTGTTTATGACCAAGCAAAAATTTTATCTGTTCTTGGAATGGGAACACATATGGGAATTGGACTTGTATCTGAACCACAATCACTTCAATTAAATTAGAAACTTAATGGAAAGTCTATTTTAATAAATAAATTATTAAATTCAAATTGAAATATTGACATATTTAGTTGATTAATATATTATATTAACTAGAAAAAAGTTATGGAGGTATTATAATGAATTTAAAAGGTACAAAAACAGAAGCAAATTTAATGGCGGCTTTTGCAGGAGAATCACAAGCCAGAAATAAATATACATACTATGCTTCACAGGCAAAAAAAGATGGGTATGAGCAAATAGCTGCAATATTTACAGAAACAGCAGATAACGAAAAAGAACATGCAAAAATATGGTTTAAATTATTGCATGATGGTAAAATACCACAAACTGTTCAGAATTTAAAAGATGCAGCTTCAGGTGAAAATTATGAATGGACTGATATGTATGAAAAGTTCGCTAAAGAAGCAAAAGAAGAAGGATTTGAACATATAGCATACCTTTTTGAATCAGTAGGAAAGATTGAAAAAGAACATGAAGAAAGATATAAAAAGTTGTTATCAAATATAGAAGAAGGAAAGGTATTTGAGTGTGGTGAAATAAAAGTATGGAAATGTAGAAATTGTGGACATATTCATATAGCTTTAGAGGCTCCCGAAGTTTGTCCTGTTTGTGCACATCCAAGAAGTTATTTTGAAATAAAAGCAGAAAATTATTAAGGATATAAAGACCGTGTATTATATTTTATACTCGGTTTTTGTATTTTTAAAAATGTAAGGCACTTGACAAATAACTTTAATAGTGTTAAAATTTTAAATCGTGAGTGTATATCAAAAGGTGAGATTATGACAAATAATGTGTTATATCAGGTAAAAGAACTAGAAAAAATTATATTTAGAAAGTTCTGCAATAGTGAGAAAATAGAAAAAATAGAGAAAAATATTAATAAATTTCATGTAACTCCTACCCAAATGCGAATAATTGAGTATATTTTAGAAAATAAAAATAGGGATATATATCAATCAGAGTTGGAAGAGGTATTACATTTAAGAAGAGCGACTGTATCAGGTGTATTACAAACTATGGAAAAAAACTTATTAATAGAAAGAATAATTGATAAAGAGGATACAAGAAAAAAAAGAATCATATTAAGTAAAAATACAAAACAAATCTTTATAAAAAACTCTAAAAAAATGGAAGAATTAGAACAAATAGCAATAAAAAACATTGATAAATCAGATATAGAAATTTTCACAAAGGTAATAAAAAAAATGAAAGAAAATATTGAAGGGAATTTTTAATGTTTATTTAAATATAATAGTAAATAGTTAGTTTGAAAGGATGAAATTTATGGGAAAATTATTAAAAAAATTAGGAAAAAAGGAAATAATAATGGCAATTATTTGTATTCTACTTATATTTTTGCAGGTATGGTTAGACTTAAAAATTCCTGATTATATGTCAGAGGTAACAAAGCTTGTCCAATCTGAAGGAAGTTTAATGTCTGATATAGTAAGAAATGGCATATATATGGTAGGGTGTGCACTTGGAAGTTTGATTACTGCGGTAATTACAGGGTACTTTGCTTCAAATATTTCTTCTACATTCTCTATGAAATTAAGAAAAGAAATTTTTGAAAAAGTAGGAAACTTATCCATTCAAGAAGTAAAACAATTTTCTACTAGTAGCTTAATTACAAGAACCACTAATGATGTAACTCAAGTAGAGATGTTTATTGCTATGGGACTCCAACTTTTAATAAAAGCACCGATTACTGCTGTTTGGGCAATTACTAAAATACTAAATAAATCTTGGCAATGGAGTGCAATTACTGCTCTTGCAATAGTTGTTCTACTTTCTGTTATTATTACTTTAGTTATAACTGTAATGCCAAAATTTAAAATAGTTCAAAAGTTAATAGATAAAGTAAATGATGTAACTCGTGAAAACCTAACAGGTATAAGAGTAGTAAGGGCATTTAATGCTGAAAGTTATCAAGAGGAAAAATTTGAAGATACAAATAATAATCTTACAAATTTACAATTATTCAACCAAAAGAAATTTGCAATAATGCAACCAGTAATGTATCTAGTAATGTATTTTTTGACACTTGCTATATATTTTGTTGGAGCATATTTAATAAAAGATGCGTTAATGGTAGAAAAGTTACCTTTGTTTGGAGATATGGTAGTATTTAGTTCGTATGCAATGCAGGTAGTAATGTCATTTTTAATGTTAGCAATGATATTTATGATTCTTCCAAGAGCTCAAGTGTCAGCAAATCGTATAAATGAAGTGCTTGATACTGATATAAGTATCAAACCTGGAAAATTAAAAGAAGACATAACAGATAAAAGAGGAAATGTTAAATTTGAAAATGTATATTTTAAGTATCCCGATGCTGATGAATATTTATTAGAAAATATATCATTTAAAGCAAATAAAGGCGAAACAGTAGCATTTATTGGCTCTACTGGTAGTGGAAAATCCACACTTATAAACCTAATACCTAGATTTTATGATGCAACTAAGGGAAAAGTTTTAGTAGATGGTGTAGATGTAAAGGAATTTGATACTGAATTTTTAAATAATAAGATAGGATATATATCACAAAAGGCAGTCTTGTTTGATGGAACAGTAAATTTTAATGTTTCCTATGGTGATAATGGTAAGGGTGGAATATCTGAAAAAAAATTTAAAGAGGCAGTAGAAATCGCACAAGGAAAAGAATTTGTTGAAAAAATGGATGAAAAATACGAGTCACATATTGCCGCAAGTGGTACTAATATATCTGGTGGTCAAAAACAAAGATTAAGTATTGCAAGGGCAATTGCAAGAGATCCTGAAATATATATATTCGATGATAGCTTTTCAGCATTGGATTATAAAACAGATGCTGTTTTAAGAAAAGAACTAAAAAAATACACTAAAGAGGCAACTACAATAATCGTTGCACAAAGGATAGGAACTATTATGAATGCAGATAAAATAATAGTTTTAGATGAAGGAAAATGTGTAGGTCAAGGCACACATAAAGAATTACTTGATACATGCGAAGTGTATAAACAAATAGCGCTATCTCAACTTTCAAAGGAGGAATTAGAAAATGCATAATGATGAAGTAAGAAAAACTCCAAGGAAAATGCCAAGGGGACCAGGTATGGGACCAAGAATAGCTGAAAAGCCAAAGAATTTTAAAAATGCTATGAAACGACTTGTAAAAGAACTAAAAGATTTTAAAGCAATTATAATTTTTTCTTTGGTGTTAGCTATTTTAGGTGCAACATTGTCTATATTAGCACCTGATAAACTTTCAAAACTTACTGATGAAATATCTAAAGGACTGGTAGTAAATAAAGAAAGTATGGAAAAATTAACTTCTGATATTTCTGGGAATTTTAATGAAGAAAACTTGAAAAATAAAATAGCTAATATCATTACCTTTGATTTTTCAAACAAAAATATTTTAGATATAATGAATGATCCATCAATATCTCAAGAGGAAAAATTAAAATTTGGGGATGTGATTAAAAACTTTAATTGGGTAAGTAAAGAAAGTAATTATGATGTGAGCATGATTTATAAAATTCCACAAAGCATTCTTAAAAGACTTTTAGTAGAAAGCACATATAATGATATTGTAATTACTGTTGATGATAAACTACAAATTTTGTCGTTAATGTCAGATATGAAAGATGGGGATTTTTCTAGTATAGACATGTCAGAAAATGTCCAAAAGGTATTGTTTGATGATATACAAATAAATGGGATTAATGTTTCATCAAATGAGCAATATATTTTTCTAAAAGAAATCTCAAGTTTAAAAGACGTTCAAGATGTTAATTTATTATATGAAAAAATAGACAACATGCCAGATAGTATAAAAAATATAATAAAACCATATATGGATATAGATAAAATAAAAAAGATAACTATGCTACTTGTGGGAATGTACATATGTAGTGCAGTATTTACGTATATAGAATCAATTTGTATGACTGATGTAGCAAATAAGTTTGCTAAAAGACTACGTTCAAGGATTTCTATAAAAATAAATAAATTACCATTAAAATACTTTGATAGAAATTCAACTGGTGATATTCTTTCAAGAGTTACTAATGATGTCGATACAATAGCTCAAACAATGAATAATTCTCTTGCAACCTTAGTAAGCTCAATAACATTATTTATGGGAACACTTATTATGATGTTTTACACAAATGTTATAATGGCAATAACTGCAATAATTGCTACTGTAATTGGATTTGTTGGAATGATGTTAATATTAAAAAACTCACAAAAATACTTTTTAGCAAAACAAGTTGAACTTGGAAAGTTAAATGGACATATTGAAGAAATATATTCAGGACTTAACGTAGTAAAAGTATATAATGGGAAAAAAGATGCAGATAAAAAATTTGATATACTAAATAAAAAGGTATGTGAAAGTAATAAAAAAAGTCAGTTCCTGTCTGGAATAATGCAACCTCTTATGGGATTTATAGGTAATTTTGGATATGTTTGTGTATGTATAGTTGGTGCTATGCTTACAATGAATGATGTTATATCTTTTGGTGTTATTGTAGCATTTATAACATATGTAAGGCTGTTTACATCACCGCTTTCACAAATTGCTCAAGCTTTAACTTCTCTTCAATCAACAGCTGCAGCAAGTGAAAGAGTATTTGATTTTCTTGATGAAGAAGAAATGAAATCACAAGAAAGTATAACAGATAAATTAGATAGAGATAAGGTAAAGGGAAAAATCGAATTTAAAAATGTAAAATTCCAATACGATAATAATGATAAACCTACTATAAATGATTTCACGGCTGTAGCTAAACCAGGGCAAAAAATTGCAATAGTTGGTCCGACAGGTGCAGGCAAGACAACTATGGTTAATTTACTTATGAAATTTTATGATATAAACTCTGGTGAGATATTAATCGACGGTGTGCCAACTAGTAAAATTACAAGAGAAAATATTCATTCATTATTTACAATGGTATTACAAGATACATGGATGTTTAACGGAACTATAAAAGAAAATATAATATATAATAGGGAGAATGTAAGTGATGACCGTGTTATTGAAGTATGTAAAGAGGTTGGAATACATCATTTTATAACTACATTGCCTCATGGATATGATTCTGAAGTTTCAGAAAATGATAGTATATCAGCAGGACAAAAACAATTATTAACAATAGCAAGAGGAATGATAGAGGATTCACCATTTTTAATTCTAGATGAGGCTACATCTAACGTTGATACAAGAACAGAAGAATTAGTTCAAATTGCAATGGATAAATTAACAAAAGGGAAAACGTCATTTATTATTGCACATAGACTTTCGACTATAAAAAATGCAGATTTAATTTTAGTAATGAAAGATGGAAATATTATTGAACAAGGAAATCATGATGAATTAATGGATGAGAAAGGCTTCTATGCAGAATTGTACAATTCTCAATTTGAATTATAATTTTATTATAATATAGAATTATATTTACTTTTAAATATTTAATGGTATAATTGTAATGTAAGTAAATAGTTCATAGATTATCACTTAAGTAGGAGGTAATGAAAATGGAAATAAAGCTCTTTTTTGATGTATCTCGGTATGGCATATCAAAGGTAAAGAATGAATTTAGCCATATTTCAAAATCGCGTTTTGAATATATGATGCTAGATAGGCAACTTAAGCACTTTGAAGATTACCTTTTTAAATGTTTTGGAATTAGCAAAGATAACGTGCAAATGATGCAAAATTACTATGAAATAATGCAAAAAGTACAGGAACAATGCAATTTAAAATTTGTGAGGGACTTAAACGGAAATATCGACTTAATCGAGATTTGTATTAATGATTGGATAAACGAAAGTAATCTAGTATTATATTGCATTATACCTATTGAAAAAATTGTTATTTCACAGGATTGTGATAGTAATACCGTAAAATGCTGGTGGAATAAAGATATTTTTTTTAAACAAGCATTTATAGTATTTTTAAATTTTCTAATTACTAACCATATTATATAATTAATCACTTTATAAGGCGAACATTGTTCGTCTTATTTTTTATATTAATCTTAAAAACAATTTGTTGAAAAAAGATTTTCTTTGATATATAATCAGGATATAGACAAGGAGTATAATATGGAGAAAATAATAGAAAGATTAGCGGCTGAGTTAGGAATAAGAGTAAATCAAGTGCAAAATACAGTAAAACTTATTGATGAAGGAAATACTATTCCATTTATAGCACGTTATAGAAAAGAGGTAACAGGCAACTTAGATGATGAAACACTAAGGAACCTTAATGATAGGTTAAATTATTTAAAGAATTTAGAAGAAAGAAAAAATGAAGTAATAAATATAATAGAAACGCAAGGAAAGCTTACAGAAGAGTTGAAAAAAAGCATAGAAAATGCCAATACATTAACTGAGGTAGAAGATTTGTATGCTCCTTTTAAACAGAAAAAAAGAACTAGAGCAACAATTGCAAAAGAGAGGGGGTTAGAGCCTTTAAGTAAAATTATATTAAAGCAAAAAGAAAGTGATGAATCAATTGAGGTTATTGCGTCTAGATTTATTAATGAAAAATTAGAAGTTTTAAGCTCTGAAGACGCGATTAAAGGTGCATTAGACATTATAGCTGAAAGTATAGCAGAGGATGCAAAATATAAAAAAGAAATAAGAAAAATTTCATATTTAACAGGAAAAATAATTTCTAGTGCCGTAAAACCTGAAGAAAAGACTGTTTATGATATGTATTATAATTTTTCAGAACAAATAAATAAAATTCCATCTCACAGAATGCTTGCAATTAATCGTGGCGAAAAAGAAGGCGTTCTTAAAGTAAAAATTGAGGTAGATGAAGAAAGAATTTTAAATTACTTAGAAAAATGTATAATAAGAAAAGAAGTTTATGCTGATATGTTAAATGATACAATAAAAGATTCATATAAGCGCCTTATAAAGCCTTCAATTGAAAGAGAAATAAGAAGTGAAAAATTTGAGGAGGCTTCTGAAAAAGCAATAAAAATATTTGGGGTTAATTTAAAGAATTTAATTATGGGAGCACCCCTTAAAGGCTATACTATAATGGGATTTGATCCAGCGTATAGGACTGGCTGTAAAATTGCCGTAATTGATGATACAGGAAAACTGTTAGATTATACTACAATATATCCTACAGAACCTCAAAACGATATTAAAGGTTCAACAAAAACTTTGATCGAAATGATACAAAAGTATAATATTAATATGATTTCAATTGGTAACGGTACAGCGTCTAGAGAATCAGAAAGTTTCGTTGCAGAAGTTATAAAAGAGGTAAAAAATAAATTAGGATTAGAGGTATATTATACTATAGTAAGTGAAGCAGGTGCTAGTGTTTATTCTGCTTCAAAGCTTGCTACCAAAGAATATCCAGATATTAATGTATCAATAAGAGGAGCAATATCAATAGCAAGGAGACTTCAAGATCCTATGGCGGAGCTTGTAAAAATTGATCCTAAAAGCATAGGAGTAGGCCAGTATCAACATGATGTAAATCAAAAAAGACTTTCTGAAGCATTAAATGGTGTAGTAGAAAATGCTGTAAATACTGTTGGAGTAGATATAAATACTGCAACAGCATCATTACTTTCGTATGTATCTCGGAGTAAATGCAAACGTGTCAGAAAATATTGTAAAGTATAGGGAAGAAAATGGAAAATTTGAATCTAGAAAAGAAATTATGAAAGTTCCAAAACTTGGAAAGGTTGCATTTGTTCAATGTGCAGGATTTTTAAAAGTACCAGAATCTACAAATGTGTTAGATAATACTATGGTACATCCTGAATCATATGATGTAGCAAAAAATATAATAGAAAGTCTAGGATATAAACTAGGAGATCTAAAAAAAGAAAAACTTCCCGAAATAAGGGTAAAATTAGAAAATTTAGATATAGAAGAAGTATCTAAAAAATTGAATGTAGGAATTCCTACTTTAAAAGACATAGTAAGTGAATTATTAAAACCAGGAAGAGACCCAAGAGAAGAATTACCAAAGCCAATATTAAAAAGCGATGTATTAAAAATTGAAGATTTAAATGAAGGAATGATACTAAATGGTACTGTTAGAAATGTAACAGCATTTGGTGCGTTTGTTGATATTGGTATAAAGGGAGATGGATTAGTGCATATATCCAACCTAAGTAATAAATTTGTAAGAAATGCCATGGATGAAGTTTCAGTTGGCGATATAGTAAGAGTAAAAGTTTTAAAAATTAATAAGGAAAGAGGAAAAGTTGAACTTAGTATGAAGGATGTTGATTAGTAATTGAGGTGAATATATGTTAGAATGGTTTAAGGAAACTTTTAGTTTTGTTGATGCAGAACTTTTGATGATGATAGGAATTGCAATAATGGCAATAATATTGTTAAAGCTTATATTTAAAGCGTTATATAGATTTAGAATCTTAAAAGTAATTGTAGCCGTAGCAATATTTGGTGGGCTATTATACATGGCATTGCATTATGTAGATACACACAGAGAGTTATTTGGAAAGGATACTAGATTTTATGTGTATGGTCAGGCTGGATTTATTAGTAATACAGTTAGAACTTTAGAAATAGAATCTAATAAAACCAATTTATATAAAGGTGGAAAAGGAAGAATTATTGTTAAAGTACCTATTGGAACAAAAATGTACAATTATAAATTAAAAGATGAGGAAATAAAATTAGAAGATTTAAAAGTTGGAGATATTTTACAAGTTTATTGTAAGGAAAATACTTTAGCTGATGGGACAAATGAAGTAACTGCAGTAAAGATAGTAAGAAAATATGAAAAATAAAATGAGGGGAATATGTGTATGGGAATATTAAATGATATAAAGAAAAGTATATTATTAAAGTTTTTCACTGTTATAGCATTTACATTAATAGTATCTTTAGGAATTTGTAGTATAGAAGCTGCTTCTTATGAAATTGATGATTATAAAATTAATGCTATAGTAAAAGAAAATGGTGATATGCATGTAGAAGAATATTTAAAATACAGTTTTTCAGATGATATGAATGGATTATATAGAGATATTTTATATAAATACAATTATAAAAATCAAAAAGATGATATAAGTGCCACATCTTCTAGGTACCAAGCAAGTGGAATTTCAAATATAGGTGTATATGTTTCAGATACTGATTTTAATAGTTTAAAGCAATCAAGTTTAGTTGATGAATTGCAAGCATCAAATGGGATGAGCGATATATTTTCTATAACTGATAAAGTTGAAAATGGTTATAGAAAGAATATAAAGGTATATTCTCCAGTGAAATCTGAAAATTGTAAGTATGTAAAGTATGTGTATGATTTAGATGATGTAGCAGTAAAATATAATGATAAAGGTGAAATATATTGGAACTTTATTGGAGGAGATTGGGAATGTGATATATCTAATTTGGAAATTCAAATCAAGTTTGAAAATGAACTAAATCATGAAGAAAACATTCAACTGTATCCACATTCATATACTGACTTTTTAGAAAGTAAAATAGAAAATAATACTATATATATATATTCTAAAAATATAGAAAGTGGTACTGCATTAGATGCAAGGGTCATTTTTCCACAAGAGTTTTTAATATCCGCAACCAAAAATTATAATGAGGTATATGATATTGAAAAATTGAATAAAGAAGAACAAGAAATGAGTTTTGGGAGAAAAAGATATTTACTTTCAAATAGTATTTCTATTTATCTTTTTATAGGTGGAATATTTGGAATTATAGTTATAATAATAGAGACAAATAAAATAGTAAATAAGGGTAAGAAAAAAGGAAAACAAATAGAAATTTTTACGGATATACTAGAAAATAATACTCTTGGTGAATATTCTACTATGTTAAATATGTACCAAGGATATTCAAATAAAAATTTATTGATTGCTACAATTCTTGATTTAGTGAATAGAAAATACATATTAATGGATGCGCAGAAGAAGTTAAAAAAATCATTTGGCAAGACATCAGAGTATGACTATTACATGAAATTAAACAATGAAAAAGACTATTCATCACTTAATGAATACGAAATAAATATTATAAATTTATTATTTAACGAAAGCTTAGGAAAGGTTACAACTATTTCTAAATTTAAAAATACTAATATAGAATTAAATGGTACGTTAAAAGAAATATCAAAGGATTATGGGTTTAAAATAAATTATGGAGAGTTAGTTGAAGAATTAGGGAAAAAAGAAATTGATAAGATATACGATGCAGTACCCAAAAAACTTATTATAGGTGTAGCATCATATGTTTTAATATATTTATTATTGATAATTTTGAATATAATGGTAATTTCACCGGCTGTTTCAACTATTTCAATTATATTTTCGTTTTTTTCTTTTGCTTTAGGAATAATTGCAGCAGTATTCATCGCCTCAGCTAAAAGTATGAAAAATGAATATATAGATGAATATAATAAGTTAATTGGACTAAAAAAATATTTGAAAGAATACAGTACTTTAAAAGAGAGATTTCCAATTGAAATGGCTTTATGGGGGAAATATTTGGTATTTGCTTCATTATTTGGAATAGCAGATAAAGTAAGCAAAGAATTCAAAGAAGAATTGATTGCTAAAGGATATGATGATGATTATATATTTATAACATATCCAATGTTAAATATGTCTATGCATACGCCACAAATCTATAATTCATTTGAAATATCTACTGGTAGTTCATCATCAGGAGGATTTTCTGGAAGTGGATCAGGAGGCGGCGGCGGCCGGTGGAGGCGGTGGCGGTGCCTTTTAAGAATAAAAAATATATATTGAAGCAAAATATTAATATTCTGTATTAAGGAGGAATGTTATATGGAAAAAATTAAAGTAGCACAAATTGGTTGTGGAAAAATGTCTAAATATACTATGAGATATGTATATGAAAAAGGTGGAGAAATAATTGCAGCTTTTGATGCAGATTCTAAGAAGATAGGCAAAGATATATCAGAAATTATTGGATGTGAAAATAAGGATGTTACTATATCAAATATTAGTGATGCCAAAAAAATATTACAAGATAAAAAACCAGATATTTGTATAATAACTACTATGAGTTTATTTAAAGATGTTTATGATGTTTTTTATCTTTGTGCAAGTTTAGGAATTAATGCAATATCAACTTGTGAAGAGGCTTTTTATCCCTTTAATTCAAACCCTGTTTTAGTTAAGAGAATAGATGAACTTGCAAAGGAAAATAATTGTACAATAACAGGAACTGGGTATCAAGATATTTACTGGGGAAATTTAATTTCGACGTTGGCAGGCTCAATACACAGAATAAAAAAAATAAAAGGAAGTTCTAGCTATAATGTAGAGGATTATGGTATTGCACTTGCTAAAGCACATGGTGCAGGACTTACTTTAGATAAATTTGAAAAAGAAATTGCAGCTGTTGATAAAATAAGTGATGAACAAAGAGAAAGTATTATAAATTCTGGAGAATATTTACCTTCGTATATGTGGAATGTTAATGGTTGGTTAGTTTCTAAATTAGGTCTAAACATTTTAAGACAAAGCCAAAGAACAGTTCCTACTACATATTCTAAAGATCTTAATTCATCAACATTAGATATGGTTATAAAAGCTGGTGATGCTACTGGTATGTCAGCTATAGTTACTACTGAAACTAAAGAGGGGATTGTTATAGAATCTGAGTGTATAGGTAAAGTATATGGTCCAGATGAATTTGATAAAAATGAGTGGACTATTTACGGAGAACCTGATACTACAGTTGTAATAAATAAGCCGCAGACAGTAGAACTTACCTGTGCAACAATTGTTAATCGTATACCTGATGTTATTAATGCAAATCCTGGCTTTATATCTACAGAGAAAATGCCAGTGCTTGAGTATAGAACAAAATCATTAGAAAATTATTGTAAGTAATATGTTAATATGTATAACGTATATTAAGAGCAGGTCTAGTAGAATTACTAGACCTTTTTCATAATTATGTATATTTATTTCTTGTTATATCAAAAAGTCTTATGTTTATTAAAAAGTAAAAAAATGCATAATACTAAAGATAATTAGTAAACAATGTATAAATTGTTATTGACAAACACATGTTTATTAATGTATAATATTAATGTATTAGTTTGGAGTGAAAGTTATGAATGATAAATTAATAATAAAAGGAGCAAAAGAGCATAATTTAAAAAATATAGATTTAGAAGTACCAAGAAATAAATTAGTTGTGTTTACTGGACTTTCTGGTTCTGGGAAGTCATCTCTTGCATTTGATACAATATATGCAGAAGGCCAACGTAGATATGTAGAATCTCTTTCAGCATATGCAAGACAATTTTTAGGACTTATGGAAAAACCAGAAGTTGAATTAATTGAAGGGCTTTCGCCTGCAATATCAATAGATCAAAAAACTACATCTAAAAATCCACGTTCTACAGTTGGAACTGTTACAGAAATATATGATTATTTAAGACTTTTATATGCCAGGGTAGGAATTCCTCATTGTCCAAACTGTGGAAAAAGAATTAGGAAACAAAGTGTTGATGAAATTGTAGATCAGATAATGTCTTTTGAAGAGGGAACAAAAATATTAGTTCTTGCACCAGTTATTAGAGGAAAAAAAGGTGAACATGTAAAAGTATTAGAAAATATATTAAAAGATGGATTTGTAAGGTGCAGAATAGATAGCCAAATGTATGATTTGTCCGAGGGGATTCCTGTTCTTGAACGTACAAAAAAACATAATATTGAAATAGTGGTTGATAGGCTTGTTATAAAAAAAGAAATATTAAAGAGGTTATCTGATGCTGTTGAACTTTCATTGATTAATGCAAATAATTTAGTAATAATTTCTAAAGTAGGGGGAGAAGAACAGTTATTTTCTCAAAATTTATCTTGTCCAGATTGTGGAATAAGCTTAGAAGAACTTACACCAAGAATGTTTTCTTTTAATAGTCCTTTTGGTGCATGCCCTGCATGTACAGGACTTGGTGAAATATTAAAAATTGATGTAGATAAATTAATGCCAGATAAAGAAAAAAGACTAAATCAATATGGGGCTATTCAAGGATGGTCTGGTGGGGGTAGCATAATTGATACTATAAGTGGAATGTACATAACAGGCTTGTGTAATCATTATAAAATTGATCCAGGAACCAAACTAAAAGATTTGCCAAAAGATTTTATGAATGTTTTGCTATATGGTAGTGGAGATGAGAAAATAAAATTTGAGCATATAAGTAAAACTGTAACAAGAAAATTTGAAACTGAATTTGAGGGAGTTATAAATACATTAGAAAGAAGATTTGCTGAGACTAAATCACCTGCAATGAAAATGTATTATGAATCATTAATGTCCACAACTCATTGTGAAGTATGTGGAGGTTCAAGACTAAAAAAAGAGGTCCTGGCTGTAAAAATTGGTGGTATAAATATAGATGAATTATGTAAAAAGAATATAACTTCTATAAAGGAATTTATTAATAAAGTATATAGTGAAAAAATGTCCAATAAGGCTAAACTTATTTCACAGCAAATCATAAAAGAACTAAATAGCAGATTACAATTTTTAATAGATGTTGGACTAGATTATTTGACTCTTGCAAGAAGTTCAGGATCTTTATCCGGGGGAGAAGCACAAAGAATAAGACTTGCTACTCAAATAGGTTCAGGTCTTACAGGGGTGTTATATATATTGGATGAGCCTAGTATAGGACTTCATCAAAGAGATAATGAAAAATTACTTTCATCATTAAAAAAAATGAGGGATTTAGGTAACACACTTATTGTTGTAGAGCATGATGAGGACACTATGCGTCAATCTGATTATATTGTTGATATAGGACCTGGTGCTGGTGTGCATGGTGGAAATGTGGTATTTTCAGGTAAACCTGAGGATATACTAAAATGTGATGCATCTATAACAGGAAAGTATTTAAGTGGAAAATTAAAGATTGAAGTACCTAAAAAAAGAAGGAAGCAGGATAACGGCTATATTGAAATAAAGGGAGCAAAAGAACATAATTTAAAAAATATTAATGTTAAATTTCCAATAGGAAACTTTACTTGTGTTACCGGTGTATCTGGTAGTGGAAAATCTACTTTGGTCAATGAAATTTTGTATAAGGCAGCTATGAATTATATCAATAAAAGTAAATTGAGACCTGGAAAACATAACAAAATATTAGGTTTAGAAAAATTTGATAAAATTATAAATATAGATCAATCACCAATTGGTAGAACTCCTCGTTCTAATCCGGCTACATATACTGGAATGTTTGATAGTATAAGAGATATTTTTGCGTCTACAAATGAAGCTAAAATTAGAGGTTATCAAAAAGGAAGATTTAGCTTTAATGTGCATGGTGGAAGATGTGAAGCGTGTTCAGGAGACGGAATTATAAAAATCGAAATGCATTTTTTACCAGATGTATATGTACCATGTGAAGTATGTAAAGGAAAAAGATATAATAGAGAAACTCTAGAAGTAAAATATAAAGGAAAAAATATAAGCGATGTTTTAAATATGACTGTAGAAGAAGGCTTGGAATTTTTTAAAAATATATCAACTATAAAAAATAAACTACAAACTTTAATGGATGTGGGGCTTGGCTATATTACTCTTGGTCAACCATCCACCACTTTATCTGGAGGAGAAGCACAAAGAATAAAACTTGCTACCGAGCTTTCTAAAAGAGCTACAGGTCAAACATTATATATATTAGATGAACCAACTACGGGATTACATATGGCTGATGTTCATAAATTAATATCTATACTTCAAAGATTAACAGATGCCAATAATACACTTATTGTTATAGAACATAATTTGGATGTTATAAAGTCTGCTGACTATATCGTGGATTTAGGTCCAGAAGGTGGAGATAGAGGAGGAACATTGGTTACAAGTGGTACACCTGAGAAAGTTGCAAAATGTGATGAAAGTTACACTGGAAAGTTTTTGAAAAATATGCTATAAAAAAAGAGGGAATGCTCCCTCTTTTTTATGTATTTTGTGTTATAATTAGTTGCAGCAACAACAAAGAACTATAATTATTAAGATAATCCATATGCAGCAGCAGTTTCCACCACCGAAAATTCCATTATTGCATCCACATCCGCAACCGTTGTTACATCCGCATCCACATCCGCATCTTTCATCCATCATTCAATTCACCCCTTTGCTTATATAAGCTCCTATTAAAATATAGGAGATGAACTGTCGAGCTCAAAAAAAGTATCGACGTTCAATGGTGTAGATGAATTACCTCTAGTTGATTTGCAGTTAAAAAGTATTGCTATAAGTAAAGCAAACCATATACATGAATTATCTTTACACATATATAACACTCCTTTAATTAGAATTTTTTGTTTTCTAATTTAATATACTATATTCAATTTTTAATATAATAGTTACACAAAAATTAATTAAATTTATATAATTATCTTTAACATATAGATCTTTACTAAAAAAACTAGACATGGTATAATAAAAGGCAAAGTTATATATGAATGAATCACGTATTTTAAAAGGGGAGATTTATATATTGAAAAAAAATGATGTATTGAAATTAGAAATAGTAGATAATGGAATAGAATTTGAAGGGATTGCAAAGTATGAAAATACTGTTGTATTTGTAAAAGATGCAATAATAGGAGAAGAAGTTTTAGCTAAAATTATTAAAGTAAATAAAAATTATTGTATTGGAAAGATTGAAAAAATAATAAATAAGAGTAAATATCGTGTTGAACCGTTTTGTGAAGTGTTCGGAAAATGTGGTGGATGTAGTGCTCAAAATATAGAGTATGATATACAACTTTTGTTAAAGAGGCAATTTGTCAAGAATCTTTTAAACAAACAAAAATTAGAATATGGTATTTTAGAAAATACTATAGGCCAAGGAATGCCATATTATTATAGAAATAAGGTTCAGTATCCATTAAGACAAGATAGTAATGGAAATACAAAAATTGGTTTTTATCTTAAAAGAAGTCATGATGTGATAGAAAATAAGTGTTGTTATATACAAAATAGAATAATTGACATGCTGGCAAAAGAACTTGCAGAAGAGATGATAGGAGCAGGAATAGCTGGCTATAATGAGGAAGAAAAAGTAGGAGATATAAAACATTTATTGATAAGAAGAGGGTATCATACTCAAGAAATTATGATTTGTATTGTAGCTACAGATCCTAAAATTGTAAATGATACTAGAATAAAAAAGATAATAAATGATATAGTAAAAAAGAATAAAAATATAAAGAGTGTATTTATAAATATAAATGATAGCAGTACAAATGAAATATTGGGTGAAAAATTGTATCATATGTATGGTGAGGAATATATTTCTGATATTATAGGAAAATTTAAATATTATATATCTCCAAAATCTTTTTTTCAAGTGAACACATTGCAAGCAGAAGTATTATATAGCGTTCTTGCAAATAAGTTAAATTTAGAAAATGGTGAAATTGTATTTGATTTATATAGTGGTGTAGGTTCTATAGGAATATTTTTGAGTGATAAAGTAAAAAAGGTATATGGAATAGAGATAGAAGAAGAGGCAGTAAAAATGGCCAATTTAAATCTTAAATTAAATAATGTAAAAAATGCAGAATATATTGCTGGGAGTGTGGAAGAAAAAATTGAGGAGTTCAAGAAAAGAAATATAAATCCTGATATTATAGTAGTAGATCCGCCAAGAAAAGGATTAGACGAAAAAAGCATTAAATATATATTAAATTTTAAACCAAAGAAGATAGGATATGTAAGCTGTAATCCTGCTACGCTTTCTAGAGATTTAAAAATATTAAGCGAAAAATATAATATATTAAGTATAACTCCTGTTGATATGTTCCCTCATACGCGGACATGTGGAGTGTGTTGCGGTGCTGAAACTTAAATAAATACATGAATATCAACGGTTGTTGATGGGTCAAAAAAATTAAAAAAACTGGTACCTTTTTCAGACTCAACATATGAATATTGGAGTGTGTTTAATAAAATGTTTAGAAATAAAGATTAAATTGGAAGTCTTTCCAAAAAGGTTTTCTTTTTTTAGCTTTTTATGATAATATATAAAAAACAATAGCAAGGAAAGTAGTAAAGAACTAGTAAGGAGAATACAAAAAGTTGGAAAATAAAAGGAGGAACAGAAGAGAATGTTTAACTTGGTAAAAGTCGAAGAAAAAGACAAAAATATAATATATAATTTAATGCAGTTATATACATATGAACTTAGTTTTTTTGAAGATGAAACAGTAACGTTTACAATGCTAGATTCTGGATTATATGTAATGAATAAATACATTGAAAAATATTGGAAAGATGAAAATAGACATCCATATATATTAAGGTGTAATAATAAATTAGCTGGATTTGTTTTGCAGAGATATAATGAAGAAAATATGAATGAAATAGCTGAATTTTTTGTTCTTAACAAGTATAGAAAAATGAGAGCAGGTACATTTATGGCAAATAAAATGTTTGAGCTGTATAAAGGAAAATGGGAAGTTAGAACATTAGTAAAAAATGAAAGAGCCCAAAAGTTTTGGAGAAAAACTATAAAAAATTTTACAAATAATAATTTTGAGGAAAAATATATTAGAGATAATTCAAGGTTAGCATTTTACTTTGAAAGTTAGATTTATAGCATGGTATTGCTATAATAACTAAAAATTAAGGAGGATTAATAATTGAAAAACAAACAGCAGGTAGAGATAATTTAGGAAATTTGGCGCCTAAGTTTGCAGAATTAAATGATGATGTATTATTTGGAGAAATATGGTCAAGAGAGGATAAAATGTCATTAAAAAATAGGAGCATGATAACAATATCTGCCTTAATGGCACAAGGATTATTTCCACAATTAAAATCCCATTTTGTTATTGGAAAAAAACATGGATTAACAAAGCAAGAGGCTGTATAAATTGTAACCCAATTAGCATTTTATTGCGGATGGGCTAAAGCATGGAGTGCATTTTCATTGATAAAGGAAGTATATGGAGAAGAAGAGTTAAAAGAGGAACATGGGGGAATATTTGGACAAGGTGAACCTAATGTTAATTATTCACAATATTTTGTTGAAAATTCATATTTAAAGCCATTAGCTAAAATGGATAACATTTTTATTGCCAATGTAACATTTGAACCTAAATGTAGAAATAATTGGCATATACATCATGCAAAATCAGGCGGAGGACAAATTCTAATATGCGTTGATGGAGAAGGTTGGTATCAAGAAGAAGGGAAAGAAGCAAGAAGATTAAAACCAGGTGACGTTGTAATTATTCCAGCAAATGTAAAACATTGGCATGGTGCTTCCAACTGTTGGTTTAGTCATTTGGCAATTGAGGTACCTGGAGAAAAAACATCAACTGAATGGTGTGAAAAAGTCTCTGATGAAGATTATGAGAAGTTAAGCAAATAGTTAAAAAATAATATAAATCTAAATTTAAAATATAAAATTCAAAATATAAAAAAATCATATAATTGCCTAAATTAAATATAATATTAATAGAGGGGAATTTATGAGTAAGGTAAAAATATTTGCCAAATCTATAGCTTTTCATGTAATAATAGGTGCAATAGTTGGATGGATTATTTCTTCATATATAGATTATAATAGCCTACAAAAACCATTTTTATCACCACCTAGTATAGCATTTCCAATAGTTTGGACTATTTTATATATATTAATGGGAGTATCGTATGGAATCTTAAAAAATAATGAAAATGTAACTGGTAGGATAAAATTAATATATTATGTTCAATTAGCTGTGAATGCACTGTGGTCTATATTTTTCTTTTTACTTAAGTGGAGATTATTTTCTGCAGTGTGGATAGTTTTACTTGCAATATTAGTTGTTATAATGGTATTTGAATTTTGTAAGCTAAGTAAGGCAGCTGGTATATTACAGATTCCATATTTAGTGTGGGTTATATTTGCATCATATTTGAATTTTGCAATATATTTTTTGAATCGTTAAAAATTTAAATAAAGAGTATCATTATTTAACTTATGTGTTTTTTAATGATACTTTTTAAAATTTGATAAAAAATATAGATTGATTAAAAAAATAATTGTGATAATATATATATATAAGAGAGTGTGTTGATATGAAAATATATGCTATGAGTGATATTCATGGATATTATGATGAGTTTAAAGAAGCCTTATCGTTAGTTGATTTATCAAGTGATAATGTTTTAATACTTTTGGGAGATTATATTCATGGACCTAAAAGTTATGAAGTATTAGATATGATAATTATATTACAAAAAAGATACGGTGAAAAAAAAGTTGTTGCACTTATGGGGAATCATGAAGAAATGGCAATTGTTAATAGTTTCCCTATAGATTGTAAAAGTTATGATAAAGATAAAGATAAGAAGTATATAGAATGGATGAAGAGTCTTCCAAAATTTTATGAGATAAATGATAAAATATTTTGTCACGCTGGAATTAATGAGGAATGTGGAGAAATATGGAAAATAGGTACAGATGATTACACATATATAGAAAAATATCCAGCACAGTTAGGTAAATTTTATAAAGATATTATTGCGGGACACATAGGTACAAGCTCAATTGCTAATAATCCCAATTTTAATGACATATTTTTTGATGGAGAAAGTCATTATTATATTGATGGAACCGTAAAGATAAGTGGTAAAATTCCTGTACTTATGATAGATACTAAAACAAATAAATATTATTCTATAAATAAAAATACTAAAAATCTCGTATTACCATATAGTGGTAATTAATTGTGATAAAATGAAAATTAAATATTGACATGGAGTTAACTCCATGTGATATATATATTATATGTTTTTTTAAGGAGGTATTTTATATGTTAGATATATTAAACAAAATAAATTCTCCAAGTGATTTAAAAATATTGTCACTTAAAGAATTAGAAGAGTTGGCTTCTCAAATAAGGGAAGTCTTGATTAAAAAACTAAGTATACATGGTGGACATTGTGGACCTAATTTAGGAATGGTCGAAGCAACAATTGCGATGCACTACGTGTTCGATTCACCTAAAGATAAAATAATTTATGATGTCTCACATCAATGTTATACTCATAAAATTTTAACAGGTAGGAAGGATGCATTTATTTATGAAAATAAATATGATGATGTAACAGGATATTCTAATCCTGATGAAAGTGAGCACGATTTCTTTAAGATAGGTCATACATCCACATCTATAAGTTTAGCATCTGGAATTGCTAAAATAAGAGATTTAAAAAATGAAAAATATAATGTGATCGCAGTTATAGGAGATGGATCTTTAAGCGGTGGAGAGGCACTTGAAGGTTTGGATTTTGTCGGTGAACAAAACACTAATTTTATAACTTTAGTAAATGATAATGACATGTCCATTGCTGAAAACCATGGTGGACTTTATAAAAATTTAATGCAATTAAGAAATTCAAAAGGAAGATATGAATGTAATTTATTTAAAGCTATGGGGTTTGATTATATATATGTAGATAATGGAAATGATATTTCAGAACTTGTGGATGCATTTAAAAAAGTAAAAGATGTAGACCATCCAGTAATAGTTCATATTAATACAAAAAAGGGTAAGGGATATAAGTTTGCTGAAGAAAATAAAGAATCGTGGCATTGGACAATGCCTTTTGATATAAAAACTGGAATTACAAAAAATAATTTTAGTTTTGAAGATTATGCCAGTTTAACAGCTGATTATTTACTTGAGAAAATGAAAAAAGACGAAAAAATTGTCACAGTGGTTGCTGGAGTACCTACTAATATAGGTTTTACAGATGAAAAAAGGAAGATAGCTGGTAGCCAGTTTATTGATGTAGGTATTGCTGAGGAACATGCTATTGCTATGGCTTCTGGAATAGCAAAAAATGGAGGAAAACCTATATTTGCTACACATTCTAGTTTTATTCAAAGAACGTTTGACCAGTTATCACAAGATTTATGTATAAATAATAGTCCAGCAACAATATTAGTAAATACAGCATCAGTATATGGAATGAATGATATAACACATCTTGGAATATTTGATATTCCATTGATTTCTAATATTCCAAATATGGTTTATTTAGCTCCAACTTCAAAGGAAGAATATTTTTCAATGTTAGATTGGAGTATAGAACAAAATAGTCATCCTGTTGCAATTAGAATTCCTTGTAATGGCGTAATAACTGATGACAGAAAAGTAGATACTGATTATAGCAATTTAAATAAGTATAAAATTGAAAGTAAGGGAAAAGACGTAGCAATATTAGCTTTGGGAGACTTTTATCAGTTGGGAGAAGAAATAAAAAAAGAGTTATTTAATACATTAAATATAGATGCAACATTAATAAATCCAAGATTTATAACAGGTTTGGATACTGAATTATTGGAAAAATTGAAGGAAAAACATAGTCTGGTTATAACTATTGAAGATGGAATTTTAGATGGTGGATTTGGCCAAAAAATAGCTAGTTTTTATGGAAAAGATTCAATTAAGGTTATAAATTATGGTATAAATAAATCTTTTTATGATAGATATGATGTAAGTAAATTATTAAAGGATAATAAACTAACAAAAGAACAAATAGTAAGTGATATAAAAGAATACGTATAGATGGAGAAATTATGTTAATATCAAAAGTAAGTGAAAAATATGATATTACACCTGATACTCTAAGGTATTATGAAAAAGTTGGATTAATTACAAAAGTACCAAGAAATTCAAATGGAGTTAGAGATTATGACGAAAAATCTTGTAAAAAAGTGGAATTTATTAAATGTATGAGGGGCGCAGGTGTAGAAATTGAAACTTTAATTAAATATATGAAATTACTAGAAGAAGGAAAAAGTACTGCTAAATTAAGAAAAGAATTGTTAGAGGAACAGAAAAATAAGCTGATAAAAAAGAGGCAAATGATTGACGAAACTTTAGTAAAATTAGATTTCAAAATAGAAATATATAATGACATATTATTGCGGAAATAGAGAGGATTTTGCAAAATAAAATGTATAATTCTTAATTTAACAGACAAAATTCAATTATCACCATTATAGTAGAAATTAGGCTACTGTAATGGTGATATAATTTTAATCATTTTTTTTGCATAAGTTATTTATAGGACAAATCTGACATTGAGGTCTCCTTGCTATACATATAGCCCTTCCATGATATACAAATACGTGATTTATAGTATTCCAATATTTTTTATCTATTATTTTTTTTAAATCATTCTCAATTTTAATAGCAGAATTAGAATTAGAGAGCCCAATTTTTCTGGATATTCTTGTAACGTGTGTGTCTACAGCTATTCCTACAGTTTTACTAAAGCATTCTTGTAATACAATATTTGCAGATTTTCTTCCTATCCCTTTTAATGTACACAATTTCTCCATTGTATTTGGAATTTTACCCTCAAATTGATTTACTATAATTTTGGCACTTTCAACAATATTTTTAGCCTTGTTTTTGTAAAATCCACAAGGTTTTATAATTTTTTCTATATCAGTTACATCACTATTTGCAATGTCATATACTGTAGGATACTTAGTAAATAAAATAGGTGTTATTTTATTTACTCTTTCATCTGTGCATTGTGCTGCTAATATTAGAGCTACTATCAATGAAAATGGAGTGGAAAAATTAAGACTACAAGTAGCTTCTGGATAATATTTAATTAAGGCTATAATCACCTTAGTAATATTATTTTTTTCTAATTTTAAGTAAGCTTTTTTTGATATTTCTTTTTTCACTTTATTCACCAACTAACTTATAATATCATAATATATAATAAATATTTTATAATATTTTTGTATATTTGTCAAAAGAGGGGAGGAAATATGTTTAGAGGTGCTTTCAGGAAAACATTAGGTTTATTTCTACTTTCACTTGGTGTAGGAGTAGGACTTAGCATAATTCTTCCAATATGGGGATGGATAGCAATAGTAGCAATCGCAATTGTAATTATTGGAATATCATGGCTTTTTTGTTAGGAGGGAATTTTTATGAAGATTGTAGTATATCAGCCAGGTAAATTTATGAGAATGATTTTAAAAACTATATTTAAGGTTTAATGTATGCATTTAATATTTATTTACATAAAGTACTCTTTTGTGAAAGAGACGAAAAAAGCGATATAATTTAAATTATATCGCTTTTTACATTATATAGCTCTTTGAACTTTACCACTTTTAATACATTTTGTACATACATTCATTTTTCTTGGTGTTCCATTATCGTTTACTCTAATTTTTTGAACGTTAGGTTTAAAAGTTCTAGCAGTTCTTCTATGAGAATGACTTACTTGAAGAGAGAACTGTACTTCTTTATCACATATTTCACATTTTGCCATTTTAAAACCCTCCTTTTTAATCTAGTTATATAAATTACTTAAATATTTTAACATAAATTTGGTTAATAATCAAGTAAATAGAAAGTTTTTTTAATAAAAACTTTACATATATATAAAATTTAGCAAAAATAACATATTTAAATAATAAAACATAAGTCGTAAATACTTATGTTTTATTATTATCTAAATTATATTTTCATTATTGTTCCAGTAACAGGAGTAGAAATTCCATTGTTATTAGAAGTTAAACCACCACTTAAAACAACAGTATCGTTTTCTTTTACATATCCTTTTTGTTTTAAAATTTCGATACCTTTATTTAATAGTTTATTTGTATCTTCTGCGTCTGTAACCATCACAGGAGTAACACCGAAACTTACAGCAAGTTGTCTAAATGTTTTTTCATCAGATGTTATAACATATATTGGGCAAGCTGGTCTTAAGCTAGAAAGTAGAGAAGGTGTAACACCATCTTCAGATACAGCTATTATAGCATCAGCATTTGAAAATAGAGCAGAACAACATACAGAGAAGTTTGCTTGTCTCTTAAATTCAAAACTATCACTTAAATCACTTTTTTCAAAAGTAGTAAGTTTTTCGATATTCTTTTTCTTAAATCTTTTCCAGTAACATATATTAGCTTCACTAGCTTTAATTATTTTAGCCATTGTTTTTACAGCTTCAATTGGGTAGTCGCCTTGTGCAGATTCTCCAGATAACATAGTAGCAGATGTTCCGTCATATACTGCATTTGCAACGTCTGAAACCTCAGCTCTAGTTGGTCTAGGATTTTTTTGCATTGATTCTAACATTTGTGTTGCAGTTATTACAGGTTTTCCAGCTTGTGAAGTCTTTTTAATCATCATTTTTTGAGCAGCTGGAACTTCTTCCTCAGGAATTTCAACACCTAAATCACCACGAGCAACCATTATTCCATCAGTTACTTTTAAGATTTCATCAAAATTATCCAAACCTTCTTGGTTTTCTATTTTAGATATAATCTTTATTCTGTTTTTACCAACACTATCAAGGTAGTTCTTCATATCTATTACGTCTTGAGCTTTACGTATAAATGAAGCAGCTATAAAATCAAAATCATTTTCAACAGCAAATCTTAAATCTGCTTTATCTTTTTCAGTCATAGCTGGTAATTTTAATTTAGCACCAGGAACATTGATTCCTCTTCTTCCTTTTAAAAGACCACTGTTTTGTAGTGTACATTCTATTTCAGTACCTTCAATTTTATCAACAATTAAGTCTATTAATCCATCATCAATTAAAATATGTGATCCTACAGAAATATCATTTGGAAGACCAGCATATGTAATACCTAAAGTCTTATCATCACCTTTTATATCCCTTGTAGTTAAAGTAATTTTTTCACCTTTATTAAATTGATGTTTTTCTCCATCTGCAAAATCAGTAGTTCTGATTTCAGGGCCTTTAGTATCCAACATAAAAGCTACATTAGTTCCTAGTTTTTTATTAATTTCTCTTAAAGTTTTTACTTTAGCTAAATGCTCAGCATGGTCACCATGAGAAAAGTTTAATCTCATTACATTCATACCAGATTTTATTAATTCTTCTAAAACTTCTGGTGTTTCACTAGCAGGACCAATTGTACATACGATTTTTGTTTTTTTCATAAAATTCCACTCCCTTAAAAATACAAATAATACATATAATATCCATAGTATTATATGTATATTTTTGCGTATTGCAATAACTAGTATACCTTTTTTTACCTTTAAAGTCAATATTTTAGGAAAATTTTGTTAAAATTAGTCGAAAATATTAAACTTTATTAATTAATAACGTAAAACTTATATGTACGTTAATTCATTATTCATAAATAAAAAAATAGACTTGAAATGAGTAGACAGATATAGTAAAATATAATTGGTATAGTAGTTATAGGAGAAAAAATGAAGAATTATTATGAAATTTTAGAAGTAAATAATAAAGCCTCACCTGATATAATAAAAAAAGTATTTAAATTACAAATAAAAAAATATCATCCTGATGTAGTAGGAGAAGGGGAAAAAGGGCTAGCTGAAATTAAGGTAAAGGAATTAAATGAGGCATATGATATTTTATCTGATGAAAATAAGAGAGCAGAATATGATAGAGTTTTAAATGAGGAGTTAGAAAGTATAAAACATAATTATGATAACCAATTGTTATATGAAATAGAAAATTTAAAACAAAGATTGCAGTTGAGCGAACAGATTATAAATCAATTTTTAGGTGATTTAGATTTATCAGAATATTACAACTATCAAGAGATAAATAATACTAGTGGAGGTATGGTAAATAAAAGTAATGATGATAATTTAGATAAAGAGACTATTAAAGAGAGTGGAAACTTTGAATTTTTTAAATGGATAATGGGAAAAGACATTGAAAATGAAAGTACAGGTATGTATTATTTGCGCATATTTATTTCATTTTTGCTTAGAATTTTCTTAATAGTGATATTTTTTATTTTTATATTTACGGTGATATCTTTTTCTACTGGTAATAATGTATTCCAAATATTTTTTAATGTATTTTTTAAATAATTTAAATGATAATAAAGAACTATATCGTATAAGAGAATATAGTTCTTTATTATTTATAAAATGATACAAATTAATCCGCCGCTGCCTTCATTTATAATTTTTTGGAGTGTTTCTTGAAGTTTCATTTGAGCTTCATCGGGCATTCTATATAATTTATTATGCAATCCTTCAT
>CAKOYA010000012.1 GCA_934130325.1 uncultured Clostridia bacterium
ATCAAAAAAAGGTACCGTATATATAGGTACTAATGTTGAAATAAATTCTGGAATTGCAATTTCAAATTGTGCTGAGCGTGTAGCTATTCAAAATGCATTTTCTCATGGCGAAAGAGAGTTTTGTAAGATTGCAATAGTTGGTGGAAAAAAAGATTCACAGGAAATAGATGGGACATTAACTCCATGTGGGGCATGTTTACAATATATACTTGAAATGTGTAAAAATGTGGATATCATATGTTACATTAAAGGTAAAGTAGAAGTAAATAAGGTTACAGATTTTTTAACTGCACCATATGAATTTAAAAAATAGAATAATATATAAAGAGAGTTTGAATATAATGTAGAAGGTGATTATTTTGTTAAATAAGTACAAGTACATTTTTTCAGCTCTTTTATTTTTTTTATTTGTAACAGCTACTTTTTATGTATCAAATATGTCGTATACTTCCCAGGTAAAAGAAGTATTTAACGTAGCAGATTTAATAAGTAATTGTAAAATAAAAAAGATATCTGAGTCAAATCAAAAGTATGATATAACAGTATTTTATCCAGAAACTGAATATACTAATTTAAATGAAAAGATTTATGATAAAATGCAAGAATTTATACAGGATTTTAAAGATGAAGTAACTGAATATGAATCGATTTCTGGAAATAAACTAAAACTAGAAATTAATTTTTCACCATATGAATACGAGAATTATTTTTCATATTCTTTTGAAATCTTCAATGATTTTGGTGGGGCACATCCTAATACTACAGTTTGGACAGTTAGTTATAACATAAAAGATAAGCAAATCGTAGATATAAACTATTTAATTGGTAAGAATAAAAATATAATAAATATATTGTCTGAATATACATTTAGCAATTTAAAGGAAAATGAAAAAATTAAGGAAAACTATTTAGAGGAAATGCTAATAGAAGGAACTAGTCCTAAAAAAGAAAACTTTGAAAATTTTGTATTTACCAAAGAGGGATTAAAAATAATATTTCAAAGGTATAGTGTAGCACCATATGCCTTGGGAGAATTTAGTGTTATAGTACCATATGAAAAATTAGATATACTTTAGATTATAGTGGTTTAATAATTATGTATAAATAATCTTCAATATGAAATAAAAGATAAATATATCCATATATAATACTCAAAGTGTAAATAACGAATGCTTGAAGTGCAAAAATTGCACTTTGGAGGAACAAGCAATTATTAATATCTTAAAGATTAATCCAATAATAAAGCAAGAAGAAATTGCAAAGAAAATAAATAAATCTGTAAGAACTGTTAAAACAATTATGATGGAAATGCAAGTAAAAGGGTTAATAGAAAGAAAAAATGGAAAAAGGAATGGAGAATGGGTCGTAAAGACTACAATTTTATATTAAAAATTTAAATAAATGTATTTCTTATTTTTTAATTATTATGTTGAATTTGTTAAGCCTATTTGATATAATGTATTAAAAAATAAAGGTGAATAATTTATGAAAATAGTAAATAAAACTGATTTTACCAAGACTTTAAATTTGCCAAAAAAAGTTATTAAAATTGGTAATAGTCAAATAAAGAAAGAAGAGTATTTTTTAGATAAAATACAAGATTTTAAGAAATATCAGTATATTTTAAATAAGAATATAAAAAATGGAAAAAAATATAAAATTATAGAAATGCCTACTGATATTGAAAATAGACTTTCCTCTACAATTATTTTAAATAAAATACTAAAGGATATTATCATAAAAAACAAGTTGATGTCAGGTAATTGTATAGATCATAAGTTAATATTTACAAATGTTTCAAATATGGAACAAATTGATAAACTTCCTAATAGTAAGACAAATTTGCAAGAATTAATAAAATCAAGACAGCAAAAAAGAAAACAATTAGATACTATGTTTAAAGGTCAAATTGTTGAAATTAACAACCTGGGTACAACTATAAATTATGAACGAGATACGCTTACAACTGTTAAAACTGACTTTGAAGTAGAAATGATAAACAAATTTTATGATATGTATAAACAAGGAAGGTTAGAAAAGCAGGTAAGGAGTGTACATTGGTGTACAAAGTGTGGAACTTCTAAAAGAAGAAGTGACTTGATTTTTGAAAATAAAGAAGTTACTAATTATTATATTTTATATAAAGTTGAAGAAGATAGAGGATTATTTTCAAAGTACGACAATTTAAAAAATACATATTTTATTGCAAGTACAATTAAGCCTTGGCTTATGGTTACAAGTGAGAATATAGCGCTTTCAAATCAACTAGAATATGCATTAGTAGAGGTACTTGAAAATAACAAAAAAATTCATTATATTTTAGCAACTGAATTTGTTGATTCAGTAATGCAAAAGGAATTTATCACTAAATATGAAATAAAACAGGTATTTAAAGCAGAGGAAATTAGCAAAGTCATGTGTATGAATCCGTTGGATTACAGAAAAAGGATAGAAATATTAATTACGGATAAAGATAAAGTAAGTTATAGTAAAAATGATTCTACTGGAATTAGAATTGTATCTTCTGGTCATACATATATTGACTATTTGATTTTGAAAGATAAAAAGAGTGAAGCTATTAAACCTATAATTAGTGAATTTGGAAAAACTACTAATGCTTCTATCGTTTTTCAAAATATGGAATATACAGAAATTAATGAAAAAATAATTGAGTATTTGAAGAAGTCAGAGTTTATATATAGCACTAGTAGAATAAATTTAAAGATTCCTTTATGTGATGTCTGCAAAACTGAGACGATATTTAGACCAATTAATGATTGGTATGTTGTAAAAACAAATGAAAATAATATATCTGAGGAAACTGTTAGAGATTTAGTTAAAAAAACAAGTGCCAATGAAAATTATAAAAAAAATGAATTAACTAATAGTGTAAAAAAGATAAACACTATAAAAGAGGTACTTATATCCGATAAAAATATTATTGGAACACCTATACCTGTATTTTATTGTGCTGAGTGTGGAGCAAATGTTATAACTGAAAAGACAATTGAAATATTAACAAAGACCATAAAGAATAAAGGTAGTGATATTTGGTACAAGCAGACACCTGAAGAATTAATTCAAGGTCAAGAGGCATGTAAAAAGTGTGGTTGTACGTTTTTCTTTAAGGAAAATGCAACTTTGAATAATTTTTTTAAGGATATATGTATTAACTTACTACAAAAAGATATGTTGCAAAAAGAACAAGATGTAACCAATATATTAGTAGAGAGTAAAGAAGAATTTATAAATAATTTGAGCGCTTTAAGTTTCATAGAAAATCCAGAAGAGAGTATAAAAAAATTTGATAAAGTTTTAATACATTCTAGTGTTAAAGAAAAAGTAAAGTCTGATATAGTTTTAGATGATGCTAAGAATAAAAGAAGGCATTTTACTATATTTAAAAAGAAAAAGAAATCTAATATACAAATAGAAAGTGGTATTAAAGATACAGTATCTTTTTATGGAACTGATATTTTAAGATTATGGGTGGCAGTTTCATATAATAAGGAAAAAATATCATTAAGTAAAGAAGGACTTTCTAGTATAAATAAAGAATATAAATGTATTAGAAAGGTGTTTAATTTTTTACTTGCAAATTTATATGGTTTTAATCCAAATAAGAACTATATAGAAATAGATAAAAGAAATGATATAGATAAGTATGTATATAATGAACTATATAGTGTAACAGAGAAATGTAAAGAGGCCTATTCTAATTTACAATTTTATAAAGTATATAATTATTTAATTGAATTTGGAAAGAAAGTATTGTGTGATAAATATTTTGATTCTATTAAATATAAATTATATATTCTTAATGAAAATAGTAAAGCAAGAAGATCAGTTCAGTCAAATTTACATGATATAATTTCAACTATTTCTTGTTTGTGGTATCCTATAATTCCGTTTACTTTAGAAGAAATTTGGCCATATATATACCATAGAACTGAGGAAGAAGATAGAATAATATATACACATGATATTGATTTAAAAAATATATTAGATACTGATAAAGATGTTATAATGAAATGGAAAAGAATATTTGCAGTAAAGGAAAGATTTGATGAAAAAATTAGAAAATCACAAACTGATAAAATTATAAAAGATACTTTGGAAGCAAGAATTAACTTAAATACTAATGATTATACTAAGCGATTTGTTGAAGATAATTATGAAGATTTACTAGAATGCGTAAATGTATCAAGTATACAGGCTAATGTATCTAATGAACATACTGTAAGTATAGAAAAAGAACCGGGACAAAAGTGTGCAAGATGTGGTCATTATACAAATGAAATAGGAAAGAATTTAAAGTATAGATACTTGTGTCCAAATTGTGCTGACATTCTAGAAAATGTAGAAAAGAATAATTAAGTATTAAAAGAGAATTGTAGAACTTATTAATTAAGTTATACTTTCTCTTTTATTTAGCTTTAAACTAAACATATTGTTGTGGAAAAAAGTGTTGTTTTGTGGTATAATTATGCAAGAGGTATAATTATGCTAGAAAAAAAATCTATAAATAAGGAAAATTGGAAACGTATAAAAAAGAGAAAACAAGCATCATGTGAAATAATCGAAAGTGATGAATACATTGGAGTAGCAAATCTTTTAAAAATACAAAGTTGCAGTGAGCCTTTAATAAAACATTATTCAAAAACTACTAATGTAAAAATTGTAGATAATGGATATTATTGGTTACAAGTAGCATTAGAAGGTAAGAAGTATTGGATTACGGCAATGTATGACCAAAATAAAGAGTTGATTCAGTATTATATAGATATAACCTATAAAAATGAAATCGTTTCTAATAAAGAGGCATATTTTTATGATTTGTTTTTAGATATAGTATATTTTGAAAATAGAGTTATATTACTGGATGAAGATGAACTAAGTGATGCATTAAAGTTAAATATTATTTCAAAGGAGCAATTTAACGTAGCAAATGAAGTAGCATCGGATATTTTGAATAATTTGATTATTAATAAAGAAAAGTTAGATAAATTTTGTTTGAAGTATCTAGAAAAATTGGAAAAAGAAATGGAGAAATAAAATGAGTAAATATTTAGTAATTTGGCCGAAATCATCAAATGTTGTGCATATAAATTATCATTACACACAATTTGGTGAATATATAGACTACTTAAATAATAAATTATCAGGTAAAGTTAAAGCACTTGATTTAGATGTGGCAGATGAAAATTTAATTGAATATATTAAAAATAATGAAATATCAAAAATTGCAGTGCAAGTAAATTATGAAAATTCTAAAAATTCTTTTGAAACTATCAATACTATAAAAGAAAATTTTAATATTCCTGTTATGGCTTATGGTAATATTGCAAGAATGTTTCCAGATTTATTTTTTAAGTTACCAGTTGATATGATAATAAATGATGGAGACGATGAAAAATGCATAGAAACATTTTTCAAGTATTATGATAATTCAAAGTTAGTTTCTGAATTTTCAAATAATATTAAGGGTGGAAAAATTATTCAAAATGGAAAATTTATTCCCACTGCCAAAGGTGAGTATGTAGACAGTAATGAATGGGGATATTCTAAAATTGAATTTGTACCTATTTATGACTATGATAGAATTAAAGGAAAAAATAGATATATACTTAATATAAGTAGGGGATGTCCTTTTGCTTGTTCACATTGTTTGATACAAATGACTGAGGGAAAAACAGAAAGAAGGAGAAGTGTTGAAAATGTGGATAAAGCTATATCAGATATTTCAAAAGAATATAAACATATAAAAATATGGGCTGCAAATTTTACGTTAGATAAAAAATATGTTGATGATTTTTGCAATATGATGATAAAAAATCATCCTGATATAACATGGGAATGTGCCACAAGGATAGAGTTGGTAAAGGATAATAAAATGCTTGAAAAAATGAATCAAGCGGGTTGTAAACAAATAACTCTAGGTATAGAGAGTTTAAATAATAAAGAATTAATACATACTAAGAATTTTAAAATAGAAGATATAGATAGAGCCATAAATAATATAAACAATAATAATATGGTGGTTAAGGGCTGTATAATGCTTGGAATGCCTAACCAATCAAAGCAAGATATTATTAACACATTGGAGTTTCTAAATGAAAGAAATGTCGTTATAAGACCAACTATTTATACTCCATATCAGCTTTTGGATAAACATATTAATGTAGATGAACTTTCGAAGTATAATAGGAAAACTTTAGAAAATGAAAATGTTGAAGGAGTTTCAAGTAAGCAATTATTAGAACTGGTTAAAAATCCATATGATTACAAAAAAATATTAGATTTAAATATGGAAGAAAGAAAAAGTTGTAATGAAATTTTAAGTAAATAAATATATAAAATAGCTACTGTACTTTTAAGGTATAGTAGCTATTTTATATGTAGTATAGTTTAATTTAATAAATCTTTTATAACCTCGGAAGCTATAATAAGTCCCCCGACAGATGGTACAAATGAAACACTTCCTAATGTGTTTCCATAAATACTTTTTTCTTTATCATTTTTTCTTTTAGGAATTTCTGTAGAATAAACTACTTTTTGCTTTCTTATGCCCATTTCTTTTAAACGTTTTCTAATTATTTTGGCAAGAGGGCATGTATTTGTTTTATATATATCTGTAACTTTTATTTCAAGTGGATTTAATTTGTTTGCCATTCCCATTGATGAAATTAATCTTATATTTCTTTTATGGCATTCTGCTATTATAGCAAGTTTTGCTTCGATGTTATCCACACAATCAATAACGTAATCATAATTTTTGTTATCAAAAATATCTGATATATTATCTTTAGTAATGCTGGTAAATATAGGATTAATAGTTATATCTTTATTTATACTATTAACTCTTTCTTTTGCAACGTCCACTTTTTTTCTTCCTACTGTATCTAATGTTGCAATTAATTGTCTGTTTAAATTAGTTATATCTACTATATCTTTGTCAACAATTGTTAATGTTCCTACGCCGATTCTTGATAATGCTTCTAAGCTAAAAGAACCAACTCCTCCAATACCACAAATAAGGATATGCTTTGATTTAATTCTTTCTACATTTTCTTTACCTAATAATATTTCAGTTCTTTGATAAATATCTTCATTCATAATTTAGTTCCTTTTTATATTTTAATATGTTATAAACTGATTATATCACAAAAAATAATAAAATCCAAGGAAAATATTGCTTTGGATAGGATCAATTTTAATTAGGTTAAAAAAATAACTTTTTATATTTTATTTTAATTCTAATACAAAAAGATTATTAATTTTAACTGCTATTAGTGATATGAGATGTAATAAAAAAATTACAAAATAATTAAATATAAAAGTTATGTTGTACTCTTGTATAAGGTAAATTTTTTTTGATATAATTATAAAGGTGATAAATGTGAGCAAAACAATAATATATTTAATAAGACATTCTGAACAATTAAAAATACTAGGAAGAAAAAACATAAAAGAGGATGAACAAATAAATAATGAAAAAATAACATTATCTGTATTTGGAGAAAAGAAAGCAGAAGAATTAGCAAATTTAGAAGAACTAAGTGATATAGATATTCTATGGTCAAGTAATTATGTTAGAGCTATTTCAACTTCAAAATACATAGCGTATAATAATAACATAGAAATTAATATAGATGAAAAATTAAATGAAAGAAAATTAGGGGATTTGAACTCTTTAAAAGAATTAGGAAAAAATAAAAAATATACATTTACAGAGGAACAGCTATTAAATGAAAATCTTAAAAATATTGGTGGAGAAAGTAGACTTGAAGTAAATAAAAGAATGAATAATGTATTAAGCAAAATACTATGTGAAAATCAAGGTAAAAAAATCGCAGTAGTAAGTCATGGAGCAGCATTAAAGTTTTTACTTATGAATTGGTGTGAACTAAATGATGAAATAAAACTTGTATATAACAATAGTATTATTTTGAATTTTAATTCACCCTGTGTTATTAAATTAGAATTTAAAGAGGGGAATCTAGAGGACTTAGCTGTTATTTTATAATAAATGGCGTAAGTAAATATATATAACAAAAAATATTGTTGTATAAATATAATATTAATTTTTAACTCTTTGTTATAATTAAAAATTATCATTCATAAAATAAATGTCGAATAATATAATGTAGTAGTTATATTATTCGATTTTTTGAGGTGAGTTTATGAAAAAGAAAAAAATAATAAAAGTATGGATATGTGCTATGTGTATAATGTGCATAACTTGTAATGCTTTTGCTACATCTTATTTATATGAAATACAAAATAGTAAAATTAGTAATAAAAAACAGGACGAATCGAGTATAAGTACAGTTGCAGCTCCTGAATTTGTATTTCAATCACAAGCACAAATACTTATGGAGGCCACAACAGGTAAAGTGCTATATGCAAATAATGAAAATGAAAAATTATTGCCAGCATCAGTAACAAAAGTTATGACTATGCTACTTTTGATGGAACAAATTGATTCACGGAAAAATTAGCTATGATGATAAAATCGTATGTAGTGCTAACGCATCGCATATGGGAGGTTCTCAAATATGGTTTAAAGAGGGGGAAGAACTTACTGTAAATGATGCTTTAAAAGCAATAGCAGTAGTTAGTGCAAATGATGTTTGCATGGCAGTTTCGGAGCATATAGGTGGTAGTGAACAAAACTTTGTAAAAATGATGAATGAAAAAGCAAAAGAATTAGGAATGGAAAATACAAGTTTTATGAATTGCCATGGAATTGATACAGAAGGACATTATACTACTGCAAAAGATATAGCTATAATGTCAAGGGAACTTATAACAAAACATCCAGACATATTAAAATATACTTCAATTTGGATGGATACCTTAAGAGATGGTACATTTGGACTTTCTAGTACTAATAAATTAATTAGATATTATGATGGAGCAACCGGTTTAAAAACAGGATTTACATCAGATGCTGGATATAATTTGTCTGGAACTGCAACAAGAAATGGCACAACATACATAGCGGTTGTTATGAAAGCGCCAACATCAGAGGTAAGACTTAGTGAAATAAAGCAATTATTAGATTACCGGATTTGCTACATATCAAGTTCAAAATCTTTGTGATAAAGATACAATTGTGGAAACAAAAACTATAAATAAAAATGTAAATCAAATGGTTGATATTGTGGTAAAAGATAATGTAACATCATTAGTAGAAAAAGGTAGTAAAATAGAGACAGAACAACAAGTATATATTGATGAAAAATTAACAGCTCCCTTAAAAAAAGGTGATGTGGTCGGAAAGTTGGAATTACATAGTTTAAGTGATGGAGAACTTTTAGGAAGTAGTGATTTGGTGGTTAAAGAGGATGTTGTAAAATCTCCATATATGGATTATCTAAAGAAAATAGGAAAATTATTTATATTGAGATAACATATTATATAATGTAATTATTCATGGCAAAGATGGCTATGGATAATTATTTTTTGATGTGAAAATAATAAGTTATACATGGAAATTTAGAAAAAACAGTAACAAAAATCAGTTATAAAATTATAGAATTTTTGACAAAATTTTTGGAATGATAAAAAAATGTTACAAAAACATTACGATAAAATTACGTTTATATAACATTTTAAAAAAAGAGGATAAAAAAATACTTTCAGTGTTGATAGAAATTATAAAAAGATGTATACTATACGCATATATAATATATATAAGACTCTTATACTTTAAGATAAGAGTTATGGAGGTTGTAAACATATGATAGGAATGAGTCAAATAAAGAAAAAAACTATTGAAGGAATAGCTATAGGTGCAGGTATTGGTGTAGTTGGTATTGGCCTTACTTTATGGTGGGCATTTTCAACTATAAAAACATATCAAAATGGTACAAATAAGAAGTTTAATGCAGAGTATACATCAATGGTAAATGTTTTAACTAAAGATGTCATACAAGGAGAGATAATAACTTCTGATATGGTAACACAAGTACGTGTTCATAAAAAAACAGTTCCTACAGGTGCTGAAAATGTAGATTATAATGGAAAGGTTGCAAAATATAATATTGCGGCTAATGTACCACTTACAGATTCTATGCTTACTGATCAGATAATGGCAGCAGATATAAGAAGTCAGGAAGTAAATACAGTATTAATGCCAAGTGATTTATCTGAAAATGATTATATAGATATTCGTATCATGTATCCAAATGGAACTGATTACATAGTACTTGCACAAAAACAGGTTAATCAAATTTCAGGACAAACTATGTGGCTTAATTTAGCAGAAGATGAAAGACTTATATTAAATAGTGCTATGGTTGATTCTTTTTTAACTACTGGAACAAAATTATATGCAACTAAGTATGCAGATAATGATGCACAAATCAAAATAGCTGATGATTTATTAAAAGATGCTGTAAGTTCTGACACATCAAGTACAGACACTGGTTCTACTTCTACTACAACAAAAACTACAACTACTACGTCTAATACAACAGACTTAACATCTGTAGTACAAGGTAAACTTACTTCTGCAATAGAATCTGAACTTGATAATATAAAAACAGAGGATAAAGCAACAGCAGTTAGTTCAATATTTGATTTAATATTAAAATACAAGAGTTTTGCAAACGCTATAACAAGAACAACAGAAAATTATCAACCAAATACACAAGTAATGGCTATGATGCAATCTAATAAAAATATATTAGAAGAAGCAAAAACAAAATTAAGCGCTGAAGCAAGAGCAAATATTGAAAATGGTATTAGCAATTACAAAAGTACTGCTGGCGACGAATATAGTAATGTTGTATCAGGTGCTCAAGAAGCAATCAGTACTCAAAAAACTTTAAGAGATGATTTATTATCACCTATAGAATAATTGCCTAAAACGTAATTATAATTTGGTACTTAAATGATTATAATAAATTAAAAAAACATAGGAGGAATATATAAAATGCAAGTAATTGGATTAGTAGGCTATATGGACAAATATGATTTTGTCATAAATTTAGCTAGAACTATAAATATAATGGATAAATCAGTATTAGTCGTAGATGCAACATTAGATCAAAAATTAAAATATGTTGTACCAGCATTAGATAATATTGGTAGATCATATGTTACACAGTACAATAATATAGATTTTGCTGTAGGATTTAATAGTATGCATGATGTAGAAAACTATATGATAGAACAAGGAATAAATATTAATCTTTATGATCACATACTGATTGATATCGATAGTCCAAAAGGATATGAATTGTTTAGAACAAGAGGAATTAATAAAACATTGTTTTTCATAGATACTACAGTATTATCAATATCTAAAAACACTGAGCTTGTAAAAGCAATGAGAGTATATAATCAACAAGATGAAAGTTTGGAACTTACAAAAATATGGTTTAAAGCTTATTTATCTCGTGCTAGTGAAACTTACTTTGAAAATCAAGTAAAAGATTATAATGTAAAGTGGTTGGAGCCAGAATATGAGATACCTTTTGATGAAAGAGATAAGAGTGTAGATATTGATTCTCAACTTAGTGGAATAATTGATGTTAAAAAACATTCAAAATTATATATTAATGTTTTGGCAGAACTTACAGCTTCTATATTAGAAGATGTTAATTCAAAACAAGTAATAACTAAAGTGAAAAGGAGGAGAGATTAATGTCTAGAGTAGTATTTTGGAGTCCAACAAATTCAATGAATGGGACTACACATGCAATAATCGCAGTAAGTACTTTAATGGGGATAACTCATAAAGCTACATCACTTTTAATGCAAGGACATTTTAATTCAAGAAAGATAGAATCATCCTTTACTCCTTATGATGAATTAATTGCAAGTGGAGCTTTTGAAAATTCAAATTTAGGTGTAAGTGCCCTTATAAGACTTGTAACAAGTAATAAGTTAACACCAGATGCTATACAAAACTATGCTAAACCAGTTTTAAAGGATAGACTAGATGTTTTATATGGTATGAATTCAAAAGAAAGAGAAGACTATTTACAACTTGTAAATAACTTGCCATATATTACTAGAAAAGCGTCTGAGGTATATGATTTAGTATTTATTGATCTACCAAAAGGAAATGACGAAAAATTTAAAAAGGATACTTTGGCAGATTCAGAAATCGTAGTTTGTGTTATTAACCAAGATGAAGTAAAACTTGCTGATTTCTTTGAAAAAATAAACTCAATGGAAGAACTAAAAGATAAACAAAAGATTTATTTAGTTGCTGATTATGAACCAAAATCTAGATATAATTTATTGAATATAAAAAATAAATATAGAATAAAGGATCCAATTTTTGGAATACCACATAATTATATATTTGCTGATTCATGTAATATGGGAAATGTAATTGACTTTTTCTATAAAAATATGAATGCAGATAAAAATGATTATAACGGACAGTTTATTTCTATGACTAAAGAGGTAGTTTCAAAAATTGTTGAGATAGCAAAAATAAGAGAATAGAATAATAAATTATATTTAAAGAAGAGGTGAAAAAATGTCAGTTGCATTTGTATTTAATATATTACTAATTCTTCTTTTAATAGCAGTAGTTGTTGCATTCTTTTGGTACAAAATTAAAAATTCAGATCAAGAAGAAAAAAAAGATGATATGACTCGTGAAAGAGAAAAATACAGTATCGATACTATGAGTTCATTTATAAAAAAAGAGTTTGATGAAATAACTAGAATGAACTTGTATGATTTAGCACTTTCTGAAGAAGAGTTTGAAAGAAGAAGAAATGTAAAATATGATTTAAAGAAAGCATTAAAGGGTGCTGGATATGCAGATAAGAGTGATAAAAAGTATGTAAAAACTTTAATGTTTGACTTACTTAGAAATAATTATAAAGTAAATGATTACAATATTAATAATGCTATTCCATTTAATAATTTTGATGAACTAACACCTCAAGATAAGTTTGAAATATTATTACATGTGTATAAGAAAAAGTACAAGGCAGAAGCTTTAACTCAAATAATTACTAAATACAATTTAGATGTACCTAAATATGAATTTGACCCAGAAGTTCCATCCTATGTTATTACGGCAAAAGAGATTGAAGATATATTTATCAAGGAAATTTCTCCTGATACTTTGACTTTTGATGATAAGCTAGAAATTGTTGTTCAAAGAATATATCAAGGGTATAAAGGATATAGTGTAGTTGATGATATTCGTGATATGAATATTGATGGAATATCTGGTGGAGTATCTGGTATCCCACCTTCATTCCTTGATCAAATATCAGGTATGGACGAGTACTTTGAACAAATGGGAAGTAGAAAAATACCAATGTCATATGATTCTGTTTGGATATTCTATAAAGGTAAAGCTACATATCTTTCATTTTTATCTTTTGGTAGTGAGGCAGAGTTAAAAAGAGTTTGTCAAAATATATACAAATTTAATAATCCAGGTCAGCTTTCAGAGTCTGTTGGTTTTAAAATTAATGAAATGAAAGATGGTTCCAGAGTTGTTGTATTAAGACCAAATTTCTCAGAATCATGGGCATTTTTCGTAAGAAAATTTGCTCCTCCAACTTTAATTTCTGCAGAACAATTGTTAGTTCATGAAAATAAAGCAAATGTTATTGAATTACTTAAATATTTAATAAGGGGAGCTAGAGTAACAGCAATAACAGGCGAACAAGGTTGTGGTAAAACTACATTACTTATGGCTATAATGAAATATTTGTATCCAACAATTACAATTCGTGTACAGGAAACTGCATTCGAATTACACTTAAGAAAAATATATCCTTATCACAATATTTTGTCATTAAGAGAAACTGATACAATTACTGGTCAGATGGGTCTTGATGTTCAGAAAAAAACTGATGGTGGAGTTAACATCTTGGGAGAGGTTGCAACAGATCCAGTCGCTGCTTGGATGATTCAAATGGCGCAGGTTGCATCTAAATTTACATTATTTACTCACCATGCTAAAACTTTCCCTAACTTAATCACTGCACTTAGAAACTCGCTTTTAAAAATTGGTATGTTTAATAATGAAAATGTTGCAGAAGTACAGGTTGTACAAGTTATTAACTTTGATATTCACTTAAAAAGAGGAACTGATGGTACTAGATATATAGAAAGAATAACTGAATGTATTCCTTTAGATCCAGTATTTAATTATAATAACGATTACAAAAAAGAAAGAACTCTAGAAGGAAAATTGGATAAATTTATGGATAATGCAGTTGAATACTTTGAACATCAAACACAAAATAGTAATTACACATATAGAAATATTGTTGAGTGGCATGATGGTACATACGTATTTACTAATCCTATAAGTGAAGAAAACATTACAGCAATGAGAGATAATATGGCACCAGAAGATGTACGAGCTTTTGATAACTTCCTAGATGTGGCATGGAGGTGACAAGTGTGATTGTATATATAGCTATAGGCCTAATTGTTATATCAGTTGTTGGAATGCTTGCACTTTTATTGTATTTTAGATTAGTTAAAAAGAAATATCAAAAAAATAGTGCATTATTTGGAAGAGACAAATTAGTTGTAAAAAATAGAGGAAATGTTAAAGATGGATTTGATAGAGTATTTCAAATTGTATATTTAACATTTATGAAAATTCCAATAATTAAGTATTATACAAAAAAGACAAGACTTAAAATGGAAATGTCAAATGATTATACTGAATATGAATTAAGAAGAAGAACAGGTAAATCTATGCTTATAGCTCTTATATTCTTGTTTGTATCATTGTTTGTATTTCTAAATTTAGTAAATGATTTATACATGTCTTTGATGGTAATAATTGGTGTGTTAATTATTACAGAAAAAGTAATAGATTTAGGTATTACATCTGTATCTGAAAAGATACTAAGACAAATGCCAGAAGCTTTTACAAGTATAAGACATGCTTTCCATGAACATGGTATGATTGAGGAATCATTCATAGAGGCTATTGATGATTTGGGTGAAAAAGAAATCGTACCACAATTAAAAAAGATTAAAGAGGCTATGCTTGCAACAAATCCTGAAACTGAGTTAGAAAGATATTATGATACTGCACCTAATAGATTTTTAAAATTATTTGCAGGTGTATCATATTTAACACTTGATCTTGGTGATAGAAAAGTTGATGGAACTTCAGTGTATTTAAAAAACTTAAATAATATATTAAGTGAAATTCATCTTGAAATATTAAAAAGGGATAAAATTAACTATATGTTTAGAAGTTTAACTATAATTGCAGTTGTTCCGCTTTTTGCAATAAAACCTTTGCAAGGATGGGCAGAATCAAACTTCCCAGCACTTTCAAACTTTTATGCAAGTTCAATTGGTTTCTTTATGCAATCTTTGATTATAGTTTCAATATTTATTTCTTATCTTATGCTTAGAATAATACGTGAAGATTCAGAAGAAATAAAATTTGATAGAGTTTCGAATATAAGGTGGCAAGATAAGCTGTATAAAAATCCATTTGTAAAAACAGTGGTTGATGCATTTAAATCTAAGCCACATACTAGAAAAAATAGAAATGAAGTTATTTTAATAAAAAATACAAATGCATACCTTACAATAGAATGGTTATACGTTAATAAATTAGTAGCGGCAGCTATAACTTTTGTTTTGGTTATTATCTTGATGTTTAATATGCAAAGACTTGATGTATCAGCGGTAACTACAAAAATTAGTGATGAATTTTTATCTTTTGGTAAGCTTAGCGCTGAACAAGAGGCTGCAGCAAAAGCTATTAATGATAGAGATAAGACGTATATAGAGAAATATAAAAATAAAAATGTTACTAAAGAAGAGCTAGAAATGGAATTTACTGACTCAACTGGAACAGTTGATCAAACTGCAGTAAATAGAGTATATGATAAAATAAATACTGTAAATAATTCATATATAAAATTTTGGCATGTACTAGTTGCCTTATTAATAGCAATACTTGCATATTATGTACCAACACTTATGCTAGTTATTAGAAATAAAATAAGAGAGATGGAAAAGGAAAATGAAATAATGCAATTCCAGTCAATTATTTTAATGTTAATGTATATAGATAGGGTAGACGTACAAACAATTCTAGAATGGTTAGAAAGATTTTCATATGCATTTAAAGAACCAATTGCAACATGTCTTAATAACTATGAGGCCGGTGCTGAAGCAGCACTTGAAAGATTAAAAGAAGATGTACCATATAAGGATTTTGAAAGAATAGTAGAACAATTAATATCTGCTGTTGAAAGAATTCCAATAAGAGACGCTTTTGATGAACTAGAAACAGAAAGAACATTTTTTCATGAAAAAAGAAAAGATGCAAATGAAAGACTTATTCAAAAGAAAGTTACATATGGTAAAGTATTAGGATTTGGACCAATGGTACTATTAATAGGTGGATATCTAGTAGCTCCACTTCTTATAGTAAGTATAATGCAGATGATGTCATACTTTAGTAATATGAGTTTCTAAAGAAATAATATAAATAATAGAATAATAAGAATAAAAAAACAAAGTCTAAAGCATTAATTAAGTTTTTATAATTTAATTAATGTTTAGATATATATTAAAAGGAGGAAAAAATATATGGATAACGCACAAAAAGCGATAATGATTGGTGTAGGACTATTTATAACAATAATAGTAATAGCAGCAGTAATGCTAATAACAGGAATGGGACAAGATTTATTAAATAGTGGGACATCACAATTAACTGGTATGTCAGAAAGCTTAAGAACTCAATTATTTGATCAATATGATGGCAAAACATTAACTGGTTATCAAGTTAAAACAGCATGTTCAGATTTATTTGCTAGAAATGAAAGTGGTTTAAAAATTAATATAGAAGGAACTGAAGTTAAAAATTATGCTGCTGCTAAATCTAGCTTAAGCACGAACTTATCTAAAAAATATCCTACTACAGTTACTATAGTTAGCGATGAAGGAACAGTTACGATTGATTTTGGAAAAAAAACTAAGGATAATAAACCTGGCCAAAGCACATAATATGTGCTTTACAAAGTATGTATATAGTGCATACTTTGTAAAACATATATAAAATAAATGAATTTTAAGGAGAAGATATGTTTGCAAATTTAAGAGAAATTATTATAAAACATGTTGGATTAGTCATTGCTACAGTTATTGTTATTATATCTATATATTTAGTATATACACAAGTTATATTAAAAACCGGTGGATTTACTGAAGGTGTATCTGAACTTACAACCAATTTAGATAAGAATACACTTAAGATGTATGATAATAAAATAATAACAGGTAGTCAAGCTTTAGGAATTATTACAAAGTATTATAGTAATAATGATGCAGTAATTTTACTTTTTAATAATCCGTCAGATTATAATAATATGGCATATAGATTTTGGATTACAGGGAAAAGTTGCAAATATGGAGAAAATAAAAATTATGAGAATAAGATTATTTCCAATAACTATAACAATATATCAGTAATGTTTGCTAAAGAGGGGACTTTTAAAACTACATTAAAAAAGGAAAGTTTAGAATCATATAAGGATAGTAATTCTAAAAATTATATAAATTTAACTAAGAAATATAAAGCTGTGTTAATAAAATGCAATGATGTGGAAGTTGGAGTTACTTTACTTGCAATTTGAGATAAGGTGGTGAGGTAGTGGAAGATATAACAACAAGGGCGATAATTATAGGTGTAAGTGTTTTGATAGCAGTTGCAACAATAAGTTCAGTAATGGCGTATTATTCCACTGCTCAAGATATGGTAAGAAGAATCGGAAGTGGAACAGATATCGCTGGGTTATACGATAAGGGGATAGAAAATATTTTACTTAAAAATACTGTTAGAGGAGTAGATGTAAAAAACTTGATAAATTATTTTGAATCTAAAGGTGGAGCTATAATAAGATTTAGTGAGGCTTGTATTTATAGTAGTGGCAAAGTTACAGAAAAAAAAATAGTTAGTTATAATTTTTTTAGTGATACTTCTAGTGAAAATACAGATGATATAAGGGATCAGATAATACCAAGTGCACAGTATAATATAGAACATATTTTAAATGATGGCATTTTAAGAATTACAGTAACAGGAGGTAATTAAAAAATGGAAGATAATATACAAAGAGTATTTACCATCTTGATATCTGTAGTAATCTTCTTTTTATTACCTTTGTATATGGCATTTGAAAAAAAAGATGATATATCTTATGCACTTGCATTAAAGATAACGACAGCTTTTGTTGATGAGGTGACAAATAAAGGATACTTAACAGAGGATATGTACTCAGATTATATTTCTAATTTACAAGTAACATCAAATACGTATAATGTTTCTTTTGAACATATAGCCAAGAAATATTATCCTGTAATAAATACATATAATACAGTAAAATATGCGGAAAATGGACCAGAATATTCTGAGCTAAATGGTGATTATTTTGATTTTCAACAGTATAAGGAGAATTATATTGCTAATCAAAGTATAATTAAGGAAAAAATAAACAAGACAATTGAAAGTAAAGGTAAGTTGTCTAAAATGTCGATAACTGATTGGATTTATACAGGTCCAAATAACGACCAGAGTGTGAGTGGAAAAATTAACAACTATACCAATTTAAAATTAAGTTATAGGCTTCAAGAAGAAAAACATTATACTGATGAAATAATTAAGAAAATAGAAGATAATAGTAGTAATAATAGGTATTGTATGAACCAAGGCGATGAATTTACGGTAATAATAAAAAATGAAAACACAACAATAGCAACAGTATTGTTTAATTCATTGACATTTGGAGCAAATTCAGGTAATGATACTAAAGTATATATAAACTATGGTGGCAGCATAAAGAATATGGATTGGTTAGATGCTAAATAGATTGTAGAGGAGGGAATATACTTGGATAATATAACAAATAAAGCATTAATAATTGCAGTTGGAATATTTGTGACAATAGCAATAACCTCAGGTATACTTGCAAGTATTAATGAAATGAAGGATATATATAAACAAGTGTATGAAACTGATACAAGTATAACAAGTAGATTTAGTGAGTTTGACAAATATGATGGGACAATAATGAATGGCATAGATTTATATAATGCAGTAAAAAAATATAATAATGGAAATTATTATAGTGATTTTAGTGTTAGTGTTGTAGGTAGTGATAATGTGGAAGTAACTCTTGGGGAGTTGGAAGATGGAGAAGGAAAATTAAAGGATGAATTTATTAGTAAAATATATAATGTTACAGTAGAATACAACAACAATGACAGTGTGAGAATAAAGTTTAATTAAATTAGATAATTTTTATATAATGGAGGTAATATATGGAGGACTCAACTTTTGAAGCTATATATACAGGTGTCTATATTTTTATATTTATAGCAGCTTTAACAGTAACATTATATATGTTCAAAAACGTTAATGAACTTGCAGAAAGATCATATGAATATGGCATGGTAAGTACAGGTGATACATTAGTGGAAGCACCAGAAGAAGTGGATAAAGTGCTACATAAAACAGATGTTATTTCATATTATTACAATTATGTTAATTTGGATAACTATGATAGTGAGAATAGTGAAAATAAATATACACCTATTTACAAGGTTGAAATAGTCAATGGGAATGAGTTAGGGTATAAAGAATTATTAAATAATTTAAACCATAATGATTATAAAATAACAGTAAATGCATCAGATGGTGGAGAAAAAATATTTAAAATTTCAAATGTAGAATAGGAGAAAATAGATGAAGGATAATTTAAGTATAGTAATAACAATGCTTGTATTTGTAGTGTTAATAGTTATTTTTCCTTTGTACAATTATTTTGAAAGGCAAGATGATATGTCATATAATTTAGCTTTAAAAGAAACTACTGCATTTGTTGACGAGGTATTAAATTCAGGATATGTAGACCAGCAAATGTATGATGATTTTGTGGACAAGTTAGGAAGTACAGGAAATATATATGATATACAGTTAGAAGGACATGAAAAAATAAAAGTTGCAGAAAATGATACGGGTGATCAAGGCAAGACTGTTTTAACTGGATATAATGAGCAATATTTGATATCATATAATAATGATATTTTTAACAATATTGAGGCCCCAAACACTTCAAATGTTCAGAAGAAAAGTATAATTAATGGAGCATATTTTTTAAACGAAGGTGATCAGTTTTACGTAAAATTAAAAAATACAAATACTACAATGGCAGGTGCTATTTTTAATACTATAGTTCCTACTTCTAAAAAGGAAAGAATAGTTGTAAATTATGGGGGCATAGTAAAAAACACTGGATGGAATCAAGTAAGACAGGAGTACAATAGTTATAAATATAGTTATACTATTAACTTTAAATTTATGTGTAATGGTAATGTGGTGACAAGATGTAGTGTTACTGATACTTCAAATAATGCTAATGGTACTACATTTGAAAATATTTTAAGAGGCAGTAATAAAGAATATGAAATAAAGATAAGTAATAACGACTATAGTGTAGGAGGGATTAATTCTGATAAAGATAATGCTGCTGAGGTTACTTTGAATACTGAAAAAACAAAAATAAATATAAATAATGTAAAAGATGATTTAACTGTAACTGTAAATTTAAATCAGAATGAATATGAGATAAAATTATTTACTAATATTGATGGTGATGTATTTCAGTTTCAAACAAATGATCAGTGGATAGATAATGGTGATAAAAGTTATTATTATAAAAAACTTCCTAAATTACAAGCTAGTACTATAAGAGTTATGGCAAATTTGCAAGTGAATAATTGTGATTTTGAGGGGTGGTATGAGTGTGATGAAAATGGAAAAATTACTTCAGTGAATCCGTATAATGAAGGAAATAACGTGTTATTTCAATCAGTATCAGGAACAAAATGTTTTTTTGCTAAGTATAAAAAGCCTATAGTATTGTATTTAAAAAAGATGTTATTTAATGAGCATTCTGGAAATAGGGGATATTTCAATCCTCGTTTTGTATCAGAAAAAACTAAAAAAGGTGATGAGATAGTAAATACAGGTGGAGTAACTACTCATCAAGCTAATGTAGGTTTTTCAATTATATATCTTTTGTATGAAAATAAAGATGAAAATGAATATGAGTATATGATTGCTAAAAAAAAGATAAATGAAAACTATGCGTTATATAAAATATCATTTAATGAAGAAGGTAAATATGTTGCACATAAAATAAATGATATTGGATCCGATATATATAATTTAAGTGAAGATATAGTAGTTATGGATAATGCTAATAATAAATATATAGTAAATAATGGTCAAATTAAAACTGAGGTTAGTATTGATTTATGTATATCTTTTAAATCAAATAATGTTTATTGGAAAGAAAAAAACTCGGGTGGGTTGATTTATAATAAAACATCAAAAAAGATTTATTTTTTTGGAGGGGGTAATAATGTAGATTTTAGTTCTAGTGATAGTGTTGAACTTGATTTTGGAGAGAAGATAACTATATGTAGGGGTGAATGTAATGTAACTGAATATAGTTTGAATTCTGAGGAGTTACTAGATATGTTTACTAATAGTTTATCCCTTTCACTAAAAGTTGATGTTTCAGAAATTAATCGATTGAAAATGGATTTAAAAACTTCTAGTTATAATGGTAATGAGGATTATTTAGATGTTTCAAATGTTCGAATGAAAGTTGAAGGGGTGAAATAAAGTGAAACTAACAGATTTAGCATTAATCTTTATTGGGGTAACACTTCCTGTAATGATAATAGTATATGTAAATGTATCATTTACAATAAAGGCAGAAGAACAAGAAATGTATTATCAAAAGGTTATAAATTTAGCAACAGAAGATGCAGCTAATCAAATGAAAGAGGTAGAAAATAGTGACCCTAGTATAGATTATGGCTATTCTGGTTTAGAAGATAAAAAAGTAAGTGTAAATGCTGAAATAGCAAAAAATACTTTTTTTGAAACTATGTATAATACATTAGGAATAAAAGGAAACGATGCAGCCGAAAAATATTTACAAACTTTTATTCCTTGCCTTGCAATTATAGATTATAATGGAGTGTATATTTCATCAGAAGAAACATATACAAAAGATGGTGAAGATGGTGAAAAAATTACAGAACATGTAGTAAAACCAAAAAGATATTATTCTTATTCGTATTATATAGACAAACAGAAGAATAATTTCGTAGAGGGATTACCAAATGAAATAAGTAAAGCAAAAGAGGTACATACAATAGAGTTTACCATGGATGATTATGTTACTCATAGGGGTTGTTATGATGATAATGGTAAATTTAAAGATTATGAGGTAAAATCATTTTACGTAACTGATAGTAAAAATAATGGAGATTTAGTTTATACTACTAGTAATATACCAAATATAAAAGATAATAATGATAATAATGATAATAGCAATAGCAATAGTAGTAAGGTTGCTAAATACCTTTCTGATATAAGGAAATCAGTAATAATAGATACAATAACACAAGAGATTGCATATGCAACAAATAAGGCTAACTCATATGCTAAAAGTATAGGTGTAAACTATAATTTTGCTTTTCCTAGTATAACAAAAAATTATATAGAATATGCAATCGAAGATGTTGGTGTATTTGCATTTATACAAGGATTAAATATAGGTAATAAATATTTGAATGCTAAATCATATTCAATATCAAAGTTAGAATCTTCTGTTAGATATTATTTTTCTGTCCCTAAGACTGATACTAATACTAATACTAGTATAAAAAAGTATTTAAATTTAAAGATGAATTATTACCATAATAGTGTCAAATGCATTATATATGAGAATCAAAGACATGATGGTATAAATCCATCATATGTATTAACAAAGCAACAAGCAGCATCTGCTCAAGTGACTACAGCAAATGACAATCAATCTAGTGAATATCAAACAACTTACGAAGGATTTTATCCGTGTCCTCTGTGTAATCCATAAAATATATATAGACAATACACATGTTATTTTAGATGTGTGTATTGATGTGTATATATTAATATATTTATTGAAAGGAGAGTTTTTCTTGCAAGAAAATAATTTAGAAAATAAAGGAACAAATTTTCAAAATACAACAGTAAAGAGAAATATTGTTCCAAGTTATTTAAAAAAGGATGAAATAAAAAAAGAAAATGAAAATAAGCAAAAAGATAAAAGAGGTCCTAAATCAAAAATAACATTTATTATTATAGCTGCTATTATACTTATTATTGTTATTTTTCTAGTAGTTTTGATTACAAATAGCTTTTTTAAAAAGTCTAAAATTAGTGATTATACTAAAACAGCTATTAATTATGGATATGAAAACCTATATAATACAAAAAGTGCTGTTGGAAATGAATATATAACTAAACTTGAAGCGTTAAAGCTAATCGTTGGAGCCGTGTATAACACTTCAAATATTAATAATATATATTTAAGTGATTATACAGATGAACAAATAGATGAAAACATTGAAAAAGAACTATGGATAAAATATTTAAAACAGATAGGTATGTTAAATGAGGAAGAGGAGTCATTAAATAAAAAGGTTAATTTAAAAGAGGTAATGTTGTATTTGTCTCAAGCAAAATCAAAATTAATGCAGAAATCTTTAGAAACTTCAAAAAAAGCTACTTTTTCTGATTTAGATATTTATAGTAACGATGAAATTAATGCAATACAAGATGCTGTGATAAATGGAATTATAGATAATAGCACTTCTAAATTTAGTGGTAAACAACATGTAAAAAAAGAAAAATTTAATGAAATATTAATTAAATTTGTAAATAAATATAATTTAATAACTTTAGATGGAGATAAAATAAACATTGATCCAAATAAAGAACCATCAAATAAGAATGAATATCCATATACATTAAGTTCTGTAAAAAAAGATATTTATGAAATACCATTCTATCATACTGATAACGAAAAATATATTTCACCAATTGAAGTATTTAAAACTGAAAAATTTTTGTATGCAAACATTAAAGAGGTAGTAGAAGGATATTTAAATACAATATTAAACGTGGATTATAATACGATAGATGCAGATGAATTTCAGGATGAGCTTAATACATATCAGTATTATATTGCTAGTAGAACTTTAATAGATGAATATGTTAAATATGTAAAGAACAATAGTATATCAATAAAAAGTGATGTTAAGGTAGCATTACCAGTGGTATACTATGACGGAGCTTTTTATAGAGCAAGAGCAGTAGTAAATTATAATATATTAAGTAGCAATAATTTGAATAATGTATTATATTTTGATGCAAGAGGAAATAATGTAGAATATAAATTAGGAGAAAATAAGGTATATTTAGACATTCCATTAAAGAAGGTTGCTGAAAGTGAATATATGTTGGTTGTTCCGTCTGCTTTGAATAGGAACATAGCAGGAGAAGTTAAGTCTATAGTATAAATTAAAGGGAGAGGTTTATGAAACAAAAAAATAACAATAGTACAAGTAAAAAAAGAAATAATAAGCCTAAAAGTAAAAATATAAAACAAAAAGTAAAAAATAGTAAAAATATTAGTAAAGATAATAAAAATAAAAAAGGATTTAAAGTGGGGATTATTGTAGTAAGCTTTGTTATTGTTTTATTAGTTATACTTTCATTTTATTATATATTATCGAAAGAAAAAAGTAATGAATATTCTAAAAAGATTAATACATGGGGATTAAGTAAATTGTATGATAATAATCAAACATACTCTTGGCAAAATGTAAGCAAAATAGAAGCTTTAAGAATAGTTATTGCAGCTTCTACTAATAAGACTAATGTAAAATCGTTGTATAATCCTAAAGATGAAATGTCAGATGATGAAATTTTTATGTATTATGCAAATTATAATAATTTAATTGATGACGATTCTATAAATAATAATAATATGAATGAAAATGCTACTATGTTAGATGTAATTATGTTAATAAATAATTCTAGAAAGAATATATTAAAAAAAGAAATAACAGGAGTTGGTAATCCAATTTTTTCTGATTTTGATATCTATACCGATATACAAAAGGCATATATACGAAATTTGGTAAAAGATGAAATAATACAAAACAATGATAAAAAATTAAATGCAGATAAGGACATTAGAAAAGGTGAACTAAACAAAATAATTGTTAATTATGTGTATAAATATTCTACTTTTTCTCTTAATGGAGAAGTAATGATAAGAAATGAAGAGGATATGCCTAAAAATGTGGATGAATATCCATATGTATTAGAAAATGTACCGAAGGAAGTATATGAGCAAAAGAATACAGTATATGATTATGATTATTATTTAAATGCAGCGGATTTTTTTGATATAAGAAGAGAATACTATTGGACTACTGTATACAATTCTAACAAATATTTTGATACTATATTAAATGTGGACTACAATACAATAACTTATGAAGGTTTAAGAGATAGTATAAAAAATTATGTAGTAGGAAGGTATGAAGAAGATGTTTTAAAAGAATATGTTGATTACGTTAAGAAAAATAATATAAAAATTACAGGTAAATCTACTTCATGTTTACCAGCTATATATAATGATGGTAGAAGGTGTGTTATAAGAACTAAGTTAGAATTTAATATAGAAAGTAGTAATACAAAAGAAAATTTATTATGCTTTGATAAGATGTATAACGCAAAGGTATATTATGATAAAACAAATTATACTATATACATAGATGCCCAAATGGGATATGTGTCAGATAGCAAACTTGTATATAACCAACAGCAACCAGTATATACAATGCTTTTAGATATGTCAAAGGATGAAATTAAAGTTACAAATAGTATTAACCCGTATAATAATCTTTTACAGGAAGAAGGTGCTAATGAATGAGTAGACAGATAAAAAAAATAGGAGTACTGCTATTTTTATTAGTAGCATTAGTAGCATTAAAAAATGATTTGTTAGCATACGAATTAAATTTGCAGGCTGATGTAGTAAATGCATATAGTTCTGATGTTGTAGGACTAAATTATTTTACTTTTGTAAAGGCAGCTAAGGGAAATAAGGGGCATCAAAATCCACTTAAGTTATCACAAAAGACAGGTACTAGTACAACATATCAAACTAATCGTTTACTTTTTCATCTAAGTACAGGAAGTAAATATGATAATAGTAAATTTGGTGCTAATAATACAACAAAATATGATAAAGCTAAGAAGATAGTAAGTTATGATGGTTCAAAGGATGGTCTTAGATTATCATATAAGATTATAACATTAGCTGGTGGAAATTGGTTATCCAATTATCAAGAAAGAACAGAGCTGCGTACTACTCAAATTAAGGATAAATCTGATGATAACCAAATTCTTTGGCCTGAATCTAGTAATTCAGATATAACTGAAGAGTTTGTACAAGTTAAAGGTGATCTAGCCATATCTTCTTTTTTGATTAATGGTGATACTTATAAAACCTTAATGAAAAATATAAAAGATAATAAGGTCGAGAATACAAATAATGAATATCAAATTATGGTTTCAAATCAGTTAAATATTGCAGGAGCTACTCGAAACACGGCATGGAATTTTTATGACACTGTTGGTGGTATCCCCGGATTTAATGTAGCAAATTATGGAACATGGGTTGGACAATCGGCATTAAATAACTACGATAATAATTTATTTATTCCATGTACTACATCTGGTAAAGATAATCCTAAAAACATAAATATAAGAGTAGCGGTGCAAGGTGAAAATGGTGAAATAACCTATGATAATAATAAACTTTTAATAAATGAAGAACATGTTCATGTTTATCCTAGCGAAAATTATAAGAAATTTAAAAAGGTTGAATCTAGTGGAAATGACTATATGACGTTTAAGTGGGAAGTTTCAAGTGCAGATGATGATTCGATATGGTTTAATCCTAAAGAAATCATTAATCTTTCTGATGGTGAAATAATAACAGGTGTAGCTTATGAAGCAGCAATGGAGGGGAGAGACAGTTATCCTAAGACTCCTAATGCAGATAACTCGATATGGATTAGTGGTCAAGATGGCGAGCAATATTTTTATATAACATATTATGTTACAAAGGCTAATAACACTCATAAGTGTTTAGAGGTTACACATATTGATAAAGCTACTGGTGAAATTATACAAGGGTTAGGAGGAACTGAAAATTTCGATAATGGTAGTGGAGAAAATTTAACAAAAATATATTCTAATAATTCTGAAGATCCTCAATCAAAGTATTTTGTAGATTATCCAAATGCCACAATTACTTTAAAATGGCCTAATGTTTTTTACAGTAGTGATGGAATAAGTTTTTTAAATGACCCTGTTAATATAGATGGAAAATATTATATTCCAGAGTCTATAACAAATAAAACAGGAAGTAATTCAAGTGGTAAAGTAAATTTTTCAGAATATGATGGCACCGTAAAAATTGTTTATTACTATCAACAAGTTTTTGTAAGAGAGTTGTATGTTAATAATATAGATTTTAGTACTGGTAAAAAAATTACATTGTCAACTGATTCTACGAAAATAGGTAATGCAATAAGTAGTAATATTTTTGAAAATGTTGAAGATCTTGATAACAATATTCAAAGTGTAAAGACTTTATCAGAAATTTCAACTAAAATATATGAAGTGGGTAATAATGAAGAATCTCCATATCATTATGCTATATATTATAGTAATATAGGAGAATATGAAAATGGATTTAATATATATTCTTTAACATCTTCATTTGGTTTACCAGATGGATACTCACTTGTTGGATACAAAAATGCAACATCTAGTACTTCTGAAAATATGCCTAGTTATACTCCTATGTCTAATTTTGACGCGGCAAGGTACAGATTAGATTGGGTAAACTTTAATTTGGTTAATGACGCGTTTAAAGTGATAAATGTGCCTTCTAAAAAAGAAATAAATGATGCAACTATAATTGAATTTTATTACAGTGATGGTTTTAATACCGGTAAAACTTTGGAAGTATACCAATTAATATCATCAGGAGATGGACAGATGGAATATGCAAACGAAAAATTTGGCGCGCAATATTATTTTGATCCTTCAAATTCTGTGTTAAAGTCGAATAATAATAATAATCAATTTGAAAAATATTCTATCTTAAAATCAAAAGATTCTTATATAAAGCTTCGTAATAAAACTGTTGAAGGTGCTGATGGAAATACGTACGAATGTATAGGATACTCATTAAATAGTAAGCCTGGCAAAGAGGAGAATCTAAAAAATCAAGATATAAATAGTATTGGTATAAATAAGATTGTGACTGGAAATAAAAAAAATGGAGCAATATATTATGTATGGAAAAAAATAAACACTAATAATGATATATTGAAATTAAAAGGATGGTTTGATTTTATTAATACAAAAGATGAGTTTAAAAAAGCAACATATCCAAATAATGATTCAGAATCAAAAGTGGGAGAAATTAGTTATAATGGTTCTCAATTAAATATGGATAAAATACCTACAGGAGAATACTTAGCACCATATGTTGCAGGGGCATATCCATATTTTATAAAAGGTATCAGATATCAATTAATAAAAAAACAAACTACATTTAAAGTTACATATAAGTGGCAAAATAAATGGGAATCTGGAATAAACTCTGAGACTGGAAAGGTCGAATATTCAACACAAGATTGTTCTAAATCTAAAACATTTACGGTTGATTGGAAATATTACATAATTACTGATTTTATAATGTATAGAATAAGCAATGTAACGTACGATGATAATGAAACTGAGAATTATGGAGAAAGAAAAATTTTTGAGGATTATGGAAATTCACAATTAGAATTATCTGATAGTTATAATGATAGGAGTACTCCTAATTTTGTTTCAAGCATGATTAAATTGGAAGATGTGGAAAAATCTCTTGAGGGAGGAGGAGAAAATTATACGCCTGTTTTCCCTGATGTTTCTGTAAATTTACAATATAATAATGCATATATATATTTAATAGAAGATGGAAAAAATAAGGAAATTGTTAATTCAAATAAAAAAAATATAACTGTTTCATGTAATTTAAATAAATTTACTCCTTATGATAGTTCTGATATAACATTTGATAATAATAATAGTATTTCTATAAATGTTGCAGGAGATGCAAATGAATATACTAAAGAATTGGAAAATACATATATGATACCATCACCTAATAAGTTAACAAATTATACTGATTTTTCTGAAGAGGAGAATAAGAGAATAATAAATAAGAAAAATTTTAATGCAGCATTACAAATATCTAAAGCTAAATTAGTATATAAGAAGGTTGGCAATTTAGGTATCGAAAAAGCAGGTAATGAAAAAATTGAAGAAGATAATGAAATGATTTTGGAAAAAGATGATATTAAAAATTATAATAAAGAAGATCTAAAAGAACTAGAAGAAGTAAATAATGCGAGTCCAAATCAAATATTAATGCAATTTAAAAAATATGGGGATTATAATAATGGTGAAGAGAATAATATAGGACCAATTAGATTTATTGATGTATTTAATCCAGTAAGCTTGGACGAGGCTAAAGAGATTTTTCATTCAAATGCTGAAAGTAATAATTTTGTAGATCATACAAACAATGAAAAAAATTATAATTTGGTGCTTCAAGCTGGTGCAACCTTTACAGTTACTCCAAAATATAAAAAGAATACAGATGTATATAGTAATTTAAACACTGAAAAGTATGTTCAAGGCTATTTACTTAAATTTAGTTTCGATATTCAATTTGTAGGTGCAGAAGGAAAAAAAGTAAGAATACTAGAGAGTGAAGATTGGAAAGAAGTTAATGAATATCAAGAGATATCTCAAGGAACTGTTATATGGGTTGAAGGAGCCAGTACTAAGTTTGAAGCTTATCCTAAAGGAATACAAGCCAATGACGATTCTATAAATAATGCTGTTTATCAGAAAAAAAATAAATTAAGTATAGTTGCTATTACTAATAACAGTGGGGAAAACTATATCAAAAAATTAGCTATAGATTTGAATGAAAATATGAATACTTTTTTAGGTTTAGAAATAGGTAACTCCAATAGTCTAGGCAATACCAAAAGTGTTGAAGCGTGGAATAAAAGTGAAATTTATGAGGAATCATATTATCCATCTCAGCACGCAGCAATAATATCAACAGGTACAAAAAATACATATGATAGAGTATTTGGATTCTCAATAACAGATTGTACTGATGTGGCTTGGAAAGATATATTTAGAAAAAGCGATGAAAATGGTGTTAACACTAAAACTGGAAAAGTGTATGATTCTGGTGTTAAACCTTGGTATTTAAATGATATTATGAGTGGTTTATTATGGGGAAATACGATTAAAAATGCTGAAGAAAGAACATATACTATACCATTAGGACCTTATAAAAATAAAAAGAAAATTATTGACGAAAAATATGATTCAACGTATATATATGCACCAAAGCTTGGATATAGATTTAGTTTTAATGTTAAAGCTACTGGTTATATAGATACAGGTGAAGAAAAATATATCAAAATAGAGCCTAGTTATTATTATATTTCAAAAGATGGGAAAACATTTATTAATGATATAGAATTATATTATAAGACATACACCGGAAAGTACATAAAGTTTAAAGACTCTAATTATAAAATATATTATAAACCTAATGATGGATATAGGTATTATAATAGTAGTATAACAAATTATTTTCAAGATTCTAATGAATCGGAATTAGAACCTGGTGATACACTATCAAAAAAATTAATTGGGTTAAACATTTCTAAAGCATTTACATTAGAAAACTCATCTATGATTCAAGGAAGTGATAATTATTTACAAGCTTGGTTTGGTGAATTTAAATTACCTAATTCTACAATAGCAGTAAAAAAAGATGGGAAATTAAGTGAGCCACTTGTAGACGGATATATAGGTGTAAAATTTGACATATCATGCATTACTAAACTAAATGATGGAAGTGAGAGAACAATTTCATATAATACAAATAATAAAGCAGCAGACTCTAAGGATAATACTACACAATGGGATTATGAAGGATTTTTAGGATTTACAAATGTTGGAAAAGAGGCTAATTTAACTTTACAATTAGAAAAAGGTGACTGGAATATTAAAAATGATATATATAACCAAATTAAAGGTACAGTTATATTATATGATACTGATTCTAGGGCAGCTAATGATTTTAACTAAATAATTTAAAACCTCAGCTTTTGATAGCTGAGGTTTTAGTATTGGACTATTCGCCAACTTTTGGATATTTATATACTGAGTCAAGTATAACAACATGCAAGGTATCTGAACCATATTTATTACTAATAGTAATATCAGTTTCTCCCCAAGAGCAGGCGGTCACAATCTGATCTCCGGTAGGACTTATGCGAGCTGTGTACCAATCCATGGAATCAGCTGTGGTATAAACGATATCATTAGCAAAAAGACCATGGAGACTGAATCCATATTCAAATGTTGCCCCCCAATTAATATCGGCAACTAAATACAAAGTTTTGTCTTTGTACATAATTGCATTTGTTGGAGGATAAGCTTCAATTGGGAACATTCTGTTAAATTTTGGTACACCCGGCATGAAAATTATCCTGCCTGTAGGAAATTTTGGAGAAAAATCGTAATATTGTTTATATGATTCCAAAATTTTTAAAATATCGCTTGAATTAACTGCATCAATAAAATTGACATACGAATATCCATCAGCCAAGTCAGCAATTTTGGAGAATATATAAATTACTTGTTCATTTGTGACATAATTGTCAGGTGCAAATTTATTATCTTCAATTCCGTTAATTAAACCTAAGGAATAAGCTTGTTTAATATAATCATTTGCCCAATGAGACTCAATATCATTGAAAGAATTATCATATTCTCGAATTTGTGGTAACTTCCACCAAGATGAATTTGCGCAGCAAATAATTTTTGCAAATTCAGCTCGAGTAAGATTTGAATCCCAATTACAATTAAGTTGGTAATACTGATTTTTTACTCCATCAAGGATTGAATTCCCCTCAACGTCACTTGTACCTGAAAGTATTTTTGCCACATTATTGAAACGTATCATTGTACCATTAGAAATTAAATCTTGAAAATCCTTGGTACTTTTATCGTAACTTTCATTCGGTTTTGCTGACATTTGTAGATCATAAATAAGTCTAAAAAGGTCTAACCGTATAGTAGGATCTTGAGGTGAGCGAATCCATTTCATCTCATAAGTGCCATAAAAGTAGTCAAAACTCCATAGTGACATTGGAACTTTTGTAATATTAATATCAGGACTATTGTATGCATCTTTGTATACTGCGCCATTACTGTAAAAGTATGACTGTGTATAATAGTCTGAAATGTAGTCACCGCCATAAGATGCATAGCATGGCAAGTTAGTTGATAATATTAATTGAAAAATTAATATTATTATTAAAGTGAACCTTGGGTAACAGTGTTTCCGTAACATTTTTTTTAGCATAAAAATCCCTCCTGTAATAGTTAATATAGTGTTTAATTTTTACAATGTAGCTTTAATGTAAGTTACATAACTTTAAAGTACAAAAATATTATATCATATTATTTTGTAAAGTCAACACCTAACATAAAAAATATACATAAAAACGTATACTTTTTATGTAAATATTCTTAATTTATCCTCAAAGTATATTTTTATGGACAAACTATTCATAATTATTTGGTGTATGAATATATATAAATTAGGTGAGATATTTTGAAAAAATGGCTTGTATATATATATCCTAGTTTATGTATTTTTTGTATAATAACTTCGGTTTTGTTTTGCATTAATTTGTTAAAGAATAAGAGTGAAAGTAAAAAAATGGAGGAAATAAAAAAGCAGGATGAAGAAGAAGAAGTTGAAGAAAAGTATAAAATAGATTTTAAGGCAAATGAAACTATTAGGGTTAAACTATGTGGTAGCGATGAAATTGTTGCAATGGATATTAACGATTATTTAAGAGGTGTAGTACCAGCTGAGATGCCACCATATTACGATTTGGAGGCAATAAAGGCACAAGCCGTTGTTGCAAGGACATATACATATAAAAGAGTGGAGGCAAGTGCAGAGGGAGAAAATGCTGATGTGTGTGATAATTACGCTCATTGTCAAGCATATTATAATAAGGAGAAGATTATTGAAATTTGGAAAAGAAAAGGATACGATGATGAAACAATTACAAAGTATTGGAATAATATAAATGAAGCGGTTGTTTCTACTCAAGATGAAGTAATAGTATATGGTGGAAATTTAATAAAAGCATTTTTTCATGCAAGTAGTCCTTTGAAGACAGAAAGTGTTGATCAAATATGGGGTGGAGAGAGTTTACCGTATTTAGTTTCAGTTGAAAATAATGAGTCAGAAGAGTATGCAAATAGGAATAGTACGGTTACTGTTAGTTTTGGTGATTTTATTTCCAAATTAAAGGAGAAAAATTTGGTTCAAGATGATGTGGTAGCAGAAAGTTGCAAAGATATGAAAATATGTGATTATACTACAAGTGGAAGAGTCAAAAATGTGGAAATTGGAAAATACAAAGTAAAAGCTGAAAGTTTAAGATCGATATTTTCTCTTCGTTCTACTAATTTTACCTTTGATATAAAGGATGAAAATATTGTATTTAATGTATTAGGAAATGGGCATGGTATTGGTTTAAGTCAGGTTGGTGCTGATTATTATGCTAAATCTGGTATGAATTACAAGGATATTATAAAACATTATTATACAGGAGTTGAAATTGTGAATTTAAAGTAATTTATGAAAATAGCAAACTAGAAATATACTTTCTAATTTGCTATTTTTGCTACTATAGTATTTTCAATTTTTTTGGACATTAAATTATATAGCTATTATAAAAATCATAGCTAAAATTATAATTTATTTTTAATTT
>CAKOYA010000013.1 GCA_934130325.1 uncultured Clostridia bacterium
GTTTCAGAAAATAAAGTACCTATTTTAACGAGAAATATTTTGGAAAAAGGCTTGACTTTTGTTGGATCTAGTAGGTCAGGTAGGGTGGATTTTGAAAACGCTATACAATACTTAGAAAATACTGATTTATCTCAAAAGCTTGAAAATATTGTATATGAGAGTAAGTCAGTAGCTTGTATAAAAGATTTATTAGATGTATTTGCAGAAGATTTAAATACGACATTTAAAACAGTATTTAAATGGAATGTTTAGAAAAGAGGAGGTAGATAATCTTGTCAAGAAGTGGAAATAATGAAATAACAAAATATGATGGTGGAAGTATAAGTGGTAATGTAAATACTTCAAATTCATCAAATAAAACAAGTAGTAAAAAGAAAAAAACACCTTTGTTTTTTAAAATATTTTTTGCTATATATTTAGCAATAAGTTTGGTATTTTTTGTATATGTATGTACATTAAATATGTTACCAACTATGTATTTAGTTATAATTGGTATACTTGATGCTATTATAACTGGTGCAATTTCATTTGGAATAATAAAAAGAAATAAAAAAATAGTCGGTAATGTTATTTGCACAATACTTGCTGTTGCAGTTATTGGAGGATATGCATATATATATAATTACTTAAATGCAACAATGAATTTTATTGGAACTATGTCAGAGAAAATAGAAGAAACTGAGGAGTATTATGTCATAACTTTAAATAATGGTAAATTTAATGAACTAGAGGATATAGAAGAGAAAAATTTACATGTTTTTAGTTCAGGTGATGAATATAATGATGTAAAAAATGAGATATCTTCAAAAGTAAAAGTTTACTTCAAAGAAGACGAAAGTTTGAAGCAGTTAGCAGACGATATACTATCATTTAAGAGCTATGTAGCACTTGTTAGTTCTTCACAGTATGAGATGATAAAAGATGATTATACAGATTTTGACACAAAAACTAAAATAATATACACTGCAAGTCATAAAATTAATAGTACAGTAGAAGAAATAAAAGATGAAAATAGTGAGCATACAATTAAAAACGGTGTATTTAATGTATATATTAGTGGTATAGATACATCTGGTAGAATTTCTAATGTTTCAAGAAGTGATGCAAACATACTAGCAACAGTAAATACTAAAACACATGAAGTATTGTTAACATCAATACCTAGAGATTATTATGTAACTCTTCACAGTAAAAAAGCAAAGGACAAATTAACTCATTCAGGTATATATGGAGTAAGTGAAACTGTAAAAACTGTTGAAGATGTACTTGATACTGATATTAACTATTATGTAAGAGTAAACTTTACAACCCTTATTAAACTTGTAGATACATTAGGTGGTGTAGATGTAGTATCTGACTATGCATTTACTGCACAAGGATATAGTTTTGTAAAAGGTACAAACCATTTAAATGGTGAGAAAGCTCTAGCATTTAGTAGAGAAAGACATTCATTTACAGACGGTGATAACCAAAGAGTAAAGAATCAACAAAAGGTATTAGAGGCTATAATGAAAAAATGCTTGAATAGTACAACAATCCTTACAAAATATACTAATATTTTAAGTTCACTTTCTGGTAGTTTCCAAACAAATATTGAACAAGATGAAATAAGTAGTATTGTTAAAAATCAATTAAATTCAATGTCTGGTTGGGATATACAAATGAATAGTTTAACAGGTTCTGGATCAATGTCTAGTACTTATTCAGCAGGTTCGCAATTACTATATGTTATGATTCCAAATGAATCAAGTGTAAGTACTGCTAAGACAAAAATTAATTCTGTTTTGAATAGTAAGTAAAAAAATAAACTCTTTTTAAATCTTTTGATTTAAAAAGAGTTTATTTTTAACTTGGTATAATTTTTGAACTAATAGCTGTACCAATGAAGAATAAAAGTAAAAATACACATATTAAAGTTGCAAATGTAAAAGTACTTGCAATTAATGCAGTTTTTATATCTATCTTCGGAATACTTATATATTCACAAATTGTATTTTCTTCTAGTGAATTTTTTTCATTTTCTTTTTTGAAGAGCTTTTTTAGTAATTCTGATATATTCATTCTAACTCTTCCAAAGTGATCTTTATAACAGAAATTTATTAGCATATAGCAAAATGCTTGAGCAACAATTCCTATTATCGCAATTCCTAAGGTGATAAAAATTACAGGTATAAGGTCAATATTGGAGTTTTGAATGTTTAATATATCGTTAAATATCATAGTAAAAATATCAATTTTTAGAATTTTTACTACAATAGAGTACCACATAAATAAAAGAAATGTCCAAAGTAAAATATTAAAAATAGATGGTAAAACTAAAATGTTATTATTATAATTATATCTTACAACTATCATCATAGAAAATTTTATAACAGTGCATACCATTACAATTAGTATTAAAATTAGCATTAATGAAATTAAAAAATTTAGTATAAACATATTCTCACATCCTTGTATAATAAGTATATACGCATTATGTTACAATTATATTTCAATATTTATAAAAAGTCAATTATATATAGAATATTTATACTGGCTATGGTATAATTGTTTTGTATAAAAATTTTAGAAATAGATTACATAAAATTACAAAAACAACCAAAATTTGTTGACATATGTCGAATAAAATGCTATAATAAAACTATAGATTACATAATAACATTACATATATGGTATTTTAGGAGGTAGGGTATGTTGCAAGTAAGAGATGAAGTATTAGATATTCAAAAATACAATGAAAATGATATAGATATAAAATATGAAAATAAAGAAGAAAAAGGACTTGTATCTGGTGGAAAGCTTCTAGCTATTAATGAAAAAGTAAAGGAAGCATCGTATCTAGGTGTGAAACGTGCTTTTGACTTTACTGCAGCATTTTTAGGCATCATACTTTTATCACCGCTTTTTTTGATTATTGCTTTAGCAATTAAACTGGATTCTAAGGGAACAGTATTTTATAAACATAAAAGAATTGGAAAAAATGGAAAAACTATTTATTTATATAAATTTAGAAGTATGTATTCAGATTCTAAACAACAACTTGAGAAGTTATTAGAAGATCCAAAGATAAGAAAAAAGTGGGAAGAAAGCTACAAAATTGAAAATGATCCAAGGGTAACTAGAGTAGGTAAGATTTTAAGAAAATTATCTATTGATGAATTACCACAACTTATAAATATATTAATTGGTAATATGAGCATTATTGGTCCAAGACCTGTAATAGATGGTGAAATAGAAAAGTATAAGGAAAATAAAGAAAAATTTTTAAGTGTAAAACCAGGACTTACCGGTTGGTGGGCTTGTAATGGTAGAAGTAGAGCAAATTATGATGAAAGAATACTGTTAGAACTTTACTATGTTGATCATAAAAGTATATCTTTAGATTTAAAATGCTTTTTTAAGACAATTGTTTCGGTCCTAAAAAAAGAAGGAGCTATGTAAAAAGTATAAGGGGAATTGATGATATATGGAAAGTAAAATTAGAGTAGCACACATTATGGGAAAAATGCTTGGTGGTGGTGTAGAATCTTTTGTAATGAATTACTATAGAAATATAGATAAATCAAAAATCCAATTTGATTTTATTGTAGACGAAGATTCAAAATACATACCAAAAGATGAAATAGAAAGATTAGGTGGAAGAGTTATAATTGTTCCACCTTATCAGCATATATTAAGGTATATAAAGAAGTTAAAAGAAGTATTTAGAGACAATAATTATAAAATTGTTCATTCACATATAAACTCACTTAGTGTATTTCCGCTATATTGTGCTAAAAGAGAAAAAATTCCTATAAGAATTGCACATTCACATTCAACTACAAATAAAAAAGAGTGGAAGAAAAATATTATAAAGTGTATATTAAGACCTTTTTCAAGGGTTTTTGCAAATTATTATTTTGCATGTTCTAAACATGCCGGAGAATGGTTATTTGGTAAGAAATTCTTTGAAAGTGGAAAAGTGGAAATAATAAGAAATGCTATTGACACAAATAAATTTTGCTATAAAACTGAAATTAGGAATAAAATAAGAAATGAATTAAATTTGCAAGATAAATTTGTAGTAGGACATGTTGGAAGATTTATTTCACAGAAGAATCATGAAAGAGTTTTAACAATTTTTAATGAAATTTTAAAGAAGAATAATAGTGCTATTTTACTTTTAATTGGAAATGGTCCATTAGAAAGTTCAATAAAAGAAAAAGTAAAAGTTTTAGGAATAGAACAAAATGTTATTTTTCTTGGTATAAGAGAAGATGTAAATGAATTGTTTCAAGCTATGGATGTATTTTTATTCCCATCACTTTATGAAGGCTTAGGAATGGTATTAATTGAAGCTCAAGCTTTAGGTCTTTACTGTATTACTTCAACAAATGTTCCAAAGGAAGCAAATGTAACTAATAATATTGAATATATAAGTCTAAAAGAAGATGATAAGTATTGGGCAAAACGTGTAATAGAAAATGGTAAAAAAATTGTTAGTAAAGAAATTTGCAGAGCTAACATAATGAAAAATGGATATGATATTTCAGTAGAATGTAAAAAAATAGAGGATATATATTTGAAACTAGGAAGTTGATAATTATGTTAAATAAAATAAAAAAAGTAAAAATAAAGGATATATTAGGAGTATTTAAATTTTTAATTGTGTTGATTCCATCATGCATATATAGAATATATTTAAATATTAAAAATAAAAAATTATGGTTAGTTTGCGAAAATGGTAAAATGGCTAGAGACAATGGATATGTTTTTTATAAATATATGAAAAATAATCATCCAGATATTCCTTGTTACTACGCTATTGATAAAAAATGTAATGACTACAATAAAGTAAAAGAATATGGCAATATTATAAACTGGTCATCTTTAAAACATTATTTTTATTATATGTCTGCTACTAAAAATATATCGTCACATAAAGAAGGAAATCCTAATCATACATTATTTACTATATTACATTTATATTTAAATCTGTATAACAATAGAGTTTTTTTGCAACATGGAGTAATATATCAAAATTTTAAGATGTTTTATAAAAAGAACACAAAATTTAAATTATTTATATCCGGAGCAAAGGGTGAGTATGAATTCTTAAAACAAAAATATGGATATGATAATGAATTAAAATATACAGGACTTGCTAGGTTTGATAATCTACACAATTTTAATATTGATTCAAATATAATACTTTTAATTCCGACTTGGAGAAGATGGTTAAAAAATGAAAAAGAATTCATAGAATCAAAATATTTTAAAACATTCAATAATTTGATTAATAACGAAGAGTTAATAAATATGTTAGAAAAAAATAATAAAAAGTTATATTTTTATCCTCATATATCAACTCAAAAGTATATAAATAATTATTCAACTACTAGTTCAAATATTAAAATACTAGATTCAAAAAGTATTGATATACAAGATTTACTAAAAAAAGGTGCTTTACTTATAACAGATTATTCAAGTATTTTTACTGATTTTTCATATATGAAAAAACCTGTTATATATTATCAGTTTGATACAAATGAATTTTATTCTAAGCATTATGGAGAAAAATCAAGTACATATTTTGATTTTAAAAGGGATGGATTTGGAGATGTAGTTAAATCTTCAAGCGAGTTAATTAATAAACTACAATATTATATAGAAAATGGGTATGAATTAGAAGAAAAATATTTAAAAAGAATAAATAATTTTTTCACTATACATGATAACAAAAATTGCGATAGGATATATGATGAAATAATGGGAGTTGAAAAGAATGGAAAAAAGTAAAATTTCAGTTATTATTCCTGTATATAACGGTGAAAATTATATAAAAACTTGCATTGAATCTGTAATAAATCAAACTTTTAAAGATTTTGAACTAATAGTTATAAATGATGGGAGCACAGACAAAACAGAAAGTGTAATTAATTTAATAAAAGACAAAAGATTAAAAGTTATATCTACAAATAACTTAGGTGTAAGTAGTGCAAGAAATCTAGGCATGGAAAAAGCAAATGGAGATTTTATACTTTTATTAGATTCTGATGACTATATAAAAGAAAATACTTTGGAACTTTTGTATGGACTTGCTATAAAAAACGGTGTTGACATTATAAGATATAACGGATATATAGGAAATCAAAATGACACATTTAATAAATTAGAATTTTATGTTAAAGATAAAACAATAATAGATTCAAGTATTACATCAGAAAAAAGTAAAATAATTGATATATTAAATGATCCTAAAAAAGCCTTAAGATGTTATTCACCTTTATTGTTTTTTAAAAATATTAATATTATAAAATTCAATACAGAATTAAAATATTTAGAAGATAAAGTATTTTATATGGAGAATATGTTGAATAATAAAAAAATATTATTTGTAGACATACCACTATATTATTACAGGTTTAATATTAATAGTAAAACTAAGAAAAATAAAGATTTTACTCAAAATATTTGTGATTTAGTAAAGTCTAAACCATATATTGAAAGTATAGTGAAAAAATATAGCTATGATACAGAAGTTATTAATTCTTCATATTTAAATTTAATACTTTATAGACTTGATTATTATGTGAAAAATAATAACTACAAAAATTGTAAAAAAATAATTATAGAATTAAAGAATAAACGTGAAGTTAATGAAATATTGAAAAAATCTCCAGTAAAGCTTTGCGCGTTGAAGAATGTACAAGCATTTTTACTAAGAAATAATTTTAATTATATATATTTTTTAATTACTAAATTTAAATGTATGATGAAAGGATAGATATTATGAAAATAAGTATTAATATAAAAAACATAGTAATATATATTTGTTTCTTTTTTATATTATTGTATCCTTTTAATTCTACAATTAGTACTTCAATATATAAAAATAATATGGTTCTACTATTTTCTATAATTGTTCCTCTAGTCATTTTAATGTTTATTAATTTTAGAGGAAAATTAAGTAAAAAGTTAATTCTAATTTTTATTATTACATTGATATTGTTAGCTTTTGTACTATATAAGAATTGGTATATATCATATGGTAATGAATTAAAGGCAATAATTTTTGTTATATATTTATTTGTACCGTTTGTACTTTCTATAAATAGAGAATGGATAGGGAGTTTTTTAAAAGTTGTAAAAATATTTTTGTTTGAACATATGTTTTTTACGTATATAGCTTTAATATTTAAAGATTTTTACTCTAATAATATTTTAACATTTGTGGCTAGAAACTCTGAAAATTGTCCAGCAGTTGGTAATTTTTATCATGGTTATATACCAGGGCTTACTACGCATTTTAGTACGAATGCAATATATTTAAGTATAGCAGTATTAATGTTTTTTGCAATATATATTTATAATAGAAAAAAAACAAATATGATGTATTTTGTATTAGCTTTAATAGCATTATTTACAGTTGGTAAAAGGGCACATTTAATATTTTCAATAGTTTGTTGTTTAGTGTTATATGTATATTACAAAAAAGAGATAAAATTTAGTACTATTATTAAAGTAATATGTGTTCTTGTAATTGGTGTTATTTTTATAGTTATATTGTCAAATTATATTCCTGAGGTAATGAATATAATAACAAGATTTGACTCTTTAATAGATTCAGGAGATGTATTAAATGGAAGAGATGAGCTATACGAACTTGCATTTAAATTATGGAATAGAAATATAATATTTGGAAATGGCTGGGGGGCATTTAGCTATTATTACCAGCAAACCCTATATTATTTTGGCTCAGCTAGATATTTGGATGCTCATAATGTTTTTTTACAATTACTTTGTGAAACTGGAATAATAGGAGCAACATTATTTATTGGTATTATGCTTACTATATTATTAAATAGTATAAAACTTTTGAAATCAACAGACCTAGTTAATAATGAAAAAGTAGCATTGGGATTTTGTGTAGCATATCAGTTATTCTTTTTAATGTACTGCATGACAGGAAATCCACTTTATGATCCTCAGACATACGTTATATATTTTATTAGTATAGCAATATATTTAACATTATTTTTAAAATATAGAAGGGAAAGTGTTAAAAATGAAAAAAGTAGGAATAGTAACAATACATAAAGCGAGAAATTATGGTGCGTTTTTGCAAGCATTTTCTTTGCAAAAATATATATCTAAAAATTATGATTGTTCCATTATAGATTATGAAAATAAAAATATAAAAAGCAGTTATAATATTGTAAAATTTAAGAATGTTAAATCATTTTTAAAAAGCTTAATATATATATTCAAGAATTTAAAGAGAAAAGAATCATTTGAGAAATGTATAAAAAAATATATGAATTTAACTACTGTTAATGAAAAATATGATGTAGTTGTTGCAGGCAGTGATCAAATTTGGAACATAAAATTAACAAATGGTTATGATAAAATGTATAGTTTAGAGTATTTTAATGTGCCTAGGAAAATATCATATGCTTCTTCAGTTGGACAAGAAAGTTTGATATTAAAAAATAGTGATATATATGCCAAAATATTAAATAATATTCAGAATATTTCTGTAAGAGAAGAAAGTGCAAAGGCTGAATTGGAAAAAATAACTAACAAAAAAATAGAAGTAATGCTGGATCCTACTTTTTTATTAAGTAAAGAAGAATGGGACAAGTTTGAAATAGAAAACGATATAAATGAAGATTATATCTTTAGCTATTTTGTAGCCGTTACTAAACAAAATTATGAAGCTTTAGAAAAACTTTCAAATAAACTTAAAACTAAAACAATTAGTTATTCTGAACATGTTAAAGAGGCAAATGTATTAAAAGATTGTTACTTGGATGATCCGATTAAATTTATAAACAGATTGAAACATTCAAAACTAGTATTTACTTCATCTTTTCATGGAACAGTATTTTCATTAATATTCAACAAAGAATTTTATGTTATGCCACCTGAAGGAAAAGCAAATAGAATAATCAATCTATTAGAAAAATTAGGATTAACTTCTAGAATTATAAATTCTGTAGATCAGATAGAAAAAATAGATTTTAATAAAAAGATTGACTATAAAGAAGTAAATAAGAAGATGGAGGAACTAAGAAAAAAATCTCAAATGTGGTTAGACAGAACATTGGAGGAATGATATTATGGAAAAATTATATTATGCAGTGAAAAATAAAGATGAAGATATTAGATTAAAATCTTCAAGCGGTGGTGTATTTGATTTATTGTGTAGGAATGTATATGGTAATGGTGGGGTAGTATATGGAGCTATAATAGATAAAGAACAAAACGTAGTACATTATAGGTCAGAAAATATATCTGATATTGATATGTTTAAAGGCTCAAAATATACTCAAAGTAAATTAAATGATACATTTAAAAAAGTAAGAGAAGACTTAGAAGAAAATAGAAATGTTTTATTTAGTGGTACTCCTTGCCAAGTACAAGCTTTAAAAAATTATTTAAAGGACGATATACAAGATAGATTAATTTTAGTAGATATAGTCTGTCACGGAACACCACAGAAAAAGTATTATGATGACTATAAAAAAATGTTAGAAAAAAAATATCATGGAAAAATAACAAAGATTAATTTTAGGTATAAAGGAAATAAAAAAGATAGCAAATATACGGGATTTGGTATGAAAAAAAATGGACCAGTTCAATCTCAATACAATATGTATGTTGAGTTTGATAATAGAAAAAGTTATATAATGAGTAGTGAATTTGATATATACTATCAGCTATATGATTATATGGTATCAAAAGCATGCTTTGAATGTCCATTTACAAACTTAAATAGAAATTCTGATATAACAGTTGGTGACTTTCATGAATTTTCGTCTAAACTTGGAAAGTTTAATGATGCAAAAGGTGTATCGCTGGTAATATTAAATACTAAAAAGGGATTGGAAATATTTGAAAAGCTAAAGCCAAATATCTATTATGAATCTAAAAAAGAAAATGAGTGTATACAACCTCAACTTACAAAACCATTAAAAAAGCCTAAAAAATATGATGATTTTGTAAGTGACTATGATAAATTTGGATTTGAGTATGTAGCAAAAAAATATACTTCAAATAACACTAAGTTTAAGATAAAAAAGATGCTGTATAGATTAGGACTTTTAGGAACAATAAAAAATATTAAAGGAAAGAACTATGAGTAGGGAGAAAAATTTAGTAAAAAATACAATAATAATTACAATAGGCAAAGTATGTACACAATTAATAACTTTTATATTATTACCACTTTATACTTCTATCTTAACTGTAGAGGAGTATGGAATCGTTGATGTACTAAATACATTAGTTGCACTTATGTTACCAATTGTTACACTACAGATAGAGCAAGCGGTATTTAGAGAGTTAATCGAATGTCGTGATAACGAAGATAAAAAGAAAAAGGTTGTTTCAAGTGGTGTGATTTCAGTAATATTCCAGTGCTTAATATATGTAATCATTTTTATAATTATTTTTCCAATTATAAAAAATGATTATAAGATTTTCTTAGCAACTAATGTAATAACTTATATATTCTTATCATTATTTCAGCAGATTGCACGTGGTATGGGAAAAAATAAAGAATTTTCTATTGCAAGCTTTATAACAGCAATATTTACAATAGTTTTTAATTTACTTTTTTTACTGGTAATAAAGTTAGGTGCAAATGGAATGTTAATTGGTACCATGCTAGGACAAGTGTTTGGTACAGTGTATCTATTCTTAACTTTAAAATTATATAAGTATATAAGCTTAAAAACATATAAAAAAGATATATTAAAACAATTATTTAAATATTCTATGCCACTTATTCCAAATGCAATATGTTGGTGGGTTTTTAATGCATCTGATAGAATTATAGTCACATCATTTTTGGGAGTAGGTGAAAATGGAATACTTGCAGCTTCATTAAAATTTTCTACTTTGTACATAACTTTGTATAATATATTTAATATGAGTTGGACAGAATCTATATCGTTAAATATTAATGATAGTGATTTTGAAAGTTATTTTAATAATACTTTTAAGATAGTTTTAAATTTATTTATAACACTAGCAATTGGACTTATAAGTGTAATGCCATTTTTGTACCCATTATTAATTAATGAAAAATTTAGTGCAGGTTATGGACTTATACCTATAGCTATAATAGGGTCATTATTTAATGTGATAGTTGGATTAATAAGTGTAATCTATGTTGCTAAAAAAAACACAAAAGCAATAGCAAACACCTCAATAGTTGCAGCAATTTGCAATATTGCTATACATATTGCTCTTATTAAATTTATAGGATTATACGCAGCTGTAGTATCAACTTTGGCATCATTTTTTATAATGAGTATATATAGGATATATGACATAAACAAAAAATATATAAAAATTAAAATTTCAGGAAAACTTATCTTTGTAAGTTGTATTACGCTATTTATTATCCTTGTATGTTATTATTCAAGTAATTTATATTTGTATATAACGGCATTAGTAATAGCTTTGGTATATGCTTGGTGTATTAACAAAAATTCTATTTATAAAATAGTCCATTTTTTAAATTCAAAGCTAGGGGGAAAAAAGAAAGATTAGATAATAGAAGGGAGGATTGTGTATGTCTAAAAGGGTTAGATATGTAGTTATAGCAATTATAGCAGTAGTGATTATTTTTATAATATCGTTATGTATATATATTGTATCTAAAATAGGTAAAGTAAGGATTGAAGAATTAGATGAAACAAATTTAGATATAAATGATAATTTATATAACGAAATAGATTCTAGTATAACGGAACAAGAATTTAATGATATATTAACATTAGTGTTTTTTGGAACTGATTCTAGAGACATATACGATATGTCCCAAGGTCGTTCAGATTCAATTATTGTAGTATCTATAAATCCAAAAATCAGAACTATAAAACTTATTAGCATTCCAAGAGATACGTATGTAAATATTCCAGGATATGGTTATACTAAAATAAATCATGCATATGCGTATGGTGGTGAACAGCTTAGTATAAAAACAATAAATTCAAATTTTGGTCTTAATATAAAAGAATATGTAACAATTGACTTTTCAGGCTTAATAAATGTAATAAACTCAGTTGGTGGAATTGAAATGGATATTACAGAGCAAGAGCTTGAAGTATTAAACCATTATTTACCGGCTTCATATAAGACAAGTGGGAGAGAATATAAAAAAATGACAGAATATGGTCATGTAGTTTTAAATGGTGAAGAAGCATTAGCACATTCAAGAGATAGATATGTTGGGAGTGATTTTGATAGAGCCACACGTCAAAGAAAGGTTTTAGAAGCACTTTTTAATAAACTTTCTGAAATGAAATATAGTGAAATATTAAATCTTTTGAATTCGTATTTGCAAGAAGTAAAGACAAATATAAATATAACAGAATATTTAAAAATTGTAATGTCCATATTTAAAAATAAAGACGAGTATAGTAAAAATATAATATCTGTTCAGGTACCAAGTACAGATTACTCATCAGGGCAAATGATTGATGGCATATATTATTTTGTTCCTGATATACAAAAATCAAAACAAGATATGCTTATGTATATATACGATAAGTAAATATAAAAAAGAGTATTAATAAGGTTAGAGTGTATTTATACATTCTAATATACTTTAATACTCTATATTTTATTTTCTAAAAATTATAATATATGTATTATTTATATTTTAAATATAGTATAATGTTTATCAGGAGGGAAAAATGATATATATTTTACAAATTTTAGCTATAATTTTAACTATATATATTTTTTGGTATTTAAATTTAAATATATTACAGGTATCAAAGTATAATATATATTCAACTAAATTACCTAAGGCTTTTGATGGATATAAAATTGTTCATCTTTCAGATTTACATTTAAAGGAGTTTGGAAAAAATAATGCAACTCTTATATCAAAGATTAATAAAATATCACCTGATATAATAGTGGTAACAGGTGATATGGTATGTAAAAAAAATACTGATTTTTCGGTGGTAAGAAATTTAATGAAAATTTTATCTAAAAAATATAAAATATATTATTGTCTTGGAAATCATGAACTAGATGAGAGATTTAAAACATTCAAGAAATTTAAAGAAGAACTAACAAATATGGGAGTTGTCTTTTTACAGGATAAATATATCGAAATAAAAAAAGATGGAGATATTATTAGAATGTTTGGTATGGACTTTAGAGAAAAAATAGTATTTAGAAATTCAAGGAAAATGGTTGTAAGAAACGATTGTAATGTGTTAAATAGTATTTTTATTTCATTAGACAAAAAAATGTATAATATATTGTTAGCACATGATGCTCTTGACTATGATATATATGATGAATTTGGATTTGACTTAGTTTTTTGCCGGTCATGTACATGGTGGTGGAGTTAGACTGTTTGGAAAAGGTGTATTTTCACCAAGAAGAACCCTTTTTCCAAAATATTCCGGTGGTGTAGCTTCAGGAAAAAATGGTAAATGTGTAATAAGCAGAGGATTAGGAGAGCATTCAATAATGATTAGGATGTTTAATTTACCTAATTTGGTTAGTGTGACATTAAAAAGTAAATAAATTAGTATGAAAAAAACTTGATATTGCTCTAATATTTTAAGATAACTATTGATAAATTTACATAATTATGGTATAATTATTATGTAAAGTATTTATGGAGGATGAAATGGAAGAGATAGATATCAAAGAACTCCTATATGAGTTCCTAAAAAATAAGTTATTTATAATAATATTACTTTTTATTGGTATTTGTTTTGGATTTGTATACTCAAAATTTTTGGTAAAACCTATGTATAAATCAAATACAACAATAGTTCTTTCAAAATCTTTGACTGAAAATGATGTATCTGGTGCAATTACTACAAGTGATATAACAATGAACCAAAAATTAGTATCTACATATAGTGAGATAATGAAAAGTAGATCTGTAGTTAGAGAAGTTATAGATAGACTAGGCTTAGATATAAGTCAAGACGAATTGATATCTAAAATTTCTGTAAAATCCAAACAAGATACTGAATTGTTAGAAATAAGCGTTACATATAATAATCCAGTGATAGCCGCAAATATTGCAAATACATTGGGAGAGGTATTTACTGAAAAGGTAAAAGATGTATATAATATAGAAAATGTATCTATAATAGATGTAGCTGAAATAAGCGATGCACCCTATAACGTAAATATTACAAAAACGGTTGTTATATTTGCTGTAGTATCATTATTTATAGCCTTTGTTACTATATTTATAAAAGTATATTTCAATAATACCGTAAAAACTGAAGAAGAAATTTCTAAATTATTGGGATTACCTGTACTTGCAGTAATTCCGGAATTAAAAGAATAAGAGGGATAGTTATGAAAAAAGATATAATAGTTCATGAATCGCCGAAATCACCAATTTCTGAGACTATTAGATTATTAAAAACGAATATAACATTTATGTGTAAAAATAAAAAAAATCAAATCTTACTTGTTACAAGTGCTGCACCTGGCGATGGAAAAAGCTGGGTGTCAGCAAATCTTGCTATTGCATATGCTAATTCAAATAAGAAAGTATTACTTATTGATGCCGATTTAAGAAAAGGTAGGCAGCATAAAATTTTTGGTAATAAGAATACAGTAGGGCTTTCTGATTATCTTGTAAAAGTAGATGGGATGGATAGTTTAAAAGATCAATTTGAGGTGCTATTAGGTGTAGTATTTTTAACAAAGATTAAAGGATTATGTTTATTGCCATCTGGTACTGTACCACCAAATCCTGCAGAGTTACTTGAAACTAGTAAAATTGATGATTTAATTGAAATAGCTAAAACACAATTTGATGTAATAATTTTTGATATGCCGCCAGTAAGTATAGTAGCAGATAGTTTACTTTTATGTAAAAAAGTAGATTATACTGTGCTAGTAGCAGCTGCTGAGAAAACAAAAAAAGACATGATTTTAAATGCCAAAAATAGTATTGAACAAGTTGGTGGAAAAATAGCAGGTGTAGTATTAAATAGAATGCCAATGATAAAAAGAAAAGGATATTCAAAGTACTATTCGCATTATGATTCTACTTATGAAAAAAAATCTAAAAAAAGATGGATAAAAAAGAGATAGTAGGTGATATAATGATAGATATGCATTGTCACATATTAGACAATATAGATGATGGCTCCAAAAGTTTAGAGCAAAGTATAGAAATGGCAAGAAAAGCAGAAAAATTAGGATATAATAAAATATTTGCTACTCCGCATTATATTGCAGACTCACACGTAACAAACCGTGATGATATAGTCACAAGAGTAGAAAAATTAAATGAGGTTTTAAAAGAAAAAGAAGTAAATATAACTATATATTGTGGAAATGAAGTATATTTTGTTTCGGAAATATTAGATATACTAAAAAGAAATATGGTTTGTACTTTAGGAAACTCAAGATATATATTAATAGAATTTCCGCTTTCAGGTAATATTTTAAATTTGGAAAATGTAGTGTATAGTATAATATCAGAAGGATATATACCTATTATAGCCCATCCGGAAAGATATCAATTTGTAAATGAAGATATATCAAAACTTAATTCTCTAATTGAAGATGGAGCTTTACTCCAAATAAATGTAGCAAGTATTTTAGGATATTATGGAAAATATCCTAAAAAAACAATCAAAAAATTACTTAAAAATAATATGGTAAGTTTTATAGGTACTGATGCACATAATGAAAGAACTATATACGAAACTTATCCAAAAGCCTTAAGGAAAATAGAAAAAATAATTGGAGATTTAAAACTAAAGAAGATTTTAATAGAAAATTCTGAGAGTGTTTTAAAGGATATAAGTATTAATTAAATAGTACTGTATTGATATAGAGTAAAATAGTAGAATAAAAATGTGAAATATTTTTTGGAAAAGTCAAAAGAAGTTTCACATTTTTTATTATGTAAAATGTGAGCTGAGTACGTATACAAGAAGAAACATAATATATCTAATAAGTTTAAGTATTAACAATTTTTGTACTACTTTCATAAACTAATCTATGAGGAGGCAAAAATATGGACTTAAATAACATAAAAATAGGTTTTGCTATAACTGGGTCATGTTGTAATTTTAATGAAACTAAAAGGGTATTAGAAGAACTAAAAAATGCAGGAGCAAAGGAAATTATTCCTATAGTTTCTTTTGCAACTAAGAGTATGGATACAAGATTTTATAAAGCTAATGAATATATTAAAATGGTAGAGGAAACTACAAAAAATAAAGTTATAGATACAATTCCAAAGGCAGAACCTGTAGGACCAAAAAATATGGTAGATATCATTGTGGTATGCCCTTGTACTGGAAATACCTTAGCAAAACTTGCAAATGGTATAACAGATACCCCGGTACTTATGGCTATAAAAGGTCATATAAGAAATAATAAGCCTGTTGTAATAGGTGTATCTACAAATGATGGTTTGGGTGTAAGTTTAAAAAATATAGGAAGTGTACTTAACACTAAAAATATGTATTTTATACCATTTAGACAAGATGATTGCGTTTCTAAACCTAAATCTTTAGTTTTAGATTATACATATGTAGTTGATACTATAAAGAAAGCACTAAGAGGTGAGCAAATTCAACCTTTACTTTCAAATTAAATAAACTTTGTCGAATAATGTAGAAAAGAGAGAAAAAAAGAGTTCTCCCTTTTCTTTTGTTTTTTTTTATGTTATAATTAAAGAAATTGAAAGGAAATAAAAAATATGAAAATTGGATTAGTAACACTTGGCTGTAGTAAAAATCAAGTAGATAGTGAAATGTTACTTGGCCTCTTTAAAAAAAGAGGCGACTTAATAGTAAATGACCCTTATGATGCAGAAGTAATTGTTGTAAATACTTGTGGTTTTATAGAATCAGCCAAAAAAGAAGCAATAGATACTATACTTGAAATGGCAGATTACAAAGAATGTGGCAATTGTAATACTCTTATTGTTACAGGATGTCTTGCTAAAAGATACAAAAAGGATATATTAAAAAATATGCCTGAGGTAGATTTATGCATAGGTGTGGATGAGTATGAGCATATAGATAATATTTTATCTGAATATTTTAATCAAAAATCTTTAGGTCGAAATTTAGAATTCAAAAATAGAATAATCGCTTCAAATTTTCCTTCTTGTTATATCAGAATATCAGATGGTTGTGATAATAGGTGTAGCTACTGTGCTATTCCTTTAATAAGAGGAAAATTTAAAAGTAGAAAAATGGAAGATATATTAGATGAAGTTAAGTGGTTAGCAAGCAAAGGAATGAGAGAATTCTGCATTATTTCACAGGATACATCAAAATATGGTATAGATATATATGGTAAATTAATGTTACCTGAATTATTGAGAGAAATATCAAAGATAGATGGTGTAAAATGGATTAGAGTGTTATATATGTACCTTTATGAAGCTACTGATGAATTAATAGATGAAATGGCTACAAATGAAAAAGTTTGTAAATATTTTGACATTCCTATACAACATCTAAGTGATAAAATACTAAAATCAATGAATAGACATGATACTCAAAAAATAATATTTGACAGAATTAATAAAATAAGAGAAAAAGTACCAAATGCTATATTAAGGACCACTGTAATGACAGGATTTCCCGGCGAAACTGATGAGGATTTTGAAATATTAAGAAACGGAATATTAAAATTAGAATTTGATAGACTTGGAGCGTTTGCTTATTCTAAAGAAGAGGAAACCAAATCGTATGACTTTAAAAATCAAATAGAAGACTCTGTAAAACAAGAAAGATTAAAAGACATATTTGATATTCAAAAGAGTATTTCATATAATTTGAATAAAAAGAAACTGAATAATATATATGAAGTATTAGTAGAAGGAATAACAGAAGATGAAAACTATTTTTCATGTCGTTCATATATGGAAGCGCCAGATGTAGATGGACGTATATATATAAAAATTGATGAAAAAAGTTCTAAAAAGGTGATTGTTGGAGAATTTATAAAAGTAAGAATTATTGATTATGATGATTATGACTTATATGCACAAGTCATGTAATGGAGGTAAAATATGTATACAAGAGAAAGTTTAAAAAAATCAGCATTAACTGAACTTAGAAATTTAGCTCAAGAATTGAAACTAGATGGATATGAAAGGTTAAAGAAAGAATATTTAATAGAAGAAATAGTAAAAAAATTAGAAGATTCAAATAAATTAGAAGAAAAAGTAGATATACAAATTGAAAATCCAGAAACTGATTACATAGCTGAGGGAATACTTGAAGTATTACCAGACGGATTTGGATTTTTAAGAAGTGATAATTACCAATCAGGAAGCAAGGATATATATGTATCGCAAGTTCAAATAAGAAGATTTAAGCTTTCAACTGGTGATAAATTAAAGGGAATCGCTAGATTTACAACAGAACCACAGAATAAATTTCCATCCCTTATATACATTGAAAGTATTAATTCTGATAGTGTTGATATAGCATTAAAAAGAAGGCCATTTGATAATTTAATACCAATTTATCCTACAGAACGTTTGAGACTAGAAAGTAATCCAAAAGATTTTTCTACAAGGATTATAGATTTAATCTCTCCTATAGGAAAAGGTCAACGTGGATTAATAGTAGCACAGCCTAAAGCTGGAAAAACTACTATGCTAAAACAAATAGCAAATAGTATAATAAAAAATAATCCTGAAGTATATGTAATGATATTATTAATAGATGAAAGACCAGAAGAAGTAACTGATATTGAACGATCTGTAGATGCTGAGGTTATCCATTCAACATTTGACGAATCACCAGAAAATCATATAAAAGTATCAAAAATGGTTATTGAAAGGGCAAAGAGATTAGTTGAACATAATAAAGATGTGGTTATACTTATGGATAGTTTAACAAGACTTACGCGTGCAAACAATTTGCAAGTTGATCCTAGTGGAAGAACATTATCAGGTGGATTAGATCCAGCATCACTACATTTTCCTAAAAAATTATTTGGAGCTGCTAGAAATATAGAAAATGGTGGAAGTTTAACAATACTTGCTACAATACTTGCTGAAACAGGAAGTAGAATGGACGATATAATCTTTGAAGAATTTAAAGGAACTGGAAATATGGAAGTACATTTGGATAGAAAACTTAGTGAAAGAAGAATATTCCCATCAATTGATATATATAAATCAGGAACTCGTAGGGAAGATTTACTTCTTACAAAAGAAGAACTTGAATGTAGTAATTATATTAGAAGATTGATGTCACAAAATAACAATAATTTATCAAATGCGGAAATAATTGAAAAAATTATTAATATATTGGTAAAAACAAAAACTAATAAAGATTTTATAAAAGTTTTTTTGGAAAATATAAAAAAGAAGTAGTAAAAAAAATATATATATGATAAAATATACTGTATGGATGTACAGTATATTTTTTGTATATCTTATTATAAAAGGGGCTGAATAAAATGAAAATAAATGTAGAATTCTCAGATGGAAGAGTAGTAAATGTACCATATAAGACTCCAGCAATAGAGGCTGTTAAATTAGTTGAAAATAATATTAGGGATATTTTGGCCTTAAAAGTTAATAATGAAATTAAATCATATGATTATCAACTTGTTAAGGATACTAAAATAGAATTAGTTAAATTTAATAGCAATGATGGATATAGGATTTATTCAAGAACTTTAAAAATGTTACTTCATATGGCACTTACTACTCTTTTTTCAAATACAAAAGTAGATTTTATATCTACAATAAACCGTAATCAATACTTTTTAATAGAGGGAATTGAGTTAAATGCTGATAAAATAAAGGCAATAAAGGATAAAATGATTGAGTTTATAAAAAGAGATATTCCAATAGAAAAAAGAGTAGTATCTGTCGAGGAAGCTACAGGGTTATATATAGCTTCCAATTCGGAAGATAAATTAAAAAATATAAGTAATAGATTAAAATCTACTGTAACTATGTATTTTTGTGATGGAATGTATAATAATTTCTATGGGATTTTAGCACCAAGCACAGGTTATATAACAATGTTTGATCTTATACCATATAAAGATGGAGCACTTCTTGTAATTCCAAATGAAAATATGGAAATGGATACAGGAAAAAAGGGAGAAAGGTTATATGAATCTTTTATATCCTTTAATGATTTAAACCAAATAATAGGTATAAATACTGTAGGAGATTTAAATGAGGCCATATTAAAAAATAAAATAAATGATGTTATTCAAGTATCAGAAGCAATACATGATAGGAAATTAGTGGAACTTGTACTTGATATTGAAAAAAGAAAAGATGTAAAAATGATTCTTATAGCTGGTCCATCATCTTCTGGTAAAACTACTTTTGCACAAAAATTAGGTGTGCAGTTAAAATTAACAGGGTATAATCCTATTACCATATCTATGGATAATTATTTTGTTGAGAGAAAAGATACACCTTTAGGTGAAGATGGAAAATATAATTTTGAATGTGTTGAAGCTTTGGATATAGACCTATTTAATAAGCAAATGAAAGAATTAATCGATGGAAAAACAGTAGAACTACCAGAATTTGATTTTGTGGTTGGAACTAAAAAATATAACGGAAAGATGTTAAAACTAAATTCTAATGATGTCTTAATTATAGAGGGAATACATGCATTAAATCCTATACTTACTAAATTTACTAAAGAAGAAAATAAATATAAAATATATATAGCTCCAATAGCTACACTAAATATTGACGGTTATACTAAAATTTCTTCTTCTGATACTAGACTTTTAAGACGTATGGTAAGAGATTATAGCACAAGAGGCCATAGCGTTGAAAAAACATTTGAACTTTGGACTAATGTGAAAAAAGGTGAAGAGAGGTATATTTTCCCATTTGTTAATAATGCTGATTATATATATAATTCAAGCCTTATATATGAACCAAGTGTCATGAAAACATTTGCTCAACCTTTACTTTTACAACTTGACAATACTAGTGAATATTACTCTGAAAGTAGAAGACTTTACGAATATTTAAATAACTTTTTACCTATGGAAACAAGCAATATACCAATCAATTCAATAATACGCGAATTTATAGGTAACGGATGCTTTTATAGATAATATGTAAAGAGGATTTTATATGGAAAAAAAATTTGATATAAATAAGGATAAATGTAAAATATATGCCTTAATTACTGTATTGCAAATTGTAGGTGTAGAGTTAGTTATATTTTTTCTTTTGATTCATATTAACTATTTAGATACGACAAGTCTATTAGTACTTAGTATATTTCCGGCATTATTGGATATAATAACATTTGTACTTTACTATCAAAAGCTTATAACAAGAAGAGTAAGTGTAAACACAAATGAAGTAAGGTATTATATTGATGAGTATAAACATTTTTCCTCAACAGTTGATAACAAATATATAAATTTTTCTGTAAAAAAAGGTAGCTTAAAAAAAGTAAGAAAAGGACTTATGAATTTAAGTTTAAAAGGACGTTTTCTAAAAACGGAAAATGGAATATCTAATGAGGTTAGGAGACTTCAAATACCAAATATAATTAATGAGTATGACGAATTATTTGAAATTTTACAAGAATTAGAAATATGAAATATACAGTATTGGTATAAAAATAGAAACTAATAACAAAAATGTTAAATGAAGTGATTTAAAACAAACAAAAAACATTTGCAATTTAAAGATTGCGGATGTTTTTTTACAAGGTATAATAAATTTTGATTCGTAATAAAAATCTTTTATATAAGCTATAACTAGTTAAAGAATAGATAATTGTATGTTTTATGTATTCTAAAATATTAAAAATTTCAAATAATTAATTTTATTACGAATTGAAGAAAAATAGATAATAGGTATTGAAAATTTTTTGTGTTTAATATAAAATAAAACATATTTAAAGGAGTTTGATTATATGAAAATTACATTTTTTGGAGCTGCTAGAACTGTTACAGGTTCTTGTCATATGGTAGAGGTAGGAGACAAAAAGTTTTTAATTGATTGTGGTATGTTTCAAGGTAGATTAACAGATCAAATGTTAAATTACGAAGATTTTCCTTTTAGTATTAGTGAAGTAGATTTTGTAATCCTTACTCATGCACACATAGATCATAGTGGGAGAATACCAAAGTTATATAAAAGTGGATTTAAGGGAAAAATTTATGCAAGTACTGCAACAGTGGATTTATGTGGAATAATGCTTGCAGATAGTGGACACATACAAGAAAAAGAAATTGAATGGGTAAATAAAAAGAGGATGAGAGCAGGCAAAAAACCAACTGAAGCTATGTATACTGCCCAAGACGGTTTAGATTCCTTAGAAATTTTTGAAGGAATTGATTATGAAAAAGAAGTAGTAATTAATGAAAATATAAAGTTTAAATTACATGATGCAGGACATATGCTTGGTTCTGCTATTGTGGATATAGATATAACTGAAGACGGAAAAACAGAAAAATTAGTTTTTTCAGGGGATTTAGGAAATTTAAATATGCCTATAATTAATGATCCAACATATATAAAAGCTGCAGATCATTTAGTTATGGAAACTACATATGGAGATAGAGAACATGGACAAATGGACGACCAATCAGGAAAATTTATTCAAATATTATTAGATACAATTGAACGTGGTGGTAATGTAATAATACCTTCATTTGCTGTAGGAAGAACTCAAGAAATACTATATGAAATAAATAAATATGCAGCCATGAAAGGGATTAGTGAAAGATTAAAAAAGATTCCGGTGTATGTTGATAGTCCACTTGCTGTGAATGCTACCAAAATATTTGAAAGTAATCCTGAGTATTATGATGAGGAAGCATTACAATATTTATTAAAAGGCGATAATCCACTTGAATTTGAAAATTTACATTTTGTAACAACTTCTGATGAATCTAAAGCTTTAAATGAAGATAGAGTACCAAAAGTTATAATATCTGCAAGCGGCATGTGTGAAGTTGGAAGAATAAAACATCATTTAAAACATAATCTATATAGACCTGAATGCACTGTATTATTTGTAGGCTTTCAGGCTGAAGGTACCCTTGGAAAGAAGATTTTAAGTGGAGAAAAACTTGTTAAAATATTTGGTGAGGAAATCGCTGTAAATGCGGAGATAAGATATTTGGATGCTTTTTCTGGACATGCTGATAGAACTGGACTTTTGACATGGATAGAAAAAATGGAGCAAAAGCCTAAGAATATATTTTTAGTGCATGGTGAATATTCAGCTCAGCAATCATTTAAAAATGCAGTGTATGATAAATTTCAAATACCATGTATAATTCCAAAATACGAGGAAACTTATACAATAGATGGTAAGTTATTAGAAAATAACGTACCAACATATAAATCTACAAGATTTGATATATTAGAGACATTGTCTTTCTTAAAACAAGATGTTGATGACATGACAAATGTGGTTAAATCAGAAATTAAGAATAATTTGACAACAGAAGATTTAATTGAAATTCAAAATAGATTAAATGAAGTAAAACTTGCGTTGACTGATGCTAAGAAAAGAAAATAAGATTTAAAAAACAAATAGTTATCGTGTGATTAGGCACACTAGCTATTTGTTTTTTATTTATCATTTAAGGTTTTATTTATTGTTATTTAGGTATATTGCAAAATATGCATGGTATTTTTTTATATATTTTTCATATATTGTTTTAGAGGTTAGTGTTTATGTATATAAGTATGTTAAATATAAAAAAAGATAGAAATAAATTATTATGGTTCATAATTCTTGGAGCCATTACAATAGCGGTTATGCTTATTAGTGTTACTATATATAAACTACTAAATGATGAAAACGTAAATTTAAATTTGAATATAAATAGTAAAGTAAATGTATTTGAAACTTCTTATTATAAATATGGAGCTAATATAAAAATATATGGAAATAAAACAATAAATAATTATTATATTGAAGAAGAATATGAAGATGTTAATGGAAACTATAAGTTTAAATTTGATACTAAAAATGATAATAATAATATGGTAACATATAAAATTGAAAATAATACATTAAAAATTTCATCAGAAGGACAGATAAATGAATATGTGCTTGGAGAATATATAGTTAAAAAGACTAATGTATTAAGCATTTCCACTTTTATATCATTATATAATGATGTTGAAAAATATTTAAAAGAAAATCCCGATAGCCAAGAAATAAAAATAGAAGTAGATAACAGAGAAAATATAACTTCATATAAAGTAATAGTTAACAACAAAGAAAATACTATTTTGAGCAGCTATAAAGATATATTTGAAAGTGGTATGAATATAACTAAATTTGAATTATGTATATCAAGTGATACTAAGTTACCGACAGAATATAGAGTTTATGATAAAGAGGATAAAACATATTTAGATGTGCAATACACTTTCTTTAGCTTATAGAAAAAAATATGTAAAAATATTTGATTTTTTTTATATTTAGTGTATAATATATGAAAGTAGGGATTGTAGTGTTGATTATAAAACGTGGTGATGTTTTATATGCAGACTTAGGGCCAGTTATTGGAAGTGAGCAAGATGGGATAAGGCCTGTACTTGTATTGCAAAATGATATAGGAAATAGATTTAGTCCAACTGTAATTGTTGCACCTATAACTACAAAATTTACTAAAAATCCTATTCCTACACATATTTTAATTCAAGGAAAAAGTTGTGGACTAAGACAAGATTCTATTGTATTAATAGAACAAATAAGGACGATTGATAAAGCAAGAATTATAAGGAAGGTAGGACATATTTCTCCTTTTGAACTTTCAAAAATTGGAAATGCTTTGAAACTTAGTTTTAGTATCAGAGGGAATATTTTTGAATTTTTGGATTCGTTGTGAGAATATGAAATAAACAGAGGTGAAGAAAATGGATAAGAGTAACAAATCAAAATCTAAGTTAAAATCTAAAGCTTTAGTGAAAGTTGATAATGAAATTTCTAAGGAAAAGAAAAATGTAAATTACCCAGGTCCAAGTGTTAAAAATAGTCAAAAGGTTGGAAAAAAGAAAAAGAGTAAGGGGTGGAAAATATTTAGGATTTGTTTGTTTGTACTATTAGGTATTTTTATCATAGCAGCTGGAATTATACTTGGTGTTATAACAGGAATAATAGATAAAACCGATAGTATAGATTTAGATGAAATGAAAATGTACAATTTAACATCTTTTGTTTATGATAAAGATGAAAATGAAATAGGCCAGTTGTACGATTCTGAAAATAGAATAACTATTGAATATAACGATTTACCTAAACATGTTGTGGATGCAATTGTATCAATTGAAGATGAGAGATTTTTTGAACACAGTGGAATAGATATTAAAAGAACAGCTGGTGCCATTGTAACATATTTAGTTAATGGAGGAGAGTCAAATTTTGGTGGTAGTACTATAACTCAACAGTTGGTAAAAAATTTAAAGAATGATAAAGAGGCTACTTGGACCAGAAAAATAAGAGAATGGTATAGAGCTATGGTTCTTGAGACAAAACTTTCCAAGGAGCAGATATTTGAGTCATACTTAAACACTATTTATATGGGAGATGGCTCCTATGGTATTGAGGTAGCAGCACAAAATTATTTTGGTAAAAATATCAAGGATGTGAATATAGCAGAAGCTGCTGTACTTGCCGCTATAATTCAGTCACCTGAAGCTACAAATCCATATAAAAGTGAAGAAGCAAAAGCAAGACTTTTAGAGAGAAAAGATTTAGTTTTGAAGCAAATGCTTAAATTAGGGAAGATAAATGAGCAAGAGTATGAAGAAGCTAAAAATTATGAGATAGTATTTAAAAAAGAAAAAGTTCAAGTTAGCACAGGAGTTCAATCATATTACGTAGATGCCGTTTTTGAACAGGTTAAAGAGGATTTGATGGAACAAAAAGGTGTAAGTGAAGGTATAGCTGTAAAAATGTTATACACAGATGGACTAAAAATATATACACCACAAGATAGTAATGTACAAAATGCCATAAATAATACATTTAATAACGATAAATTATTCTATACTGATAGAAACGGTGACTTTATGCAGGCAGCCATGGTTGTTATGGATCAATCAAATGGTAATGTAGTTGGATTGATAGGTGGGGCTGGCGAAAAAACTGGTGCAAGAGAATTTAATAGAGCAACACAGGCAACTAGACAGCCAGGATCTTGTATGAAACCATTGGGAGCTTATGGACCAGCATTCGAACAAGGAGAATCATCACCTGGTTCAGGGCTAGATGACTCGCCATTGCCACTTGGATCTTGGAATCCAGGAAACTATTATGGATATTTTAATGGCTATGTAACTGCAAGAGAGGCTATAGCTAAGTCTATGAATTTACCTGCTGTTAGAGCAAATATGAAAGTAGATACTTCATTTGCCTTTAGTTTTGCAAAAAACACAGGATTGAAACATTTAGTATCTGCCAAAGAAAACAAGGCAAAAAATGATGAAAGCGCAGCATCTTTAGCATTAGGAGGTGTTACAACTGGATTTACGCCACTTGAGATGGCAAATGCATATGCAACTATTGCAAATGGTGGATTGTATATAGAGCCAAAACTATATACAAAAGTTGTAAATAAAAATGGTGAAGAATTATTGGTTTCAAATTCTGAAGCAAAGCGTGTTATGAAAGATTCAACTGCTTATATGCTTACAAGTTGTTTGCAAACTGTAGTTCAGTCTGGAACAGGTGCTGGAAGCATAAAAGCTGGAAATATGCCTATAGCTGGAAAAACAGGAAACACAAATGAAGATAAGGATCAATGGTTCTGTGGATTTACTCCATATTACACAATTGCATGTTGGAATGGTTATGATGATCCTAAAGCGATTGGATATCGTTCTTATGGAAGCTACCCATATACTTGTATGAAATTATTTAATAGTGTAGTAAATGAAATAAGTAAGGGGCAAGAAGTTAAACAATTTGATAGACCAAGTAGTGTTATTGAAGCAGCTGTTTGTAGAGATTCAGGTTTAGTTGCTACTGATGCATGCAAAACTGATCAAAGAGGTGATAGAACTTTAACTGATTTATTTGCAAAAGGTAGTGTACCAACAAAAACTTGTACAGTGCATAAAAAAGTAAAAATATGTAATGATACTGGTAAATTAGCAACTGAATTTTGTACTAATACTAGTGAGAAGTCATTTATATCTAGGGATTACGATCCACCTATAAAACCAAGCGATTGGAAGTATATGGTGCCTACTGAAACTTGTAATGTACATACTACTAAACCTTCAACTACTGATGAAAAGAAGAATGAAACAAAAGTAGATGTATATTCTGAAAAGACAACAACTACTAATACCAAGACTAATACTACTAGTAACAGTACTACTAATAGCACAGCTACTAAAAAGAAGAATTAAAAAGTAATATTGCAGAATATTTCGTTTTATGAAATGTTCTGCTTTTTTTCTTTGATAAATTTTTATGTAAAAAATAAATAAAAATATGTATATTTGTGTTGAAAAAATATATATTATCTGTTAAAATTAAAGATGACTTATTTTAAAAGAATTTGATTTAAAGGAAATTATGCATTATAGTAATTCGAGGAGAGATAGAATGAAAAAAATTTTAAAAATATTTGCACTTTTTGTTGTTTTTCAAATAATTTATATGCCACTTCTTTGTATAGGTTTAATATATTATGGCCCATATACAAATATTAGGGATATGATTGTAACAACTGCGATGACTACGATGAGTCATCAATATTTTGCTACTTGGTTTTTGAGTGATGAAGAAATAGAGGAAATATTAAAAAGAAATAGACCAGAAGAAATATTAGCAGATCAAAATTTAGATGATATAAAAATAACTGAAAGTCAGAATAGTAATAGTTCTGAAGATCCAACTGATGGCATTGAATTAGTTGATGTAAGTTCAGATACTTTTAAGGGATATCTTCTTATAATTGATGATCCATCTAGAGTAAAATTGGCAACTGCACCAAGGCTTGGAAAAGTTGGTTCTACAACGTCACAAATAGTTGAGGCATATGACGCCATAGGTGGAATAAATGCTGGGGGATTTGCAGATGATGCACTTGGAACAGGTGGCAAACCTAGTGGAATTTTGATTGAAAATGGCGAATTAAAAAATTCTGATTCAAGCGTGTCGTCGTATAGTGTAGTAGGAATTGATTCAAGTAATAAAATGATAGTTTCAAATTCTATGACTTATTCTAAAATGAAACAACTAAATCTTCAAAGTGCAGTATCATTTGGTCCCGTAATTATAATAAATGGTCAACCAACTATTCGTTCTGGTAATGGTGGTTGGGGAATTCAACCAAGAACAGCAATTGGTCAGAGAAAAGATGGTGCAATACTTATGCTTGTTATAGATGGAAGACAATCAGATAGTCTTGGAGCTACGCTAAAAAATGTTCAAGATATATTTTTGCAGTATGACGCATATAACGCATTTAACCTTGATGGAGGGGCTTCATCAACTATGGTATATAACTCAAAATTAGTGAATAGCCCTAGCGATATAATGGGTGAGCGTTATGTACCTTGTGCATTTATTATAACAAAATAATTTTTCTAAAAAAGAGAGGTAAATAATGAAAAAAATTCTATTATATATACTTATATTTTTAGCTATAGGAACATTAATTGCAGTAGTTGCTTTATCTGTTGTAGATAATTTTATATATTCTTTAGGTCAAAGTAGTGCCATTGATACTGCACAATCACAATCTGGTACAAGTAAACTTCAAAATGGACAAAAAGTAACATTACCATCTGATATAGAGGAAATTCAATATTCATTTGATAATAAATATTATACTTTTTTAAAGGATGGAAAGATATATATAAATAGCCTAAGTGATGGTAAAAATGTAGAGGTAATTGAAGAGGAAGAAAGTATTTGTTATTATAATTTATTATATGATAAAAACTTAATTATGTATTTTACAGAAGAAGACTTGGGGACTTCCTCAAAGTTATTATTAAAAACTTATGAATTATCAAGCAAGAAAAAGAGTGAATATAACAAATTTACTGTAAATAATTTTTCTAAGATTAAAGATATGAATATGTCTCCTATTATAAACATAATATATATTAATGTTGAAACAAAAACTAAGTCTACTACCAATAATGTATTGTATAGAATAGATTTATTTAATAGTATGTCTCAGGTAAAATCTGGTGTTATAATTGATAAATTAATTATGTTGCAACATAAAGATAGAATATATTATGAAGATTCAAAATCTAATGTTTATTATTCAGGAGGAGTGTTAAATTTATTTAAATCTAGTGTTGAAATGATTGGACTGGATTATGATGATAATTTATATTTTATTGATAAAAAATATACAACTATATATAAAGTTAATAGTAACAAAGTAGTAGACACTATTAAACTTAGCGATTCTGACTTAGTTACAACTTATTCTAACAATTATGGTGTTTATTTAGTATATCCAACTTACGTTATAAATGTATCTGGTGAGGATCCTTATAAACGAATTGGAAAGTATTCTAAGTATGTAAAATTTGAGGCTATTAAAGATAATATAATGTATCTTAGAACTTCAAATAACATATTAATAAAAACTGAACTATTAGAAAATTAAAAAATGTGAAGTGGGGGAAAATATATGAGTATATTTCATTGTATTATTTTAGGAATTGTTCAAGGTATAGGTGAATTTTTACCTATATCTAGTTCAGCTCATTTAATTATAGTAAGATTTTTATTTAATTTTCCAGAAATGGAACCAACATTTGAAACAGCTTTTGATGTTGCCTTGCATTTTGGTACTTTGATTGCAGTTCTTATTGTATTTTTTAAGGATTGGTTAAATCTATTTAAAGGTGCATTCGATAATGCTGTACATAAAAAGAAAACCTTTAATGGAAAAATGTTTTGGTATTTAGTTTGTGCAACTATACCAGGTGCTGTAGTTGGTATGGCCTTTGAAGGTATAATTGAGGATGTTGTAAGAAATAACATGATAATTATTTCTTTATTGTTAGCTTTGATGGGCGTATTTATTTATATTGGCGATAAGTGGGCAGAAAAAAAATATAAAAATCCAATAGAATTTGAAAACTTAACTTTTAAGCAAACTTTTATAATAGGCTGTTCACAAGCTCTTGCAGTTGTTCCTGGCTTTTCACGTTCAGGTACTACTATACTTGCAGCACGTTTAATGGGAATATCTAGAGAAGCCGCTGCAAAATTTACTTTTTTACTTTCAACACCAATAATATTTGGAGCTGCTATTATTAAAGTTAAAGATTTGTTTATAGGATTTAATATGTCTGTGCTTGTTGGAATAATTACAGCTGCAATAGTTGGTATTATTAGTATAAAATTCTTGTTAAGATATATAAAGAAAAATGATTTTGCTGTATTTGCATATTATAGAGTAATTGTTGCTATTATTGTTATTGCAAAGGTAATTTTATTTTAATACTTGCAAAAAATTTATTTAAGTTATATAATGAGTGCGTAGTATTTTATATTACGCATTTATTATTTTATAAGGGGGAATTATAATATGGGAAAAATATTAATAACAGGTGGAGCTGGTTATATTGGTTCACATACTTGTGTTGAACTTTTAAATGCTGGTAAAGAATTGGTTGTCATAGATAATTTTTCAAATAGTAAGCCTGAGGTTTTAGATAATATACGTAAAATAACAGGAAAAGATTTTAAATTTTATGAGATTAACTATTTAGATGAAGTAAGTTTGGATAAGGTATTCAACGAGAATGATATAGATTCAGTTATCAACTTTGCTGGCTTTAAGGCAGTAGGAGAATCTGTGCAAAAACCAATTGAATATTATATAAATAATGTATCTGGTGCTCTTACATTACTTAATACTATGAGAAAATATAACGTAAAGAAATTTGTGTTTAGTTCATCTGCAACAGTATATGGAGATCCTGAATTTGTTCCTATAACTGAAGATTCAAAAATAGGAGGAACTACAAATCCTTATGGAACTTCAAAATATATGATCGAACAGATTTTGCAGGATTTATATAAATCTGATAATTCTTGGAATATAGTAATACTTAGATATTTTAATCCAGTAGGTGCCCATTCTAGTGGTCTAATTGGTGAAAATCCACAAGGTATACCTAATAATTTAATGCCATATATAGCTCAGGTGGCAAGTGGTAAACTAAAAGAATTGTCTGTGTTTGGTAATGATTATGATACTCATGACGGTACTGGAGTAAGAGATTATATTCATGTGGTTGATTTAAGTATAGGCCATGTAAAAGCTATAGAAAAAATTGAAAAAGAAGATAGTGGACTATATATTTATAATTTGGGAACTGGAACTGGATATAGTGTTCTTGATATGGTTCATTCATTTGAAAAATCGAATGGATTAAAAGTACCATATAAGATAACAGATAGGAGACCAGGTGATATAGCTAAATGTTATGCAGATCCTACAAAAGCATACAATGAACTTGGTTTTAAAACTGAGAAGACATTAGACGATATGTGTAAAGATACATGGAATTTTCAAAAAAAGTTAAAATAATGTAGGAGACAAGTATATGAAAAAAGGATTGAAAAATACATTTATTGTTTTAATAATAATTGTATTAATAATTGTAGCTTTTATGTTTCTATTTGTAGGAATAAGGAAAAATAAAATTGAAAAAGATACTCCATATGTTGAAGATAACAAAAATGAGGTGGTGAATTTAAAAGTGGAAGATGAGGTGCCACCTCCAAATTTTAAGGCAGCAGTACCAATATTTATGTATCATTTTATTTTAGACGATTATGGTAATTATCCAGATGTAGAGAACTTTTTAAAACCATCTACGTTAGAAGAACAGATAAAATATATTGTAGAAAATAATTATGAAACAATTTTTGTAAATGAAATAGAGGAAGTATATAAATATACAAAACCCGTTGCACTTACTTTTGACGACTGCTTTGTCTATTTTTATAATAATGCATTTCCGCTTATTAAAAAATATAATGTAAAGGCTACTGTAAATCTTATATATAATTATATGAATGGTGAAAATTATTTAACTGATGCTCAAGTAAAAGAAATGATAGATAGTGGACTTGTTAGTGTAGAATCGCACACTTTATCACATAGAGAGCTTACAACTATTTCTTTAGAAGAGCAAAGAAAAGAAATATTAGAGTCTAAAGAATTATTTGAGAATAGATTTGGAATAAATCTATCTACTATTTGCTATCCTGTTGGTGATTATAATTCTAAAACTATAGAAATTTCAAAAGAAAAATACAAATATGGTCTTGCAATGACAGGAGGAGTATACTATTCTGATAAACATGATTTGTACAGTATTCCAAGAATATATGCAAATAGAAGCATGCCACTTTCAACATTTGCTAACTATTTAAAGACATCTAGTGTTTCAATATATTAAAAGTGTAATATATTATTAGTACAATATTTATTTGGTTCTTTGTCAATAGTTGGGGTAAAAAATTCTAAAAAAGGCAGAGACTAAGTAAATGGAGATGAATTTAAAAA
>CAKOYA010000014.1 GCA_934130325.1 uncultured Clostridia bacterium
GTATTGTATTTATAAAATAATTTTTTCAAAAAAATTATCTTTAATGGTTGAAGAGGTATTTTATATGTTTTCAATAAAATCAATATTCACTAAACAAAATTTATTTATATGCATAAAAAACAAATATAATATGCAGAAAGTGAGGGAAAATGAAAAAAATTGATTATTCTTTTTTTGGATAATGGACTATTACCAGCTAATTTAATAAATATTACAGGAACAATTTATTCATTAAAAGCAGGAGCAAAAATTAGGCAAGATGAATATGAAAAGATATTTACAGAGTTAGAAAAAATAGCGATTATCCAATCTATTAAAAGTTCAAATGCTATAGAGGGAATTATAACTAGTGATGAGCGTATAGAAGAAATAGTAAATCAAAATAGTAAACCGTTAAATCATAATGAAAAAGAAATTGCAATGAGAAAATGCGTACTTGTTAACAAATATGTTAATACCTATAAATAAAGTTTATTATGTATAATATATAATAATAAAAAATAAATTATATTAATTGGAGATACAAAAATGATAGGGATTATAGTGATTTTGAGTTTACTAAATTATATGTAAATAATTTTTAGGAAAGACTTGCAAGGAATTTGAAACAGAGTTAACATCACACACAATTGTAGGTGATGAAACTTGAAAGAAGGAAGAATATTAAAAATAATATTCAAAGAAAGGGAATAAGAATTAGCAAGATTAGATGAAGGAGATAATGTTAATATAAAAATGTATAATTTTTTACATTCTTACTTTAACATTAACATATCTTTATATTGTATTGATATTTTATGTAAAATATGATATTATAATGCGCAGGTATTAATTGCTTATTTGTTATTTAATAATAATGAGGAGGGAAACTATATATTTATACCAAAATAACAAGACTAAAAAATGGAGGGCTTATTATGGAAACTACTTTAGCACAAAGACTTGTTGCAACATTACTGTCACTAATAATATCATTTATTATATCTTTGGGTTTGACAAGACTATTTAACTATACAGGATATTGGATTTTAGAATCTGCAATTAATTCAATTTCTGTAGGTGTTGGTTGCTTTATTTCACTTACAATAAATGCAGGAAACAAAAAGAAAGAATACACTATTATTAAAGAAAGTACTCTAAAGGAAAAAGTTATCTCATCATTGATTGTATTTCCAATAGTATTTATAACGCTTTTAATTCTTGCAAAATTGTTTGGAGGTACAAATAACGTACTTTTGGATTCTATAATTGTTTCAATTTCTTTAATTATAGGTCGTTTTATTAGTATTTCACTAACAGAAATATTTGACTTACAGGAATCAGTCGCTTTAAAGGTATGTTTGGCAATGGTTATAACATTATATACGTTATTTGACATTGTAGTAATTTTAAATTTAAAAGATTGGGCACATTATGTTTTATATATATGTATTCCATTTTATGTATCTTTAATTATGAATAATAGGTGTGTTAGGAGTAATACTGAAAACTAATTTTAAAGTTTTGAATATTCAAAAAATCAATTAGATTTATTTTTCTAATTGATTTTTTTGTTCAATTTTAGTTAGTGTATTCTTTTTGCTCCAGTTCCTATTGGCGATTAAAATGTTTTTTTAAATTTATCGAAAAAACGTAAAAAAACGGAATTAATTTTTATATCTATATCATATTATACTTGCACTAACAAAACTTATTTTTGAAAGAAAGTGCAACACTTATTAACAATTTAATGTTTAAAATTATCCAGATTTAGTAAATTTCAAATTTTTATTATAAAAAGCTAATCTTTTTTATTTTTACATAAAAAAAGAAACCTCTTTCGAGGTAAAGAAATGTTTTTCTTTTTTTCATTTTGCTAGTCATCTTTTTCCTTACTATCTGTACACAGACACTGGCCAAATGTCATAATCTGATATGCAACAAAGAAGTCTATATCAAAGAGTTTAGTAGCTCCCCAAGTCGCAAACAATACAATTGCCAAAGCACCAGCTGTAATTAATATTGTGAGAAAAGATATTCCACTCATCTCTGCAGTACATCCATTAATCAAACTGTAAATTATGCAAATTGCAACAAATACTAAAAGAATAAGGATGCCAGTACCGAGGTGGATGTAAAGAAATGCCTTTCCTTGTTCAGTCCATTCAAACACGTCAGATACTAAGAAACTTAACCCAAAGCAGATAAACCATAAAGCAAATTTTTTCAACATAATTATGTCCTCCGATTTTTTTATTATTATTTTCTTGTTATATATGTTAACTAAAAAAAGTAAGAGGATAGTTCCTCCACTAATTAGTGAATATAGGAAATAAATATATTTAAGCTATTTATATTATATAATATTTTACATAAAAATACAATATTAATTCAATTATATTTTTAATAATCACTTTTTAAAATCGTTTTTATACAACAAAAAAATCAACCAGATTCTATTTTCTGATTGATTTTTGTATAAATGCTGTTTACTAGTTTGAACAGAAATTTCAATTGGTGCGGGTAAAAGGACTTGAACCTTCACGTCGTGAGACACCGGATTCTAAGTCCGGCGCGTCTGCCAATTCCGCCATACCCGCAAAAACTGAATACTCCTAAATGATACCATACAAAAATAATTTTGTCAATACATATATGTAAAATTATCCAAAAAAATATGTAAAAAAGTAAAGAAATAAGTTGCATAATGTTGTGTTTTTTGATATACTAAAATCGTTATTTGAGTATATTTTTTAGAAAAAAATGTAGTGAATGGGGTTGTTGAATATGAAAAAAGATATGTATAATTTAACTTTTCCACAGGAAAATATATTGTTTATGGAAAGATATAATAGTGGTAGTGCAGTAAATGTAATATCAGGTTTAGTTAATATAAATAAAGAATTTAGTGTAGAAAAATGTAATGATGCAATTAATAGTGTAATTAAAAAAAATGATATAATGAGGGCTAGAATATGTGAAAATTCTGGAAAATTTTACCAATATATTGAAAAGTATGAGTATGAAGAGTTTGAGGTAATTGATATGTCATCAATGTCTAAAGATGAAATTTTAGAATGGATTGATGGCATGGTTTTTCAGCCTCTTTTTTCATATGATGAAAAATTATATGATTTTAAAATACTAAAATATAATCTAAATTCAGGAAGTATATTTATGAAAGTTAATCATATTATTTCCGATGCGTGGTCATGTAGTAAAATAGGTACGCAACTTGTAAATGTGTTAGAAAACAATTTAGATGATGAGGAAAAACCAAGTTATATTGAATTTATTAATTCAGAAAATGAGTATAAAAATTCAGAAAAATTTAAAAAAGATTCAGAATTTTGGAAAGAGTATTTGCATGGAGTAAATGATACAGTATCATTAAAAGAAAAAAATAGTAATTTATCAACTAAGGCTCAAAGATATTCCGTAAAATTAGAAAAAGAAATAAACGATAAAATAATAAATTATTGCAAGGAAAATAGGATATCTCCATATGCACTATTTTTGGCTGCTGTTTCAACATATATATATAGAATAAAAGATAAAAATGATTTTGTTTTAGGTACTCCTGTATTAAATAGATCAAACTTTAAAGAAAAACAGATGCTTGGAATGTTTGTTTCAACTTTACCTCTTAGAGTAAAAATTGAAGAGGGAGAAAAGTTTTTAGATCTTACAAAAAAGATAGGGAAAGATACATTAAGCGTGTTTAGACACCAAAAATACCCGTATATGAAAACTTTGGAATATATAAGGAAAAATTCAGATATTACGTCAAATTTATATAATATAGTATTATCTTATCAAAATGCAAGAACAGAATTATTGGATCATGAAAAATATTCTACAACTTGGAATTTTTCTAAAGAACTTCAAGATGATTTACAAATCCATATAATGGATATGGATTCTAGTGGTATTTTGAATATTAATTATGATTACAAAGTTGATCTATTTGATAAAATTGAAATAGAATACTTACATACAAGAATGTTAGCTATAATTGAAAATGCATTAAATGATTTAGATGTAAATGTTGAAGACATTAGAATAATGAGCAAAGAAGAAGAAAATAAAATATTATATGAATTTAATGACACTAAAAGAGATTACAGAAATTATTATAATGTACTTGAAATCTTTAACGAAACTGTTAGAAAAAATTTAAATAATGTTGCTATTGTTTTTGAAGGTAATGAATTTACGTATGATTATTTGGATAAAGAATCAGATAAACTAGCATATGTTTTAAAAAATAAATATAGTGTTTCAAAAAATAGTATTGTAGCTTTACTGTTTGAAAGATGCCCAGAAATGATAATTTCTATTTTGGGAGTATTAAAATCTGGTGCTGCATATTTGCCAATAGATCCTAGTTTTCCAAAGGAAAGAATTGAATATATGGTTTCAAATAGTAATGCAAATATGATTATATCTAACTCTCCAAGGAATAGGATAATAAAAAATAATGAACTTAATGTAGTATACTATGAAAATGTATTAGAAAATTTTAATGAAAATACTGATAAAATTAATATGAATATTAATAAGGATGATAATGCATATATTATTTATACTTCTGGTACCACAGGAAAACCTAAAGGAACTGTAATATCTCATGGAAATCTAATTAATTTTATTGAAGCATATTCAGAAAAAGAGAATATCAATAGTTATGGAACTGCCATTTCTCTTGCAAAATATTCATTTGATATGTTTATAATAGATTCTATTATACCAATTTTTAAAGGATTGAAGTTAATTTTGGCTAATGAAAATGAAAGTATTATGCCACATTTAATTACTAAATTAATCAAATATTATAGTGTTGAAGTACTTTCTATAACGCCTTCAAAATTAGACATGATTTTAGAATATTCAAAAAATAAAGAATTAAATAGTTTAAAAAATGTTACTATGGGAGGAGAAGTTTTTAATAAAAAATGTTTCGAAATTTTAAAATCAATTAATCATAATATTAAAGTATTTAATGCGTATGGTCCAACAGAAATTACAGTTGCATCATCGTTAAAAAATGTAACACAAATTAAAAATGGTGTTGTATCCATTGGTGAACCACTACCAAATGTAAGGGTATTAATATTGGATAAGAAAAAAAGAATGCTACCAATAGGAGTGACAGGTGAACAATATATATTTGGAAAAGGAGTTTGTAAAGGATATTTAAATAATGAACCGTTAACATTAGAAAAATTTTTAGTATTAAATGGAGAAAGAACCTATAATTCTGGGGATTTAGTATTTTTTGATTTTAATGGAGATTTATATTATGTTGGCAGAGGGGATAATCAAGTAAAAATTAATGGTTTAAGAATTGAATTGGAAGAAATTGAAAAACAAATATTAAATATTGATTTCGTAAGAAATTGTGCAGTTTTAATTGATGAAATGCACGGTAAACAACAATTATTTGCATATATTATTTTAAAAGAAGATTTATGTAAGGAAAATGACATAAAAAATATATTAATAAAAAAACTTCCACTATATATGGTACCAAATTATTTTATTTATTTAAGTGAATTTCCAATTAATTCCAGTGGAAAAATAAATAAGAATGAATTAAAAAAATATAAACCAAGTATTGAAAAGACTAAAAGTAAAGTAGTTGTAAAGAATAAAAACCAAGTAGTAATAAAGGACATTGTGTGTAAAATTTTAGATATTAATGATATAGATTTGAATAGTTCTTTTTTTGAACATGGAATGGATTCTTTAGATGCTATTAAAATTGCTTCTGAACTTTCTATAAATTTTAATGTTGAATTGCATGCTAAAAATATTTTTGAAAATAATAGTATTATTTTATTAGATAACTATATAAATGAATCTAGGGTAAAGGATAAAAAAATATTAATATCTGTTTCAAATGAAAGTAAATATGACGGATGCTATCCTCTAACAGCTATTCAGAAAGGATTATTTAGCATTTATTCGCAAAATCCAGAAAGTATCACATATAATACACCTTTTGAATTAAAACTTGATAGAAATATTAATGTTATAAAATTAAAGCAAGCAATTACTAAAGTTATAAAAAGCCATGAGGTTTTTGGTTATAGAATAGTTTTAAAAGAAAATGGAGAATTATTTCAAAAATATAACCAAATAAAGGATAGTGAAATTATAAAAATCGAAAAAATTCCTTATTTAAAATATAAAATAAAAAGAAAAAATTTTGTTAAACCATTCGATTTATTAAATGATAAATTATTTAGAATAAATATATATGAAACAGAAGAAAATGTCTATATTTTATTTGATTTTAGCCATATAATTTTTGATGGAGCATCTATATATATTTTTATTAATGAAATTTACAATGAGTACGGTGATAAAGTAGTAACTAAAGATAAAATTTCATTTGGGGAAGTTTGTAAAAAAAATACTGGATTACAAAATATTAATGAATACGTCAAAGCAAAAGAATTTTTTATAAACCAATTTAAAGGAGAATTACCTATTAATAATTTTATTACTGATACTCCAAGACCAAGTCAAAAATCTTTTAGAGGAGAAAGTGTAAAATTTGTACTAGTTGAAAAGTACTATAATCAATTACAAAATATATGTAAGAAAAAAGATATAACCGTAAATAGTTTTTTACTTGGTATATTTAACATAGTATTATCTAAGTATATGTATAGCGAAGATATAATAATAGGATTAGCTACTTCAGGAAGAAAAAATGAAAAAGAGTTAAAAACTATAGGGATGTTTATAAAAACGTTACCTTTTAGAACAAAGATTAATTATCAAAAAACAATTTTAGATTTCTTAAAAGATATACAAAATAATTTAATTAATACTATAGATAATAGTATGTATTCATATGATGAATTATTGAAGGAACTTAATATTATAAAAGATGTATCTAGAAATCCTTTATTTGATATTATGTATGTGTACCAAAATGAAGGAAATAAAGAAATTGATTTTAATGGATGTGTTGGTGAGATAAGTGCCATTGATACACATACTTCTAAATTTGATTTAACTTGTGAAATAATGCCGAATATAAGTAAAGATTTTTTGAATATTAATTTTGAATATTCAACAGATATTTTTAATAGAAGTAGCATAGAGGATTTTGGAAAGCATTATTTAAATGCTATAGAATATGTAATAAATCATTTTGAAGGTGGTTTAAGTGATATACAATTGGTAACAGAATTGGAAAAAAGAAAATTATTAATAGAATTTAATAATAATAAGACAGATTACCATAAAGATAAATCTGTACACCAAATTTTTGAGCAACAAGCGAAATTATATCCTGAAAAAAAAGCAGTAGTATATAAAGAAAGTTACTTAACGTATAGTCAATTAAATGAAAAAGCAAATATATTAGCAAGATTTTTATTGGATAAGGGAATAAAAAGTGGTGATATAGTTGCATTATTATTAGATAAATCAATAGAGTATTTAGTTGGTGCTCTAGCGGTAATCAAATGTAATGCTGCTTATGTAGCAATTACTAATGATTTACCGATAGAAAGAGCAAAATATATGATAACTAATTCAAATTCTAAGATTGTACTTACTTCAAAGAAATTTTTTAGAGAAATTATTGATTTACCTTGTTATTATATAGATATTGATAGTAAGTTATATGATGTTAGTGATAGTAAAAATAAACAAAATTTAAATTTACCAACAAATTCCGAAATGTTACTACATGTTATATATACTTCTGGTTCTACTGGAATTCCAAAAGGCAATATGATAAAACATAAGGGAATGTTAAGGTTGTTATTGAATACTAACTATATTAGTTTTAATTCTTCAGATATAATGTTAACATCTAGTTCATTAACTTTTGATACTTCAGGTTTTGAAATTTGGGGTGCAATGATGTACGGAATGACTCTGCATATGATGGAAAAAGACGACATTTTAAATTTAGATTATTACAGCAGGTATATATGTAATAATGATATTACTGTTACTTTTATACCAACACCTATTTTTCATCAAATGGTAGAAAATAACTATTTAATGTTTAAGGGATTAAAATATATTTATGTTGGTGGAGATGTTTTATTACCTAAATATACAAATATCATGTATGAGAAGTTACCTAAGGTTAAAGTATATAATGCATATGGGCCTGCTGAAATTACAGTTATTTGTTGTGCTCAATTGATAGAAAAAATATATACTTCTGACATTCCTTTAGGAAAAGTAGTTTCAAATAATAATGTATATATCCTTGATAAATGTCAAAATGTATGTCCTATTAATTGTCCTGGAGAGTTATATGTTTCTGGTGATGGATTAGGAATGGGATATATTAATAGAGATGATTTAACAAAAGAAAAATTTATTTTCCCTAAGGATATAAATGAGTTAACGTATAGAAGCGGAGATCTAACTCTTTGGAATAGTTTAGGTGAAGTTAGGTATATATCTAGAATAGATAGCCAGTTAAAAATTAGGGGACAAAGAGTTGAAATATTGGAAATACAAAATAGAATGTTAATGCTGAAGGAAATTAAGGAAGTTGCATTAAAAGTTATAGTTAATAAAAATGGAACTCAGTATTTAATTGCGTATTTTACCGTTAATGGAGAAATAGATATAAGTAAAATAAAAAAATATTTATCTGTTTATTTACCAGTTTATATGATACCATACAGATTTGTAAAAATAGATAAGATGCCACTAAATCAAAATGGAAAAATAGATAAATTAAAACTTCCTGAGATTGATTTAAATGAGGAAGTAGAAATGGTATCACCTGAGAATAAAATTCAAGAAAATATTCTAAATGTTTTTAAAAAGGTATTAAAAAATAATAATATTGGTATGAAGAGTGATTTTTTTGAAAATGGTGGAGATTCTTTAATGGTTATTAGATTAATATCTGAACTTAATTTAATTGGGGAAAATATTACATATTCTAATGTTTTTTCATATAAGACACCTTTAGATATATATAAATTATTGTACGAGAAGAAAGAAAAAGAATCAATATCAGAAGGATTAGAGTATATAAATTATAAAAAAATTAATGAGATGCTTATAAAAAATAAATGTAAAAAAGATATTAAAATATCTGCTAGAAAAAATCTGGAAAATGTTTTGATAACTGGAATAACCGGATTTTTAGGAATACATGTACTAAAAGAATTAATTGATGAAGGAGTAAATAAAGTATATTGTTTAGTTAGAAAAAAGGATGGAATAGATATTGTACAAAGAACTAAGGAAAAGTTAGAATTTTTCTTTTCTAAAAATGAACTAAATGAAATAAATAATAAAATAGAAGTACTTGAAGGTGATATTACAAATTCCCATATTTTTTTAAATGATGTTGACTATGAAAAAGTAGTTGATAATATAGGACTAGTAATTAATTGTGCTGCATCTGTTAAGCACTATGGAAAATTTGAAAAATTTTATGATATAAATGTTAGAGGGACGCAAAATATTATAAAATTTTGTATTAAAAATAATAAAGAATTAGTACATATTTCAACACTAAGCGTATCAGGTAATATTATTGAAGGTGGACAAATTATCCAAAAAAATATAGATGAATTGGTTGATTATGATGAAACAAAACTTTATATAGGCCAGAACTTGGATAATGTATATGCATATACAAAGTTTATGGCTGAAAAATATGTGTGTGATGCAATAATTAATGATAATCTTAAAGGGAAGATAATTAGAATGGGAAATCTTACAGGAAGATTTTCAGATGGAAAATTTCAACCTAATGTAAGTGAAAATGCTTTTGCAAATAGAATCAAAACAATTGTTAATATGAAGATAATGCCTGAAAATATGTTGGGATTATATTTGGAAATGACACCTATAGATTATGCAGCAAAAGCTGTCGTAAAAATATCAAAATTAAATGAAGATTATACTGTATTTCACGTATTTAATGATAAACATGCAATGATGCCTTTTGTTATTGATGTATTAAAAAAAGTTAATATTAATTTGAAAATATTATCTGTTGAAGAGACCAAAAAAATTATAAAAAAATATCTGAATGATAACACTAAAATAAATGAAATAGAAGGAATAATTGCTGATATAAATGAAGATGGTATGATTGAATATAATGATAATATAAAAATAAGATCAGATTTTACAAAGAGCATATTAAAAAATATGAATTTTGAATGGCCAAAAATTACAGAAGAATATTTTTTAAAGTATTTAGAATATTTGAGGAAAATTGGATTTTTAGAGTACTAAAATTAAAAATTAATAATAGAGAAGGGGGAAATATATGTCTTATATTTTTGCAACATTAGTTGTAGCACTCATAATTGTCATATGGATGTTTTTTTATATATCTTTGAAATATAACGAAAATAAATTTGCAAAACTTTTTAAAATTACATTTGTATTACTTTCAATTTATGTTATTGCATTATTATTACAAATAGTTTTTAGAAATACTGATATTCAACCAGTTTATTTTGATTATGCAACTTATTTATGTACAATGTTTCTGCCAATAATTTTTCTTTTTATTTCTTTGAAATATTTAAAAGAAAATATTAATTTTAAGAAGTTTTATTGGTTGTTTATTTTACCATGCATATCTTTTATTGTACTAATAACAAATGATTTTCATCATTTGTTTTATAAAGTATATTCAATAGAACTTTCAAATACGGTAACTGGACCTTATGTTATTATACACAGTGTATATTCATATGGGGCATTGATAATAGCAATAATCATTTTGGTAACGGCCTCAATTAAAAAATCTGGTTTTTTCTCTACTCAAACTGCATTAATAGTTATTGGAGGGTTGTTGCCTACAATATCTAATTTACTAGGAACCTTAAAAATAATTCCTATGAATATATATATAACCCCAATAACTTTTATAGGTACATCAATATGTTTTGCTTTAGCTATTATTAAATTTAAGGCATTAAATATAACGCCTGTAGCATTTAGAACTGTAATGGATACTATGTCAGATGCTTATGTGGTTATTTCTGATGATGGAACAATTGCAGATACTAATAAAACATTTGAAAAAAAACTTGCACAAGTATTAGATTTAAATAAGGATGATAATTTATTCACCATAATGGAAAGAGATAAAATTATAAAATTGGAAACGCTAAAGGAAAGTATTGCAAAAACTAGAAAAACTGGAAAAATTGTTACTGAAGAGTATCATTTACACAATAATAAACTAGATAAGTACTTTGAAGTAGATATACATCCTATTTCATCTAAGACTAATTCTAAAGAATATGTTGGAACTTTATTGCTATTTAAAGATGTAACTCAGCATAAAGAGGATATAAAACAAATAGAAGAAAAGCAAGAAATTATAGTAAAACAACAGCAACTTGTTTCAATTGGTGAACTAGCAGGAGGTGTAGCACATGATATAAATACACCTATATCTGCTATAAAAACTGGAATTTTAATGCTTAATCAGATGGGTGAAAAAACAGAAGATGAAAAAGAGATTTTACAAAGAATGGATAATTGTGCAACAAAAATAATAAATATTGTAAATAGTATGAGAAACCAAATTAGAAATTTAGGTTCAGATAATAATGTAAAATTTAAAATTAGTAGTGTGGTAAATGATATTAAAATAATAACTTATCATGAAGTAGCAAAAAATAAATCAGAAGTAATAGTTGATATAAAAGATGATTTAGAAGTTGTAGGCGACCCAACAAAATTAGGACAAGTATTAACTAACTTAGTAGTAAATGCAGCTCAAGCTTATGGAAAAGATAAAGGCGGAAAGGTTGAGGTAACTGTAGAAAAGGGACCAAAATCAATGGCTTTAATTAAAGTGGCAGATTATGCTGGAGGTCTTGATCCTAAGATTGCACCATATATTTTTAAAAATATACTTACTACAAAAGGAACTGCAGGAACTGGTCTTGGATTATATCTTGCATATTCTGTTATTAAAGGAAACTTTAATGGAGATATAACATTTGATACTGAAGAGGGTGAAGGAACTACTTTTTATATTACTTTGCCAAAAGCTTAGAAAAAACAAATAACTAGGATAAATTGTAAATTGGTTTATTCTAGTTATTTTTTTAGTTTAAGACTTGTAGAATATTGACAACTTATTTTCCTATTGTTAAAATGTAAATATATGTCATAGGTATATTAATACCTTAGAGGTGAAAAGATGGATAAGGAAATAAAATATACAGTAATAAAGAATACTAAAATTCCATATGTGATAAAAAGTTATAAAAATAGTAAAAGTATTAAAGCATATTTTAAAGGGGAAATATTGTATATAAGTAAACCTAAAAGAGTAAGTAATAGTTATGCTACCTCAATTATAAAAGAAAATGAGGAAAAAATATATAATAGTTATATTAGGCAAAAAAGTGTTAACAATAATCCATATAAAAAGAGTTGGAAAACGGGTGAAAAAATTTCGTATAAGGGAAAAGACATGCAGATTATAAGAAAGTATAGTGATGAAAAAAATATTGCTATAAATATTGATATATCGGATAAAAAAATGTATGTTTTAATTCCAAAAGATTTAAATGATGAAGATCTTATAAAAGAAAAAGTAGACGTATATCTAAAGAAAATATTTAAGGATGAAACAATTTTGTATTTAAAACAAAGATTACCATATTTAAGCAAAAAAGTTGGTATACCTTATGATTCTTTTAAGGTGCAAGATGCTAAAACTAGATTTGGCAGTTGTATACCTTCAAAAAAAGCATTACATTTCAGTTTGCGAATTATAATGTTAAATGAAAATATTATAGATGCAATAATAGTACATGAGTTATGCCATATAGTTCATGCTAACCATGGCAAGGAATTTTATAATTTAGTAAGAAATTATATACCGGATTATGATGAAAAGAATAAATGGTTAAAGCAAAATGGAAATATTATATTATTCTAATATATTTGGAGGATGTAAATTATGCGTATTTTAATTATTGAAGATGAAGTGAGTTTAGCTGATGTAATATCGTCAAGCTTAAAAAATGAAAAATATATAGTAGATATTTCTTATGACGGTGAAGAAGGATTATATATGGCTAAATCTAGTATATATGATTTGATTATACTAGATGTTATGTTGCCAAATGTAAATGGTTTTGAAATTTTAAGAGAAATTAGAAAAAATGAAGTAAAAAGTAAAGTAATAATGCTTACTGCTAAATCTACTTTAGAAGATAAACTAGATGGATTACAAAATGGTGCAAATGATTATATGACTAAACCTTTTCATATTGAAGAATTAATAGCAAGAGTAAATATACAATTGAAAAATACAATTATTCTAAAAAGAAAAGATATTATAGAATATGGTGATATAGAACTTAATATATCTAATTCTAGGCTTACTTGTAAAAGTAATAGTAATTCAGTTGAACTTGTTTGCAAGGAGTTCCAATTGTTAGAGTACTTTATAAATAACCCAACACAAATTTTATCAAAAGAACAAATATATGATAAAGTATGGGGAATTGAAAATGAGATTGAATCAAATAATTTAGAGGTATATTTATCATTTATAAGGAGAAAGTTAAAAGCAATAAATTCAAATGTAAATATAAAATCTGTAAGAGGTTTAGGCTATAAAATGGAGGAAATAGATGGAAAAATTAAAAAATAAAATATTCTGGACTGTTTTTTTAATTCTTACTTTAAGTATAGTAAGTTTTGTTTTAGTATTTAATATAAAAAACTATTTTGACAAAAAGAGCTCTATTATTAATAGTTTAAATGTAGCAACAAGTAATATAAGAAACTCTGAAGTAGGTAGTAAAGGTGGAAAGATTGATGAACCTAAGAAGCTATCTAATGATACTAAGGTAGAAAAAAATGTTCCTGATGTTAATGATTTAAATAGGGATGTAAAGTTTATAGATTCTGTAATATATACTGTATTAATCGATGAGGATAATAGTATAAAAGAAATAATAAATCATTCAAATAACGATTCACAAATTACAAACGTGAGTTTAACTATAAATAATATATTAAAAAATAATAATATTGAGAAAAGGCACATTGGTTGTTTATATTTTGAAAAGTATTCATATACATATTCAAAAGGAAACTATCTTATTTTATTTGATAATGGCGCTATAAATAGTGAATTAAAATCATACTTATTAATTTCGTTATTATTATTTGGAGCAATTGAGATAATAGTATACTTTGTTACAAGAAAAATTACTGTTTGGATAGTTGAACCAGTAAAGTTAAATTTTAACAAACAAAGAGAATTTGTTTCAGATGCATCACATGAATTAAAAACTCCTCTTTCAGTGATTATAGCAAGTTGTGAGGCCTTTGAAAAAAATCCTAATGAGAAGAAATGGCTTGATAATATTAAAAGCGAAGCGTATAGAATGAATTTATTAGTTGTTAATTTATTAGAACTTGCTGTCAGTGAACATAAAGAAACATATAAATTTGAAAGTAAAGATTTATCAAAAATAGTTGAACTTTCAGTTTTAACATTTGAGGGAAGAGCTTTTGAAAATAATATAAAGATAAATTATGAAATTGATGAAAATATTAATTTTTGTGTTGATGAAAATAGTATAAAGCAGCTAATGGAAATTTTACTTGATAATGCTATTAAACATTCACAAAAAGAAAGTACAATAAATGTATATCTCAAAAAAGAAAAGAGAAAAATAGAATTAAGAGTTGAAAATACTGGTGATGAAATTCCAAAAGGCGAAGAGGAAAATATATTTGAAAGATTTTACAGGGTAGATAAAGTAAGAAATACTAAAGAGGGAAGATATGGATTAGGACTTGCAATTGCCAAAAATATTGTATTAAAGCATAATGCTAAAATATACGCAAATTCATCAAATGGAATTACTACATTTAAAATTATATTCAAATAATTTATAATATTTAATAATGTACGAGTATTGGAATATAGTAAAAATATTATCTAATGATATAAAATGGAAAAATAAATTTTTGGATAATTTAGCAATAGGTAGAGTGCAATTAAATTTAAAGATAAATTCAATAATTTACACTGTAAATTATTCGAAATGCAAATTTTTGTTAAAAAGCAATAAAAAATGCATTTTATTGCATATTTTCAAAAAATGTAGTATAATATTAATGGAGGCGAGAATATGATAGAAAGAAAAGAATATTTAGAAAAATTAAAAAAATGGAAAGATAAAGAATTAATAAAGGTTATAACAGGAATAAGAAGATGTGGAAAATCAACTTTATTTGAATTATATATTGATTATTTAAAAAGTATAGGAATAAAAGATAATCATATAATTTCAATAAATCTTGAAAATCCAGATAATGAATTTGATACTTATAAGGATTTATATAAATATGTGAAAGAACAAATAAAAGATAAAAATCAATATTATGTGTTTTTAGATGAAGTTCAAAAAGTTCCAGAGTTTCAAAAAGCAGTTGATGGACTATATATTATTAAAAATGTAGATGTATATATAACAGGTTCTAACGCATATCTATTATCTGGAGAATTAGCAACATTATTAACTGGAAGATATATAGAAATAAAAATGTATCCATTATCATTTCAAGAATATTTAAATTATTATAAAAAAGATGTAGATGAAAAAGTGTATTTAAATTATATTAATAGAAGTTCATTTCCATATGCTTTAAAATTGGAAGAAGAGTCAGAAATTGATGATTATTTAGATGCTTTATATAATACAATAATTGTGAAAGATATAGGTCAAAGAAAAAAAATAGCTGATACGGCAATGCTTAGGACAGTTTCTAGGTTTATGTTTAACAATATAGGAAATTGTTTATCAATAAAGAAAATAGCTGATACATTAACTTCAGATGGAAGGTCTATATCTGTTCATACAGTTGAAAGTTATTTAGAGTCATTAGTTTATAGTTACGTGTTTAATAAAGTTTCTAGATTTGATATAAAAGGAAAACAGTATTTACAATCAGGAGAAAAATATTATGCAACTGATGTAACAATGAGATATGCTTTATTAGGAAGGAGAAATATAGATGCAGGTCATATATTAGAAAACATTGTATATCTTGAACTTATAAGAAGAGGCTATAAAGTATATATAGGAAAAACGGGAGAAAAAGAAATAGATTTTGTTGCTGAGAATAAAGAAGGTTTTACTTATTTTCAAGTAGCATATACAACAAGAGAAGAAGCAACATTAGAAAGAGAATTAGCACCATTACAAGATATAAATGATCATTATCCTAAATATATACTTACAATGGATATAGATCCAATAGCTGATTATGATGGGATAAAGAAAATTAATGTTTTAGATTGGCTATTAGAAAAGTAATAATGCGTTTTGGAAAAGATTTTCGATTAAAAAATGATTTGTATAAGATATGTGGAAAAATCAAAGAAGTATTAAAGCTATTTTGAAGAAATTTCATATAATGATAAAAAGTGTAATTGTTATATAAATCATAGGGAAAAGCGTCAAATTATAATTAATTGAATATGAAAAATATAAAAAGCATTTGCAATTTAAAAGATTGCAGATGTTTTTTTTGTAAGAGATATTGAAAAATTCTATAAAAATTCTTCTTTTAGCAAGCAGGTACTATAAAAGCTACTCTTATTAGTTATCGATGGTTTCTAAACTATAAATGACTTAATAATTTTTTATCAAAATGGAATAGTGAGCTTAATCTTCAAAGCTTACTTTCTCTGATTTCTATTATAAAAATATTTATAAATTAAACAGAAAATATTGTTCAGTTGTTTGATATTTTTGATGAAGTAAAAAGATTTTAAAATGTAAAATTATATTTAAATAATCTATAATATTTAATTTTTATTTAATAAATGTATGATAGTATAATATATAGAGGAGATGATAAATTTGAAAAGAAGTATAAAAAATATAATATGTGTTGTATTAATATTACTAATTACTGCAAGTATGTATTTTACTATGTCGTATTCTAGCAATGGCTCCGGCAATTCTAATCAAGAATTAAATAAAGAAATGATGAACATGCCAGGTAATGATGGGAAAGCATCGGATATGGGTACTCCACCTGAAAAGCCAAGTGGTGATATGTCAAAAGGATCAACTACAGATAGTAGTAACAGCGAATCTGGAACTAAAACTAATATGTCAGAACCACCTGCAAAGCCAGAAGGTAATAGCGGTGACATGCCAAGTTTTGAAGATAGCGAAGGTATGCAAAAGGGGCCAAATGAAAATACCAAAAATCAGAGTTTAGATTCAACATACTATATAGCTTTTGGTTTAGAAAGTATTTTATTATCATTAGTCTTAGTGTATTTCATTATGTCTCAGTTTAATAAAAAGGATTTTAAAGAAACATTAAATAATAGGCTTTCACTAGAAATTTTAATTTCGATTATTTTAGCAGCAATTCTTATGTATGGTTGTGTTTGCATGACTAATAAATATTTTTTAAAAGGTAATGTTGGAATTCCAAATGGTGAAAAAATGGATAATCAAAATTCCAATATAACATATAGCTCAGAAAAAGAAATAACAGAGAATAATACAACAATTACTGATGGGAGTTTCAGTTCAACTAAAGAAGATCAAAATGCTGTTTTAATAAGTGGGGCTACAGATGTTCAGTTATCTAATACTACTTTAGACAAATCAGGTGATTCAGATGGTGGGGATAGTACTAGCTTTTATGGTACTAATTCTGCGTTAATAGCAAAAGATGGTGCTACAGTAACTTTGAAAAATGTTACTGTAAATACTAATGCTACAGGTGCTAATGGAATATTTTGTTATGGAGGATCAGCTACTACTAACAATTCAAGCAGTGATGGAACTACTGTAATAATTAGTGATTCTAAAATAACTACTTCAAAGGATAACTCTGGTGGAATAATGACAACTGGAGGTGGAATAATGAAAGCTTATAATTTAGATATCACAACAGCTGGTGTTTCAAGTGCTGCAATAAGAACAGATCGTGGTGGTGGTAGTGTAGAAGTTGATGGTGGAACCTATACAACAACAGGTAAAGGTTCACCTGCTATATATTCAACAGCTGATATAGACGTTAAAAATGCTACTTTAACATCAAGTACATCAGAAGGGATTGTCATAGAAGGTAAGAATTCTGTAAGTATCACTAATTGTAAATTAATTGATACTAATAATGAGCTAAATGGCAAATCAACTACATATAAAAATATATTCTTGTATCAGTCAATGAGTGGTGATGCAGATGATGGAACATCAAAATTTAGTGCAGATAGTAGTAACATTACTACTAATAATGGTGATACATTTTATATAACAAATACTAGTGCTGAAATAGAATTAAAAAATAATGTAATAGTTAACAATGATTTAAGTGGTAATTTCTTGAGAGCTCAAAGCGATTCTTGGGGAAAGACTGGAGAAAATGGAGGAAAGGTAAAATTAACTCTTACAAATCAAAAGGTAACTGGTAATATATCAGTTGATTCAGTCTCTACACTTACTATGAATATGAAAGAGAACTCTAAATATGAAGGTACGATAAATAGTGAAAATAGTACTAAAGAATTAAAACTAATTTTAGATTCTACTTCTGGCATTACTCTTACAGGTGATAGTTATGTAACTTCTTTAGAGAATAGTCTTTCTGATAATAGTAATATAAATTTTAATGGATATAAATTATATGTAAATGGCACAGCAATAAATTAAAAAGTATATAAAGAGTTTATAGTTATTAACATTTCTAGGAACTTTTTTTCATAGTAAGCAAAAATATAAAAAACAACTTGACATAACAACGTGCAAGTGGTATAATCTTTAAGGCAAAAATATTGGTATTTAGAACTTAATAGTAATAAAATGAAATCGACTTAATTAAGGAGGTAAAAGTATGTTAAAAAATGCATTGTATTTGATTGACACAAACACCTTAGGTCTGATAGTTACTTTGTTTACAGTAACTATCAATAACAATAATAACCTAATTTTAAGGTATGTGAAGGAACTGGGAAGTTTAGACTGCATTAATGGATTTATAGATAATTCATTATTGGCTATAACTCAAACTGAAGCATGTAATTCTGATATAAATTACGTTGTATCAATACATAAAGGTAAAAGCGTATTGGCGTATGATATAGAAGAACCAGAATTAATTGGGAAAAAAATAAATATTATTGGAAAAAACATGAATGTGAAAAAGGCAAGGAAATTGCCTGTGACTTCAAATCCTTATGCCATTTCTGCAGTAATTGGAAATGCAAATATTCAGTCGGAAAATGATATTTATTCAATTATAATGGGAAATAAGTATGGGATTACTGGTATATATGAATTTAAAGGTGAGGAATTTAACCTCGAAAATCTCCCAAAAGAAATGGATGAAAGATTTATTAACTTAGGTATTAATAAATTTTCTAAAACTTGGCAGTTGAAGATGCTTAACAATATGGACGAGTTTTTTATTAATGAAAATGAATTATTAATTCCAACGGTTAACGGGGAGTGGAAGCATGAATATATAGAAGGTGTATCTTTTCCTTATATGAAATATTTTTCCAAAATTCCAAGCAAAACTGAATGGAAGAGTTTTCTTAAACTCCCGTTAAAACTCCTAAGTTCAACACTCAGGGATGCAAGTTAAATAAATAAAAATATACTCCATATTAAATTAATTTTAATTGGGGTATGTTTTTTAAAGTTTATAATTAAATCAACTGAGAAAAAAATAAATATTAAAAAATGAAAAAATTTTTTTAAAAAAGAGTTGACATAAATTAAGTTGCGTGATATAATGTAAATGTAGTTAAGCACTAGTGCATATTTTAATTAAAATATGTAGTCGAAACTATAATATTATTATGAAGGAGTGTTGATTATGGCTAAGAACAGTAATTTTAATGTTATTATTTTTAATTATTTGTTGCGGCGGTTAATTCGGTTAAATTGAAAGTGAGGTTTAAGGCATGACCATTAAAACCTACATTTATGGGTACACATAGCTTTTTGCTTTTGTGGTGTATTTGATTCAGATTATTTAATGTGTGATGTATTGTAGTTATGTAAAAATTGACCTGGGATAATTTTCCTGGGTCTTTTTTTGTGTGTTATAAAAAAGAAAACCTAGCATTATATGCTAGATTTTCTGTATAAATTACTCAATTGCAATTATAGTGTAATTTTGGTTGAGCAATTTCACCTCGTCATCGACCGTAAGCCCGAGAATTGCTTGCGCCATTGTAGAGTTCAAGGTACAGAAAAATGTACCATTTCGCACATCTGCGACATTTGTTATAGAGATTTTTATAATCTCATCTGTATCATTGCTTTTTAATGTTGCGGATGATCCGAATTCAATTATTTTATCTTGTTCAGCAGCATCAATCTTGAATCGAAGTTCGTTGACTTCTTTCTTAATCTCCTTGTAAAGATCAAAACTGACATCGTTGAACATAGCCCTTTCAAGCCGTCTAACAGCATCTTGATGCTGTTCCTTTAGTTCTTTCAATTCTTTTACTGTTGCCATAAAAAAATCCTCCTCTAAAACTTTATTTATTAAGTTATTTACATTCTTAATATAGAATGTATAAGACAACTAATATACATAAATTATATCACTTAATAATATATATGTCAACTAAAAATATAATGAATAATATAATTCACGTGATTTATTGATAAAATTTTTTAAAAATGTTATAATAAATTTGGTGATTATATGTATGCTTTGCAAAAATTTTTCAATTATATTACATTAATTATGGCTATATTAACTGTTGGCGTGAGTATCTATGGAATAGTACAACATCAGAAAATGCTATTACCTTTAATATTACTCATTTTAACGTTTGTATTAAATTCCATAAGCAAGATATATAATGAAAAAAACATTAATTTAACAAAAGAAGATAAAGAATTTTTAAATATAACTGATAAAAAGAGATAAATAATTTTGACAATTAGTTAAAAAAATGGTAAAATAATACATATTAAATATGTAAAATTAAGGAGGTGCAAAATGCCTAAAAAAGTAGTTGCTATTGTTGGAAGACCAAATGTTGGTAAATCAACATTTTTTAATGTACTTGCAGGTGAAAAGATTTCAATTATAAAAGATACGCCGGGGGTCACTCGTGATAGAATATACGCTGACTGCGAATGGCGAGGAACAAAATTTCAGATAATTGACACAGGTGGTATTGAACCTGTATCAGACGATATAATTTTAAAGCAAATGAGAAGGCAAGCAGAGCTTGCAATGGATATTGCAGATGTTATAGTATTTATAACAGATGTTAAATCAGGAGTAACACAATCTGATGAAGAAGTTGCACAAATGTTAAGACGTACTAAGAAACCAATTATATTAGTTTGCAATAAGTGTGATAGGGTGGGAAGTATGCCACCTGAGGTTTATGAATTTTATAATTTAGGACTAGGGGAACCATATGCGATTTCTGCAGGTAAAAAACTTGGAATAGGTGAAGTACTAGATGCAATATATGAAAAATTTGATAGTGTAGAAAACGAGATTGAAGATAATGAAACAATAAAAGTTGCCATAATAGGTAAACCTAATGCTGGAAAATCTTCTCTTGTTAATAAAATATTAAATGAAGAAAGGGTAATTGTATCAGATATTGCAGGTACCACTAGGGATGCGATAGATTCGTATTTTAAAAATAGTTACGGAAAGTATATATTTATAGATACCGCTGGAATAAGAAGAAAAAATAAGGTATATGATAAGTTAGAACAATATTCCGTTATAAAGGCTAAGGCTGCAATTGAAAGAGCAGATGTATGTTTAATTATGATTGATGCCAAAGAAGGAGTAACAGAACAAGATGAAAAAATTGCAGGTCTTGCTCATGAAGCTGGTAAAGGAGTAATTATAATAATAAATAAATGGGATTTGATAGAAAAAGAAAACCATACTTTGGAAATGTATAAAAAGCAAGTGTATAGTAAATTATCATACTTATCATATGCACCTATATTGTTTATATCTGCTATGTCTGGACAAAGAGTAAATAAAATATTTGAGCTTGTAAATGAGGTAAATGAAAATAATAAATTAAGAGTACCAACCGGTCTTTTAAATGATACTTTATCCCAGGCCATTGCGATAACACAACCACCTTCTGATAAAGGAAAAAGATTAAAGGTATATTATATGACACAAGTAAGTATAGCTCCACCAACTTTTGTTATTTTTGTTAACTCAAAGGAATTAATGCATTTTTCATACGTAAGATATATTGAGAATCATTTAAGAAAGCAATTTAATTTTAAAGGTACTCCAATTCATATGATAATACGAGAAAGAAAAGAAAAATAGGGGGGATTTTTTATGAATTTATACACAGTTACAATTTTTTTGATAACCTATTTTATTTGTAGTATTAATCCTGCGATTATTATTTGTAAGAAAAAGACTGGTGAAGATATACGTAAACTTGGAAGTGGAAATGCTGGAACTTCAAATGCAATGAGAGTTTTAGGAAAACCTCTTGGAACGCTAGTAATTATTCTTGATATTTTAAAAGTATTAATAAGTTTTTCAGTTATAACCTTTATTGGCAAAATATTTAAAGCTGATACTGATATAACATTAAAATCCATATTTATAGTGGCATCTGTTATTGGACATTGTTTTCCAATATATTATGGATTTAAAGGTGGAAAAGGAGTAATTGTTGGAATAACTGCAGCTATAATGATTGATAAAAAAATAGCACTTGTTTGTATAATAGTTGGTGCAATTGTAATATTGATAACTAGAATGGTTGCTATGGGAACATTAAGTGGTCTTCGGACTTTATGTTATAATGACACTGGTGATGATGCCTAATTATATAGTACCAATATTAATAGCGTCTGCTATAGTAATGTATAAACATAGAGCAAATATTCAAAGAATGATTGCAAAGCAAGAAGAAAAATTGTGGTAAAAGGAGATAGAAAAAATGGAAGAAATATTGATTTTTGGACATAAGAGTCCTGATACAGATACCGTTACATCAGCTATTGTAATGGCAGAATTTGAAAAAAAATTAGGAAATAGTGCTAAGGCATGTGTGCTTGGAAAATTAAATAAGGAAACTAAATTTATATTTGACTATTTAGGTATAAATGAGCCAGAATATTTGGAAAAAGTAGAAGATGGTCAGCAAGTTATCTTAGTGGACCATAATGAATATGCACAAAGCGTTGACGGTATTGAACAAGCTAAAATATTAAAAGTTATTGATCATCATAGAATATGTGGGATAAAAACAGCAGAACCTCTATATTATAGAGCAGAACCTGTTCGGATGTACAGCAACAATTTTGTATAAAATGTATAAAGAATATGGCTTTGAAATTGATGAAAAAATTGCTGTTTTGATGCTATCAGCAATTATATCTGATACTTTACTTTTTAAGTCTCCAACATGTACTGATGAAGATAGGAAGGCTGCAGAACAGTTAAGTAAAATTGTTTACCCTAGAATTTTAAATGTAGAAGAGTATGGATTAGAGATGTTAAAAGCTGGAACAGATCTTTCAGACTTAACAGCAGCAGAATTAATAAAATTAGATGCAAAAGAAGTTACAATTGGAAATTACAAAACTATAATAGCACAAGTTAATACAGCAAGTATTACAGAAATGTTAAATAGAAAAAGTGAAATTGAAGAGGTAATAAAAAAATCTGTTGAAGAAAATGGTTTAGACTTATTTTTCTTTGCTATTACTGATATAATCAATTCTAATTCACAAGTTATTGCGTTTGGAAAAACAGAACTTGTTGAAAAATCATATGGTGTTAAATTAGAAAATAATACAGCATTATTAAAAGGAATTGTATCACGTAAAAAGCAGATAATACCAGTACTAACAGAAAACGTGTAGTTAATATAGGAAAATCAAGTTAGGGTCCTACTTGTACTCTAACTTGATTAATTTTATATTAACATCCGTATTTGTATTTGATGCATCTATTCTTATATCACTTCCGAGAATTATTTATAAACTTAAAATCTAGAGAACCATAGTATATTGTTGCATCTTTATCTTTTGGTACATAATATACACGTCTACTATGCGGATGTCTTTCTGTTACTTGCAATCCTGCTATTAAAACACTATTGTATAATGTGCTACTTATTTGGCACATGCCTCCACCAGCAACTTTTATTTTATTACCATTAGTATCAAAGCCCACTGCTTCTTTGTATCCATGAGATGAGTCCATGGGACCTATAGTATTGTTAAAAGAGAATTCTTCATTTGCTTTTACAACTTTTCCATTAAGTGCAGAAATGGCTAAACCTATATTATATACCCTGTTTTCATCCTTGTCATAAAGAGTAGAAGTAAATGTTGCAATTTCAGTTTCAATAGGCTTTTTTTCTTCTTTTATTTCATTTAATTTCTCATCATTTATATTCATTTGATTATTAAAATCAGTATTGCTAGAATTTGTAGTATCAGTATTTTCTTTTGAATCTGTATCAGAATTATTAATAGTATTATTATCTTCTGCTTTAGATGCATTTTCTAGGAAATTTTTATTTGAAGAAGTTATTGTATATACTACATATATTATTATTACTAATATAACTAAGATGATGAATGATAATATAATTTTTTCTCCGCTTTGAAGTTTCAGTTTTCATAAATGTTCTCCTTTGAATATTATACAATTATTTTGTGTAATTTTTATAAAAATATAATTATATTATTTCAAAAAATAAAATAATTAATTTAAAAAATGTTGCTTATAGTTAAAAATAAGTAAAAAAATTGACATAAAAATAATAAAATGGTATAATTGTGCAGTAAGATATTAAACATATAATCTTGTAGTATAATTATTTAAGGAGGAATTTTTATGTTGAGACTTGGAATAGGAAAGTTATTTAGAAGGTTTAGTACTTCTTTTGAAAAGAAAGATTATGAGGTATTTGAATTAGTTGATTATGTCTGTGTAATGTGTTTTAATAGTAATGTTGGCCGGACGTTCAATGTGATATCTGGAAATTATTCTGGGGAATATGCTACTTGTTTAAGCAATAGTACTAAAAAAATAGAGTATATTTTCATAGAAGAAGATATTGATACAGCTGTTAAAGGAAATGGTAATCATGTAAATTTCACTGATATTAAGAAAAGTAAAATCGGTGGAGTAAAGTATTGTATAAGGTCTGACGATTATAAAAGATTAGTGCCTATAGTTGATGCCACTTTCTTATCTTATCTGGACGGCAATAAAGGGAATAATAAAAAATCAAAATTTGATGAGAATGAATTAAATAATGAGGAAACAGGTATTTCATCAATGTATAAGTCTATAAAAAAGACTATCGTTTCACAAGATGAACAAATTATGAAAATTTTAACTGCGATTTTTAAGAATCAGAAGGTTATTAATTCTAATTTTGATTTAGATTTGACTGCTAAATTGAAAGAAAATATACTTGTTTTTGGTCCGACAGGAACAGGAAAAACAGAAATATTAAAGCGAATTGCTAGAATATACAAAATTCCTATAGTTATTGAAGATGCTACTTCACTTTCAGAAGTGGGCTATGTTGGAAGAAAAGTAGATGATATGCTAGAAGATTTATGTCTTGCAGCAAATAACAATATTGAGATTGCTGAAAAGGGAATTCTAGTTATAGATGAATTTGATAAATTAGCTGAAAAATCAGAAGATGGGCAAACTCATGTTTCTAGAAGTGGTGTACAAAGATCACTTTTAAAACTACTTGATGGAACTACGTTTTACTTTAAGGATAAGCATTTTGACACCTCAAAGTTAACTGTTGTAGCACTTGGAGCGTTTACTGGAATAGCAAAAGATGAAGAATACTATGATGTTACAAGTGAAGATTTTACGAATTATGGAATTATGCGAGAATTAATGGGCAGATTTTCAAAAATAATTCCAATGAATTCACTTAAAAAAGAGGATATAGTTAAGATATTACTTAATTCTGATTTTAGTCCCATCAGTACTTATAAGGAACTTTTTAAATTGCTTGAAGTTGAATTTGAATATAATGATGATTTTATTGATTATATTTCAGACATCGCATTAAAAAAGAATAGTGGGGCAAGAAGTATTAAGACCGTGTTTGATGAATGTATAAGCAGTGCCATGTTTAGAATATTTGCTGGTGATTATTCTAAAATCCTGCTTATAAAACCAGATAATGAAAATGATGTACCTTACATTTTAACTAAAAAGAAGAAAAAAAATTTCAAATTTCTATAATAGTTAAGAAAAACTCTCTTTACGTAAAACAGAATGTTTGTAAAGAGAGTTTTTTACAAGCTTGAAAATTTTATACTTCTATTTTTACATTATATATATTTAGCCAATTTTCAATTTGAATAAGATATGCTAATGTTTGTGGGTATGTCATTAATTGACCAAATAAATTTTCAGTTAAACTTTCACCATGGGTGTCTAGTAAGTTTTGAACATAGTCCTTATTTATTATATTTAGGATTTTTGAATCCTTATTATTTAAAATACTCTGCATTTTTTTCTCTACTAAGTTCAAATATTTAGGGTCATAGGTTTTTGGAAATGGTGATTTTTTTCTATATACAATTTCTTCCGGAAGTTCATTTTCAAAAGCCTTTCTAAGTAAGTATTTCTCAGTAGGAAGTGTAGATTTTGAAATACCGAAGTTTCATTTTTGCAGGGATATTGTACACATACTCAAATATTCTGTGATCTGCAAATGGAACTCTTACTTCTAGTGAATTAGCCATAGACATTCTGTCTGTTCTTTCTACAAGTGTTGTCATAAACCATTTTATAGTTAAATAGTTGATTTTTCTAAATCTATTTTCAAATTCATCATTTCCAATTAATGTTACATTTTTTAATGTTTCATTTATTCTTGATTTAATATATTCTCTTATTTCACCTTTTTTTAATAAGTCTTTTTTTACAAGATTTTCTCTTAAATTTTCAGAAAGAGCCCATGGAAAACCATCATGCATGTATAAATGTTCTTTGTAATACCATGGATATCCTCCAAATATCTCATCAGAGCATTCTCCGTGAAAGGCAGACTTTAAATCCATTTTTACTTATACTTTCACAAAATGCATACATTGAACTGTCTATATCTGCCATACCTGGCATATCTCTTGCAATTAAAGAATTATTTAAAAGATTAAATAATTCAATATTGTCAATTAGAACTTTTTTATGATTTGTTTTTAGAAAATCTTGCATTATTTCTACAAATTCGCTATCTTGTGTTTTTTGATAATCATTTGATACAAAATTTTTATTATTTCCAACGTAATCTATTGAAAATGTTGTAAGATTATTTACATTATCGCTTGCTATTTTTGTTAATATACTAGAGTCAAGTCCACCGAGAGAGCATAGAACATATTCCTACGTCAGATACTAATTGCTTTTTTGTAGCATCTACTACTAAGTCGTGTATGTTTGAGATGATTTCTTCTTCTGATTCATAACTTTCTTTTGACTCTAAATCCCAATATCGTTCTTCTAGAAATTTACTACTTTTTAAAGTAGCTAAATGTCCTGCTTTTATCTCCTTAATATTTTTAAAGTATGTAATACCCGGTGTATGTGCTGGCCCGTACTCCAAAGAGCTCCATTAATCCTTCTTTACTCAATACAGGGGTTATTTCTGGGTGTTTTAATAACGCTTTTATTTCTGATGCAAAAACTAATGTATTTTCATTTAAAAAATAGAATAATGGCTTTATTCCAAGTCGATCACGTCCAAGGAAAATATCATTTGTCTTATCGTTATATATTGCAAAAGCAAAAATACCATTTAGATGTTTAATTGAATCTTTTCCATATTCTATATATGAAATTAATACCACTTCAGTATCACATTTAGTGTTAAAGGTATATCCTTTTTCTATTAGATTTTTTCTTAAAATTTCTGTATTATATAACTCTCCATTGTAAACTATAGTATAGTTTACATTATTATAATTTATTGTCATAGGTTGATTACCATATTTTACGTCAATTATACTAAGTCGTGTATGACCTAATGCTACATTATTATTAATATATATATTCTCTGCATTAGGCCCCCTTTTTCTTAACATATCAGTCATATTAGTAATTGTTTTTTCATTTTCTATATTATTTTCAAAGTTAACGTAACCACAAAAACCACACATAAAAATCCCTCCTTAAATAATATATAATTTAAATATATTTTTTATGAATTAATATTTAAAAAAATTAATAATAAATATCTTTTACTAATTAATAATAATTGGTATATAGTTTTAGGGCTGTATTAAAATATATCTATTTTTTGTCTAAATCAAACTAGTTTTGTAAAAATGTGTAAAAATTATTTACAAATAAAAAATATATAAATATAATAAAGTCATTAAGGTAATATATAAATAAATTGTACTAAATGACACTTAAAATTAAAATAAAAAATTGTATATTGCTTTAATAAATAAATTTTATTCAATAATTAATATTTTTTAACAAAGTATTAATATTTTTTCAAAAATTAATTTATTCAATATATTTTGTATCAATTAAAATTGTAGATTCTTAAAATTGCCAATTAACACTTAAAAGATATAAAATAACATTCAAAGTATTGAATTTGAAATGGAAGTATTATATAATTAGGAGGATAAATGGAACAGGGCAGAAAACTTAGTTTAAAAAATGACTTTGTATTTAAAGAACTTTTTTCAAGAAAACGGCTGTGAAATATTTTTAAAAGATTTCTTGTCAGATTTACTAAATATGAAGATAAAAAAAATAACAGTTATGAAGGACTTATCATTGGAAAAAATAGTGGAGAATAATAAATATGGAGTATTAGATGTTATGGCTACGTTAAATGACAATACGTGCGTTGATATAGAGATGCAAGTAAGAAAATATGTACCAATGGCAAATAGAGCACTATTTTATTCTGGAAAATTAATATCATCATCACTTGAAAAAGGTGAAGATTATCAAAGTTTGAAACAAATAATAATAATATCTATACTAGATTTTGAACTATTCCCGTTTGAAGAATACTTAACTGAGACAGTAACAGTACCTAAGGAACATAGAGGATACGAAATAATGAATGGACAAAAATTTTATTTTATAGAGTTACCAAAGTTTAGAAAGGCCAAAATAAATGAGGATAAGAAATCAAATCAATGGCTACTGTTTATAGATGGAATAAATAAAGAAAAGGTGGAAAAAATAATGAAAGAAAACGAAATTATAAGGAAAGCAAATGAAGAATTGGAAGTTATAACAGGAGATGAAGAAATAAGAAGATTAGCATTCCTTAGAGAAAAAGCAATAAGAGACCAGATTTCATTTGAAAAACAGGCAAGAGAAGAGGGAACTAAAGAGGGTATTAAGAAGGGAATTCAAAAAAGTAAAATTGAGATTGTAAAGAAGATGATTCAAAAAAAATATAGTATAGAACAAATTATTGACGTTACTGGAGTTGCTAAAGAAGATATTCAGAAAATAAAAAAAGATATGTAAAAATATAAGGTGTTATTTAGTATTATAAGGCAAATTAGATAAGAACTAGTTTGTCTTTTTTGGTGTCTTAAACTAAAGTAAAAAATCTATATAAAGATATTGTATTAAATTTTAATTTATGCTAAAATTATTATGAAGGTGTATGAGGGAAAGTCATATCCATATTTAAATAAAAAATTAAAGGTGGAATTTATGAGGATATACGATATAATTGAAAAAAAGAGGGATAAAAAAGAGCTAACAAAAGAAGAAATAGAATTTTTTGTAAGGGGATACAGTAGTGGGCAAATACCTGATTATCAGGCTGCTGCTTTACTTATGGCAATATTTTTAAATAAAATGACAAATGAAGAACTTACATATCTTACTTTTGCTATGGCAAATTCAGCAGAAAAACTTGATTTAAGTGGTATTAAAAAAGAAGGAAAGTATATTGTAGATAAGCACTCTTCAGGTGGAGTTGGAGATAAAGTTACTTTAATTGTTTTGCCGATAGTAGCTTCTTTAGGTGCAAATGTATGTAAGATGTCAGGTAGAGGTTTAGGTATTACTGGAGGAACTGCTGATAAATTAGAATCAATAATTGGATATGATATTAATATTCCATTTGATCAAGCTATTGAGCAAGTTAAAAATATTGGTGTTTGTCTTATATCTCAGAGCGAAAAAATAGCTATAGCAGATAAGAAAATGTATGCGTTAAGGGATACTACTGCTACGGTTGAATCTATTGATTTGATTGCCTCATCTATTATGAGTAAAAAAATAGCATCTGGTGCGGATAAAATTTTATTGGATGTAACTGTAGGATCAGGAGCATTTATGAAAACAATAGAGGATGCAAGAAAGTTAAGTGAAATAATGGTAAATATAGGTAAACTTGCAAATAGAGAAACAAGGGCTATTATTACCTCAATGGATGAACCGCTTGGCAAAAATGTAGGTAATGCTTTAGAAGTACAAGAAGTCATTAAGTTTTTGCTTTCAGATGAAAAAATGTTATTTTCAGATGACATTAGAGACTTAAGAGAAGTAGTATTTGAACTTTCAGCTTATATGCTAAAGATGGCTGGATATGGTGAAAATATTGAAGAAAATAAGAAAAAAGTAGAAGATGCTATTCTATCTAAAAGTGCTTATAATAAGTTTATACAACTTGTAAAAGCTCAAGGTGGGAAGACTGAGAAAAAATATATAGATTGGCTAAACGAGGAAGTAGAAACACCTGTTTTAAAAGAAACTGTAAAGTATTCTAAAAAAATAACAGCTGATTTTACGGGAACAATAGTTGATATAGATAGTAAAAAAATTGGTGAAGCTTTGGTATGTATAGGTGGAGGAAGATTAAAAAAAGATGAACAAATAGATCATTCAGTAGGATTTAAATTTATAAAAAAAGTTGGAGATATAGTAGAAAAAGGTGATACAATTTTAATGTGTTATTACAACGATGAAGAAAAATTTAAATTGGCAGTTGAATATATAAGTTCTTCAATTAGAGTAGAAAAAATTGATGAAAATGAAACAAAAAAGTTGAAGAATAAAAAACATATATTGGATATAATATAAAACTATATTCAAAATAGTTTCAGGTAATATAATATTGTAAAAAAAAATAAATATGGTAAAATTAAGTTGTTATATGTAAATTTAGGAGGATATATATGAAAAACAAAGGAAAAAACAAAAGTGGAATATCACTAATAGTATTAGTTATAACGATAATAGTGATAGTGATACTTTCAGTATCTGTAATACTTACAGTAGCAAAAAATAATCCAATAGAAAACGCAAGGAAAGCAGTGGATGAACATAATAAAAGTGTAATGAAAGAGGAAATAAGCTTAAGTTTAATAAACAATATGACAAAAGCAGATCCAGTTCAAGCCGCAATGGATGAATTAGTAGAAAGTGGATATGAAATAGTAGGGGATGAAAAATTAAAGAAAGATGGTTATATATTTACTATAGGAGAAAATAATGAAATAACAGTAGAAAATGATAATGAAAAAGAAGAATATATTGCAATAAATACAGCAGAAGATTTTATTAATATAAAGAATAATACAGCAGGAAAATATATTTTAAAAAATGATATTGATTTTTCAGGAGTTAATCTTGAAGCAATA
>CAKOYA010000015.1 GCA_934130325.1 uncultured Clostridia bacterium
ATTTCTTATTACTTTTTCTCCATTAATTTCATATTCTTCTAATAACTTTATTAATTTATCTTTACTTACCATACTCTACCTCTTTTAGTTCTTTACTAAATTTTAAATATATTAATTTCTTTTTTCATTTGTTTTTCCTTAAGACTTTGTCTTTTATCATATAATTTTTTTCCGATACAGACACATAATTCAATTTTCACCCATCTTCCAACACTATATATTCTACTTGGAATTAAGGTATATCCACCTTGTTTTATATAGTTTTGCAATTTCAATATCTCATTTTTATTTAGCAATAACTTCCTGCTTCTAGTAGGGTCTACATTATATATATTTCCCATTTCATATGGCGCTATGTACATGTTTTTTAATATTACTTCATTATCTCTTATTAAAGCAAAAGTATCTTTTAAATTTGCGTTTCCCTGCTTAACGGATTTTACTTCAGTTCCCTTTAATTCTATTCCACACTCTATTTTTTCTTTTATATCATACTTAAAATTAATATCTCTATTTTTTATATTTAAACTCTTAAATTTATTCTCTTTATTTTTCATATTTACACCTATTTACAGTTCTTTTTTATAAATTTACAATCTGCTATTTTAGTTACACCACAAGCAGAACACTCTTGACTACATCTCTTAGTTGTAGTTTCCTCTAAAGCTTTTTTGTATTCTCTTTTTAAGAATTCTTTACTTACTCCATGCATTATATTGTCCCATGCAAATTCAGCATCTAAATCATACTCTTTACAAGCGTACTCCTTAGGATCTATTTTAGTAGTTTTAAATGCCTTATTCCACGCTTCTAAATCTAATTTTTCATTCCAACTATCAAATTTAGCACCATTTCTGAAGGCTTCATATATAACATCACATATCTTTTCATCACCACGTGCAATAACTGCTTCTAACATACTTATTCTTGGATCATGCCAATTATACTTAATACATTTATTAGTAAGTTTTTCTTTTAAGAATTGTTGCTTTAATTCTATTTTTTCAATTGTATTTTGTCCAAACCATTGGAATGGAGTGTGTGGCTTAGGTACAAAAGTTGAAGTGGATACAGTAACTTTACACTTTCCTCTTCTTTTATCTTTTGGAATACTGTAATACAAATCAACTATACTATTAGCTAAATTAACTATTTCTTCTAAATCATGATATGTCTCTGTTGGAAGACCTATCATGAAATATAACTTTATTGTTGACCAGCCATTTTCAAATGCTAATTTACATCCCTTTAATATATCCTCTTTAGTTATATTTTTATTTATAACATCTCTTAATCTTTGTGAACCTGCCTCTGGTGCAAAAGTAAGTGAGCTTTTTCTTACCTCCTGTATCTGTGACAAAATATTTTTATCTATTGCATCAATTCTAATTGATGGAAGAGATATTCCAACATTTTTATCTTTGCCTATTTGTATTAATCCATTAGCTAATTCATTAAAGTTAGAATAATCAATTGTACTTAAAGAACACAATGACACTTCATCTTGCCCAGTACACTTTATAGCATCCTCTGCCTCTGAAAGCAAAGTTTCCACTTTTTTTTCTCTAACTGGCCTATATATATATCCAGCTTGACAAAATCTACATCCTCTAGTACACCCACGAAATACCTCTAAAGAAATACGATTTTGAATTATTTCTGTACTAGGTACAACTGGCGCAGTAGGATATACAACCTTATCAAAATCTTCTATAACAACTTTTTCAATTTTGTCATCTTTTTTATGTAACAAAGGAATATATACCCCTTTTATATCTTTAATACTTTTTAAGTACTCTATTTTAGGAAGTTGCTTTTCCTTCCATTCAACGTACTTTTGAGTTACAAGATCTATTAATTCTTCTCCTTCACCAATCATAAACATATCAATAAATTTTGACATTGTAGAAGGATTACAGGCGCAAGGTCCACCTGCAAATACAAATGGATCATTTTCACCTCTTGAACTTGAAAAAATTGGTATTCCTGATAGTTCTAACATATTTAATATATTTGTATAACTCATTTCATATTGTAGTGTAAATGCTACTATATCAAATTTATTAAGAGAATCTTTAGACTCTAATGCATACAATTTTACATCTTTTTTTCTCATAACTTCTTCAAAATCAGTCCATGGAGCAAATACTCTCTCACACCATGTATCTTCCCTTTTATTTAAAACGTTATACAATATTTTCATTCCTAAATTAGACATTCCAATATCGTAAATATCTGGAAAACAAAATGCAAATCTACATTTTATATCTTCTTTTCTTTTTAAAATTTGATTATATTCACCACCAACATATCTTGCAGGTTTTTCAACTTTTAATAAATCTTGTTTTGTTATGTTTGAATACATTAATATACCCCTTCTAATTTTTATTTTTCTACATATCTATACCCTGAGAAATTTTTTCATTATATACTTTTGTTATATTTACATTAACACTAATTAATTTTTGTAATTTTTCATATAAATTTTTTTCTAAGCATTCTAAGTCAATATTTTTTTTCATACTATATAAATCCAAATCTTTTTTTAATGCCCTTGGTAATTCCATATAAATATATCTTATATCAGATATTGTACTGTAGTCTGTATACTTAGATAAACTTGATATTTTTGTTGTTGTATCTTTTAATATCAAATTTATATTATCTGAATAGAATTTATTTTCATTTATTAAAAAATCATTGTAAATTTTTAACATTTCACTTAAAGTTTCATCTTTTTTCTGACTTGTAATCTCATTTGTTAAAACGTTATTGACTTCCTCTTTATTAGCTATTTCTTCATTAATTTCTTTCTTATCAACATTATTTATTTTATCTAATATATCTTGACCAAGTAATTCAATAATTTTTTTATCTATACTTTCTATATCTTTACCTAAATTATCAAAATTTTTAGTAGAAGTCACATCATAGACTTTTATTTCTTCAGTAGCTGTTTCTGTTACATTTCCTTCATCACTTTTTATCTCACTTTGAGCTTCAATTTCATTTTCCTCATTAGTATTTTCTACTACACTATCTTGATTTACAACTTCCTTTTTTATTGCAGACTCATTTATATATTTTTCTATGATATTTTTCTTATTAATCAGCGTTTCTCTAATATTTATAAGCATATTTTCTAGATCTAATTTTTCATTTATTACACTTTCTGAATCTAAAACATTTTGCTTTAAATTTAAGTATTGTGACTCTAACTCAACTATTTTTTTCTCATATTCAAGCAACATATTATCTTCTATTAAAATATTCTTTAAAGCGTCATCATAATCATATACTAAATTATTAATTTTTAAGTATTGATTGTAGTATTCTAAATATTTTTCACTATCAATACAAGATATATATATTTTAGCAATTTTGGGATCAATTTCATCTAATCCACTTTTTAGATTATTAATTCTAGATTTTAAGCTTTGTATCTTCTCACTTTTTTCTTTAGGTATATACTCTGAATATATTTTTGATATTTGTTTATCTAAAAATTCATTTACACTTTCAACTTGCTCTATGTATTGCATTAATTTCAAAACTGCCGTATTTGCATCTATTAATGTAATATCTTCATTAAACTCTATATCTCTAGTTATTACCACTATACTACCAACAGAAAAACTAGGTACTTTTAAAGAATTATTTCTTATTATATCCTTTATTGAGTATCCACTTGCAACATCGGCTGTGGAAACTTCACTTGTTATTTTTAATTTATAATTGCATACCGAAGATAAGCCAAAAATTGGAGTATCAACATTTAGTCTTATTGCAGGATACGTTATGTATTCTTGTTTTTTCTTTATAGTTTCAATCTTATTATCTATTTTTATCAATTCTTGCTTTAATTCTTCTTTACAATCCTTTATATTCTTTAATATATTTTCCTTATCTAAAACATCAGTATTTTTTTCTTCAACATTAGACTCTTCATTTTGTATATCATCAGCCATAATATACGAATTAAAACCAAAAGCTATAACTGTTAATAATGATAATATAATTACAACCCTTTTTCTCATTAAAATAGCCTCCATTTTTTCTTAAATTATACCACGATATATATAATAAGTAAAGAAATATTATAACTAAATAAATATAGAAATAATAAAAATATGAATATTTATATTGTTGCTATAAAAAATTATCATCCTTAAGTTTTATAACATATTTTGTAATTATATAGCTCAACTTTCTAAAAAATTTTATATAACTTTTACTATACGAAAAATAAACATAATAATAATTTTTTTATTATTTAAGGGCAAAAAAATAGAGATGCATTTAACATCTCTATTAAATATAAGCTATTTTATATCTACTGTAACTTCTGCAGTATCATAAGTATAACTTTTTCCTTTAATACCTATTCCCATAATTGTTTTTCCATTTTTTAATGGTACAACATATTTAGGTTGTTCATAAGTTATATTACGATTTTGTATTTCAACAACACCAAAATCTATATCTGAATTTCTATCACTATTTGTTAAATAAATTTCAGTAAGTCCACAGTAATAAAAATATACATCATGATCTGGACTTTCGTGAGTTAATACAGTACCATCAGAAAGTGTTATAACTGGATTCATATGATATCCAAAATTTCCATCTAAAACATAGCTATTTTTAGCAAATTTTATACCTGTTATTTCTAGATTTCTATTTGTTGTTGTAGTTGCATGGTCAACCTCTTTTATGACAGCGTCTACACCCTTTTCATCCTCTACTTTTTCAGTCACATTAATCTTAGTATCAGCTAAAACTTTACCTGAATCCTTGTAACCAATTCCTAGTTTACATGTTCCAAGATATTTTGCTTCTGTAATAAGTCTATCATCACCTCGTGATAATAATAATAGACTTCCTGTTGAAGATAACCCGGCTGACTCATCTGCGCTTATTTTTATTAATTCAAGTTGTGATAAATAATATTGATATTCAGGAGTTTTTGAAACATTATTAGTATCTGATGGCTTTAATAAAGTTCCATCTGTAAGTTCTATATATGGACAAAATCCTAATTTTGAATCAACTTGCATGTTATATTCATTTCTTGCAAAACTAACATTTTTTATTCCTAAACTAGAATTTATTCCTACTGATTCAAATTTTGCAGTAGCATTAATTGTATTGTTATACATTACGTACATTTTTAATGTTCCTGATCCACTTGTTCCCTTTATAGGAATAATACTATCAATACTTTGTATGTCAAGTAAATTTTCACTATCTGTTTCAATTTTAATCTGCCTTCTTAGTTTTTGATATTCAGCGTTATTCTCCAAATTTTGAATTTCGGGATTATACGTAGTACCATCATCTAATTCAATTATAGGGTTACATTTAAACGAAGGATTTTTATTTATATCAAATTTATATTTATCTACATAATCCTTTACAAATCTTATACTTTTAATATGATTGTCCACAGAAGCAACTTGAGTCTGAACTGATACGTTAGGATTAGAAACAGAAGTTGCTATCAAAGTAGTTGTTTGGTCTGGTTTATATGCAACTATTTGTTTTCCTACAACTTTAAAAGCATCTGTATTACTTACTGTAAAAACAAAATCTTGATTTGTTGCGTTATTAGGAAAAACATTAACAGTAACATCATAATATATTCCTATTTGAAAAGGAGCATCATTTACGTAGTCCTTATTCAAAAATGCTAGTTTTTGTACAGGTACATTTGTACCAGATGTATCGGATTTATTCTCTTGTGCTTCTGATACAATTATATTTATTTTCTTAGTTTTACCATTCTCTTTAACTGTTAATGAAGTAGAACCTTTACTTAACCCAACAATAGTAACAGATTTTTCTAATACTGTAACTCTTGCTTTAGAAGATGATGTTTTTATTATAGATTTATTAGTATCGTATTTGTAACTAACAGTTTGACCTACTTCAATATTAATTTCTGATACATTTGAAATATCATCTAAGGCATTTTCCGCCTCAGTAGAAAGTACACTATTTATTGTTATTTTTAATGATTTATTACTTGTATCTTTAGCTGTTGCTGTAAGTTTAGTTGTTTTACCTTCGGTTAATGCTATAACATTTTTTCCATCTACCATGAAGTTTTCCTCATCATCTACAGATAGAGTATAATCACTTATAGTTGCATTTTCTGGAGATATTTCAAATTCAAATTTACACTCTTCATTTGTTGGGATGTTATATACATTACTATTATTTCCTGCTTTAGTTATTTTTCCATTTTCTAAAGTAGCCTCTTTATTTAAAGAAATAGATTTTACTAATACTAGTTCCTTCATTAAAGTAACTTCAATAGTATCAGATATCCCATCTAAAACTTTTTTTACATCTTCTGTAGCAGAATCACTTGCAACTGCTGTAGCTTTTATCACTAATTTTCTTTGCTTTTCATCTCCCATATCATTAGCTTTAATTTTTGCTGTTGAATTACTAACAGTTAATGTAACCCAATCAGCATTTCCCTCTATAATTTGATATTCAATACCATATGATTTCTTAGGGATATTAGTTTCAATATCCGGCTTCACATTTATAGATTTACCTTCTTGAACTGCTGTTTCTTTTGTTTCAAATCCAAGTTCCATATATGGTTTTAATTTTGCACCAGCTTCTTCTTTTTCTTGCATTGTAGAATATATTTCAAATTTTGTGGTATTACTTTTTATTTCTACACCATCGACATATAATGTAGCAATCAAAGTTTGAGGTGAACTAGTTACATTTTTAGCCATTATTTTATTTTTGCCAGGTTCACTGCTGTCATATACATTTTCTATATAATCACCACTTTTAGTAGAAAACTTAACTTCATAATCCCCATCAACACCTGTAACCTCTGTAGTGATTGACCACTCTTGGTTTAATACAAATGCATTTCCACCAGTATATTCTTTTTTCTTACCATTTTCTTTAACAAATTCAATCTTTGCTTTAGCTTTAATCTCTTTTGTTTCATCTATTACATTAATTGTAATTTTTCCCTCACAATTTTGTTTATCAACAAGTTTACCTTTTATAGTACTTGTTCCAGGAGCTATAGCTGTTATATTTCCATTTTCATCTATACTACAACATTTTCCTGAAGAAGATATATACTCAACTTCGCTGTTACTAAGTTCATTTCCATTCTCTTTTACTAATATGCTATATGTATCTCCAACATGTAAATCAATTTTTTGTCCTGTTATCTCTTTGTCTGTTTCAGAGTTGAAAATTCCTAAATCTTTAGACTTAACAATAATATTACAACTATCATATATATTATTATATTTTACTGTTATTGTTGTCTCTCCAGCTGAAGTTACTGTAACTTTACCACTATTGTTAACTTTTGCAACCTTTTCATCAGAAGAAGTCCATTCTAGTTTAGCTCCCTTTGGTAATCCTACCTCTTCGTAATCTAATTGAACTGTTTGACTTTTTCCAGAATATGTTAACGTTTTACTATCTTCTGTAATTTTTACATAGCAATTGCTTGAACCATTAACACTATCAAGTACTTCAAATTCAGCCTCCGTTTCAGCAATAACTACATCACTTGAATTCTTTATATATGCAACTAAAGTCCCTTTACCTGCTTTTACTGCCTTTACTGCATTTCCTTCATTTACAATCTCTAATAATCCATTATCATCTTTTTCTCTAAATTTTACATCATTGTTACTAAATCCTGTTGGTATACCACTCATTTTAAAGTTATATTCACCACCACCAATATAGAAAGGAGCTTTAGTTTCAGAAGTATAATTTTTAGCAAATTTAAATTTTGTAGTATCTACTATATCAAATTTTACATTTGCCTCATAATTTGTTCCTTCAATATATGCAACTAGCGTTCTACTTTTCGCAGCACTAATAGCTTTAATTTTTCTTCCACCATCTGTTACTTCAATATTATTTGATAACACTTTTTCTTTAAATCTTACATCACTTTGACTATATCCTGCTGGTACACTTGCCATAGTGAAGTCATATTCACCACCAGTGTAAAAAGGAGCCCCGCTTTTTACAGTATATTCTTTTGCAAATTTTAATTTATCATTAATATTTTTTGAAGTTTGACTTTGATTTGTATCATTACTATCATCGTTACTACTATCATCTATAACATCAAAAGAAACTGAAGTTTCATAATCTGTACCAGGAATATAAGCTGTAAGTGTTCCGCTTCCAACTTTTATAGCTCTTACTTCCCTACCATTATTTATTATCTTTATTAATTTACTACTGTTTCCTTCAGCTTTGAATTTTACATCACTTTGGCTATATCCTGATGGCACACTTGACATATTAAAATCATATTCGCCACCTAACTTAAATGGTGCATTACTTTTTTTAGTATATTCTTTTGCAAACTTAAGACTTCCTGATGAAGTATTCTTATTTGATGAACCAGAAGTGTTACCAGTACCAGCATCATCTATTACCTGAAATTTAGTTTCAGTTGTAATACTTGTTCCTTCTATTTTTGCTACTAATACTCCGGTTCCAGCATTTACAGCATATACTCTTGTTTTATCTGCTGATAAATTTATGTGCTTATTTCCATTTTTTTCTTTAAAGGTTATTTTTTTTCCTTTGTATTCATCTGGCACTACCATATTGAAGTCATATCCACTTTCCATACTTGTTTTTAGGGGTGCATTAAATTCTTCTGTATATTCTTTAACTCTTCCATTAACAATAGGAAAAGAAAAACTACTTGCAGCATATGACCTATTTATTCCAATATAAACAGAACTAATAACCGATATTACAACAACAAATATTATAATTCCTATTACTATATTCATTCCCATTTTTTTATTCATATTATTTCACCTCTTGTACTTGCATAGTATAATTTACATCATCTATTGCTATATCCTTAACGTTTGCTATATCACCTGTAACATCAACAGTCACATTTACCTTTCCAGTACTAGGTATAACCAAACTTTCAAAATTTATAATAGCAACTACTTCAGAATTATCATTTTTTAACTGTAATTGAAATTTATTACTTTCAACAATCATATTATTGTTATTTGAAATTGTAAATTTTATAACACTAGTTTTACCGGACATACTATATATTTCGAAATCAGAAAAAGTTAGATTCATCCACTTTTTCTCATTTTTTATATCCGAACTAACATTTAATTTTCTCCCATAATCATCATATAACGAATTAGTGTTACCAACTATATTAGGTAAAGTAGCACTTACATACAATTCCTTATTGTACAAATCCTCATTAGAATTTTTAACTTTTTTACTTATAATCAATTTTGAAACAAAAAATATTGTCCATATTACTAATATTAATGTTGCTATTAATATACAAACTAGTAAAAACTTTTTCATTTTTTTATCCATATAAAAAACCCCTTATACTTCTTTAGATATTATTTTAGATATTTGGATATCTGCTAAATTTGCTATATCACCTTTAACATTTAATGATACTTCTCTTCTAGAAAGCCCAGAAACAACTCCTGCATCATCAACTACTCTACCTATAACATTTCCATATTCATCTATAATTTTTAATTCATACTTTCCTAATTCTCTATCTTCTTCGCTTGGATTATATATTTCAAAACCTATAGTACTTACACCATTTTTTGTAGTAATATCGAAAGAATCAAAAACAAATCCATCTGATTCCCTTTTCCTTAACATATCATTACTAATATTTATTTTATTTCCATCCTCATCCACTGATATATTCTTATTTCCGCTAATCGAGTCAACTTTATCAATATCCTCATCAATTATACCTTTTCCAGAAGTTATAGTACTTACAATCATAATAACTAACGCTATAATGGTTACTACTATAGCTGCAATAATTACAATAGAAAATATGCTAGGCCTTTTTAACTTCATATTTTTTCCCCCTTCAAAACATAAATAATAATATAGATAAATTATATCACATTAATTTAATCTTTTATATAAATACATGTATTTTTTTCTTTTTTTAATTTTCATGCAACATTTTTGCAACGTTTTTGTAACATTTCCCTATAAATACTCTATTATCAAACAATTAACAAAAAAAGCGGAATGATACTTATTTCTATCATTCCACTTTACATACCAAATAATTTTTCTATGTTTGTTCAAAATTATCTTTGCTATTATTATATGATTCTTTAACTGCATCCTCAATCTTTGCATCCAATTCATCATGATTAGCATTTTGTGATAAAACCATTTCACTAAGCAATATATCTTTAGCAGTATTTAGCATTTTCTTTTCTCCAATAGATAGGCCTCTTTCCATATGCCTATGCGAAAGTTCTCTAACTACTTCTGCTACTTCTAGTATATCTCCAGATTTTATTTTTTCTACATTCATATTATATCTTTTGCTCCAGTTACCATCATGTACATATGGGTCCTTAGGTTTCTCTAAAACAGAAAAAACTTTATCTGACACACTTTTATCAGAAACTTCACGTATTCCAACATTTTCCACCTTTGAAGTAGGAACCATAAGTTTCATACCACCTACTGGCATTTTTATTATATAATAGTCTTCTATATTACCTAACATTTCTTTTTCTTCGATTGCCTCTATTGTACCTGCTCCGTGCATTGGATAAACAACCTTATCTCCTATATTAAACATGGCTTATCCCTCCTTAATGTTAAGTTCAATTTAATACACTAATATTATACCATATTTTAGGCTAAAAGTAAAGTAATTTTGTCGTTTTAAGTAAATCTTTATATGTTATATCCCTTTAGTAAATACTGTTCTTGTAGTCTTCTCAATGACTGATTTATAATTTTTGCCCTAACTTCACCAACTCCCTCTACATCATCTAATTCATCAATTGAAGCTGAGCAAACACCTTGTAAAGAGCCAAACGCTTCGACTGTTTTTTCTATAATTGAAGCTGGCATTTTTGGCATTTTACTAAGTATTCTATATCCCCTAGGTGATACATTTAAATCTATGATATTATTATCAATTTCATATCCCAAGACTTTTATAATCTTTTCTGCATTAACTAAATCCTTTTTATCTATCTTCCTTATCTCATCAAGTATATCGTCAGCAGAAACGTCACGTTTTTTTATCATATAATCTTTTATTATTTTATATTCTTCTGATTCAACATTTGCAATTAGTTCCTCTAATTGCATATTTACAATCCTTCCTTCTGTTCCAAGCTCAATTATATTCTTTCTTACTTCCGCTTCCATTCTCATTATAAGTTCGCTTCTATATATAGTATTAGCAACAGTTTCTAAAGACACAATATCATCAAATTCGTGTTCACTTAATATATTTAACATATTATCAAATACCACTTTATACTTTTCCAATGCTTCTAACATTTGATTGGCTCTTAGAAGTACACTGGATATGTCATTTACAACATATCTAAAATCTCCTTTAAATATAGTTATTATTCCCCTTCTTTGAGATATACATATTACTAAATTGTTTGTCTGTTTTGCTACTCTTTCTGCCGTTCTATGTCTTGTTCCAGTTTCACATGTTTTTATTTTATGATCTGGAACTAACTGAACGTTTGCCATTAATATCTTTTTTCTATCTTTACTTATAACTATTGCACCATCCATTTTAGCAAGTTCGTATATACTAGCAGGAGTAAAATCTTGCTCAATTTTAAATCCACCATCTATTATATCTAAACATTCATCATTTGAACTTATTACAATTAAAGCTCCAGTTTTTGCATTTAAAATATTATCTATTCCTTCACGTAGTACAGTTCCCGGTGCAATTATACTTAATATATCTAGGATTTCATTTTGCCCCATTTTTTCACTTCCTTATTTTAATATATATGATATAGCTTCCTCAATAGTAGATATTCCATATAAATTAACATTATTATAACTATTTTTTAACATATCTAGCTGTTTTTTATTACCAACTATATCATTATATCCCATTTTAACTATTTCTTTTACTCTTTTTTCAATATTATTAATACCTCTTATTTCACCTGTCAAACCTACTTCACCAATAAATACAGTATTCTCCTTAATACATATATTTTTATAACTTGAAATAATAGCCATAGCCACAGCTAAATCTGTAGCAGGTTCATCAACCTTTATCCCACCTATTACATTTACAAATATATCCTGACTTCCTAGATTAAAATTACATCTTTTTTCTAATACAGCAAGAATCATATTTAATCTATTAAAATCAATACCATTTGCAACTCTCCTTGGAACGTTATAATAAGAATGAGTAGTTAAAGCTTGAATCTCTAACAAAATTGTAGAAGTTCCTTCAACGGTTGCAACAAGAGAAGTTCCCGGTAAATTATTTTTTGAATCAGATAAAAATATTTCACTAATATTTTTCACCTCAACCAGTCCAACATCTTGCATATCAAATATTCCTATTTCATTAGTTGAACCAAACCTGTTTTTTACTCCTCTTACAATTCTATGTGAAAAAAATCTTTCACCTTCAATATATAATACAGTATCTACCATATGTTCTAGTATTCTAGGCCCTGCAATTACACCATCTTTTGTAACATGACCAATTACAATTATAGTTATTCCATTCCTTTTAGACATATACATAAGTCTACCTGTTACCTCTTTTACTTGTGAAACACTTCCAGGAACAGATGATATATCTTCATCATACATGGTTTGAATAGAATCTACAATGCAAAACTTTGGAGAATTTTCAGCTACCTTTTCCTCTATTTGTGATATATTGGTTTCGCTTAAAAAAAGTATATTTTCAGATTTAACATTTAATCTATCTGCCCTTATCTTTATTTGTACATCTGATTCTTCACCTGATACATAAAGAACTTTTCCATATTTACTTAAATTATTACATACCTGCATTATTAAAGTAGATTTTCCAATTCCAGGTTCTCCGCCTATTAAAGTAAGTGAACCTTCTACTAAACCTGAACCTAACACACGATTTAATTCTTCATAACCAGTATTTATTCTAGTTGCTTTAGATACAACTATATCATTTAATTTTTTAACTTCTGATTTGTTATCAAAGGTTGAAGATATACCCTTTGGACCACTTAAAGATTTACTACTTTTCTTAGTTATTTTTTCTTCTACAAAACTATTCCAATTATTACAGCCAGGGCACTTTCCTAGCCATTTTGCTGATTCATATCCACATTCTTTACAAAAAAACACAGTATTTGTTGCCATATTTGCTCCTTACTACATAAGTGAAATTTTATCTATCCAATTATTAATTATATTTTTAGATACACTTAAATTTCCTTTTCCGCATGCCAAATGTAACTCCTTTTTGTTATCGCCATGATAGTCACTACCACCTGACATGTATAAATTATGTTCTAAACAAAATTTTGTTATTTGCTCTATCTGATCACTTGTAAAATGACTATAGAAGCATTCCACACCATCTATTTCATAATTATTAACCAAAGTATGTAATATTTCTAATGATTTACTACCATAAATATATATATGTGGAATAAAAACAAGACCTCCCGCATCTTTAATTAATTTTATAACTTCTTTACATGAAGGTAACAGATCAGTATGATTTACAAAAAATGGATTTTCGGGATTTGAAACACATTTTCTGTAAAATAATGTATCGTCCATCCAAATATTATTATCTGGGATAAAACGCCTATTATTAGAATTTTTCTTCATCTCATTAAACAAATAGGTACTACCATACCTAAAACTATGATTAACATTTTTTAAAGCATCATTAGAAATTTCAACCCCTATTCTCATAAAGTTTTTAAATAATCTATCAGTTTCAATTTTATCCTTTTCTTCAAAGCTCATATACATACATTTGCATTTTTTATTTATATAATCAACATCTACACCATATCCCAGTAATTCTATCGGGATATTATTTATTACAGTTCTTAATTCTACACCTGGAATTATTTTTCCAGTATAATAATCTGAAATATTCACCTTTTCTAACTCTTTATATGCATTACAATTATCATGGTCAGTTATAGATAAATATTCCAGGTTACTATCTTGAGATTTTTTTAATATATCAATTATATCATCAGTACCATCTGAGTACTTAGTATGAACATGTAAATCAATCAAATCTTTTTCTCCTTTCGCTTTATAAATAAATATTAAAACCCGAATCTTAATAGTTCGAGTTTTAAACATAAAAATGGTGGAGGTGGTGAGAATTGAACTCACGTCCGAAAATCCCATAATATAATTTTCTCCGAGTGCAGTAAATGTTTAAATCTTGTAATTATACTCTAACATTTACAAAACATATAATTACATGGTTATTTATACCCTCTAAAACCTAACCAAATTTTAGATTTGTTATGCTAGATAAATCGATGCCTTTAAAATTCCCCTAGCTAAAACTTTAAAGACAGGTTGCTAAAATTAAGCAGCCATTGCAAATCTATTATTATCTGCGTTTATTTTTCTTTCTCGTTTTTATAGTGGCCAACGAGAATCCACTACTCGCTTATTATATTTTAAAGATAACCGTCGAAGCCTTACACCCCCGCATATTTACATTATACCATAATTTTAACTAAAAATAAATAGAAAGCAAAAAAAATATAGAGATATTTCTATCTCTATATCCAAATAATCTATTTTTAAAACTATTCCATTACAGCTGTTGCACCAGCAGCACTTAAAGCTTCTACTAATTTTTCAGCATCTTCTTTTGGCATAGCTTCTTTTACAGTCTTAGGAGCATTATCTACTAAATCTTTAGCTTCTTTTAATCCTAAACCTGTTGCTTCTCTAACAGCTTTTATAACAGCAATTTTAGTTGCACCTGCATCTTTTAAAACTACGTTAAATTCAGTTTTTTCATCTGCAGCAGCAGCACCAGCAACTGGACCTGCAGCAACAACTGCAGCAGCAGCGCTTACTCCAAATTTTTCTTCGATTGCTTTTACTAAATCAGCAAGTTCAATTACAGATAATTTTTCAATTTCTTCAATTAATTTTTCTATTTTTTCCATTTTTAAATCCTCCTTAAAATTTTCAAATTAATATATAACTACAAACTTATGCATTTTCTTCTTGTTTTTGTTTTACTTGATCAAGAACAACAGCTAAATTTCTGATGTTTCCAAGTAATGCAGAAGCAAGCATTGCATATAATGTATCTTTTGATGGTAGATTTGCAAGTTTCTTAACTTCAGCAATATCAATAACTTTACCATCCATAATACCCATTTTTATTTTATAAAAATCATTATCTTTTGCAAAATTATTTATAGACTTAGCTGGTGATACATAATCATCATAACCTATAACTACAGCAGTTGGACCTTCTAAAGTTCCTTCAAAACCTTCAATATTTGCTTCTTTTAAAGCATAACTAATTGTTGAATTTTTAACTACTACATACTCATTATTTGCATTTCTTAACTCAGCTCTTAAAGCTGTATCATCTGAAACAGATATTCCTCTATATTCAGTTAAGATAATCATTTTAGCTTTTTTAAATTTTTCAGAAAGTTCTTGTACTTTCTCCTTTTTTGCATCTAATACTTTTTGACTTGGCACTTTTTATGACACCTCCTTAAAATATTAAAAAGTTCCTGCAAGACACCTACCAAAAGTATTAGTATCTAAACAAGAACTTTAATAAATTCCGTTCATTTTAACAAATACCTCGGTAGGAATTATGGAAATATTTTCCACCTACTGTCTTGGGTTAATTTTAATTCCTGCACCCATTGTTGTTGATACAGCAATAGATTTTAGGTATGTACCTTTTGCAGCTGCTGGTTTAGCCTTTACAATAGCCTCAAGTAAAGCATCATAGTTTTCTTTTAATTTTTCTACACCAAATGAAACTTTACCAATAGGACAATGTATAACATTGTTCTTATCAAGTCTATATTCGATTTTACCAGCTTTAATTTCAGATACTGCTTTAGTAACATCCATAGTAACAGTTCCTGATTTTGGATTTGGCATTAAGCCTTTTGGTCCAAGTATTTTAGCTATTCTTCCAAGAGAAGCCATCATATCAGGTGTTGCAACTATTACATCAAATCCAAACCAGTTTTCTGATTGAATCTTTTGAATCATGTCATCATCACCAACAAAATCAGCACCAGCTGCTTTTGCTTGTTCAGCTTTTTCTCCTTTAGCTAAAACTAAAACTTTTTTAGTTTTACCAGTACCATTAGGAAGTACCATAACTCCTCTAACTTGTTGATCAGCTTGTTTAGAATCAACACCTAGTTTAATATGCATTTCTAAAGTTTCATCAAATTTAGCTTTAGGCATTTTTAAAGCGATCTCTATTGCTTCTTTTGAATCATATAGTTTTCCACTTTCAACTAATTTAGCTGCTTCGATCATTCTTTTGCTCATTTACTTTTCCCCCCTTTGGTTATAACGAACTTATTAGTTCTCCCATAATTAACCTATAACTTCAATCCCCATTGATCTTGCTGTACCTTTTATAATAGATACTGCTGATTCAAGTGATGATGCATTTAGGTCCTTCATTTTCATTTTTGCAATTTCTTCAACTTGTGCAACTGTAACTTTTCCTACTTTTTCTTTGTGTGGTTTTCCAGAAGCCTTTTCAATTTTAGCAGCTTGTTTTAATAAAACTGCGGCTGGTGGAGTTTTTAACACAAATTCAAAAGTTTTATCAGCATATACTGTAAGTACTACTGGGAATACCATACCAGCATCTTTAGCTGTTTGTTCATTGAAAGCCTTACAAAATTGCATTATATTAATTCCAGTTGGTCCAAGTGCTGGTCCTACTGGAGGTGCTGGATTAGCTTTACCAGCTTGAATTTGTAGCTTTACAACATGTGTTACTTTCTTTTCTGCCATCATTTTCACCTCCTTAACATAGGATTATATAGAAATATACCTTAAAGTATATTTTTATCATTAATTTAATTTTTGAATCTGATAAAAATCTAAGTCTACAGTTGTTTCTCTACCAAACATAGAAACCTTAACCTTTACTCTCTTTTTATCTTTATATATTTCTTCAATTGTAGCAAGATGGTTGTAAAAAGGTTCCGTAATTATTCTTACACTATCTCCAACTTCAAAATCAAGATTTATTACATCGTCTATACCAAGAGTTTGCATTTCTTTTTCAGTTAAAGGCTGTGGTTTATCACCAACTCCAACAAAATCAAATATTCCCTTTATACTTTTAACTATATACCAAGTTTCATTTGACATTTTCATTTTAATCAGTACATATCCTGGAAATACTTTTTTTATAGATGTTGATTGCTCACCATCTTTTATTTCTATCTCTTCTTCCATAGGTATAATTATTTCTTGGATTTTATCTTGTAGACCTCTATTTTCAACTATTTTTTCTAGAGTTGCTTTTACTTTATTCTCATAACCAGAATAAGTATATACAACATACCAATGAGCAACATCAGCAATGTTTTCGTTTTCCAAAATTCTCTCAACTCCTTACATTTTATACTATCCTAGTTTATTTTGAATCAAATTCCATAATTTTCCATCAAGTAATTCAAGTATCATATCTGCACCTAAAACTACTACAGAAAAAGCAAGAACTAATAACAAAACTAAAACAGTATTATTTATCAATTGATTCTTTGTAGGCCATACTACTTTTTTTAATTCAGCTTTTACACCTTTTATAAATCCTTTAGCCATTTTAAGACACTCCTCTTTAACTATTTTGTTTCTTTATGCATAGTATGCTTTCCACAAAATTTACAGAATTTTTTTACTTCAATTCTATCAGGATTATTTCTTTTATTTTTTTCTGTTTCATAATTTCTTTGTTTACATTCAGTACATGCCATTGTTATATTTTCTCTCATAAAAAAACACCTCCACGTTCAACTTATTCATGTATGCTTATTAATTTTAACATAAAAAAAAAAAGATGTCAAGAAAAACGACATCTTTTTTATGTAAAAGTTAAAAACGCGTTAACTTTTTTACACTACATATTAATATTCATTCCTGCACCATTAAGTTCACTAATAATTTTTTCTCTTTCTTTTTCTATCTCTTCTTTAGTAAGAGTTTTCTCATAAGAGCCTATTTTAAACCTAATTGTTATATTTTTATTATTATTTAATTTTTCACTATTTTCATATACATCAATTAAATCATAATTTTGTAAATATTCTAAAGAAGATTTTTTTATTACACTTTCTATCTCACTATATTTTTTTTCTTTATTTACAATTATTGAAAGATCAAATTCTACTGGTTGATATTTGCTAACTTCTTTATATACTACACTATTTTTATCAATGCTAGCTAGTAAATCTATTCTTAGTTCAAATAGTACAATATTAGATTTTTTAGAAATCTTATCTTTTACTTTAGGATTTACTACAGCAATATATCCTAATTCAATATTATGGTATTTTATTATAAATGAATTCAATGGATGAATATAATTATAATTTAGCTTAGTATTTTGTACATATTCAAGTGTAATGTTTTTATTTTCTTTTGCAATTGAATCTATCATGGATTTTGCTTCTAATAACAACTCTTCATCCGACTTTTCACAACTTGATTTTGCCATAGATAAAACTTTAAATTCATTGCAGTTTTCACCTTTTTTATTATATTCAAAAGTTCTTCCTACTTCAAATACTCCAACTTCACTATAATTTTTTATATTCTTATATATTGCATATAACATAGTTGGTCCCATATTTGATCTTAAAGTACTATCTAATCTATTTAATCCATTTACTATTTTTATATTATCTTCTACATTTATTCCAAGTTCGTTATTTAATTTTGTATCATACCATACATAACTATGTACTTCGGATAATCCATATTTTTGAGCAAGTAATAATTTAGAATTATATTCTAAACTTCTTATTTCATCTTTTCTTACAGGAGTCACCTTCCATAAACTTGTTTGTGGAATTATATTGTCATACCCATATATTCTAGATATTTCTTCAATTATGTCTGCTTTTTGTGAAATATCCTTAGTCGCCCTAAAACTTGGTACTTCTATTGTTATATTTTCATTTTCTTCCAATTTTGTTTTAAACTCTAACGAATTTAGTATTTCTAGTATTTGATCTATAGTAAATTCAACACCTATTTTTTTATTAATATATTCTTTGGTTATATCAATAGTTATTTTAGGATATTTATTTACATATAAATCAGAGAAACTTGAACTTACCTTAATCTCTTCATCTTCATCTCTTAATACTTTTACAAACCTTTCTAATGCTATTTTAGTTAATTCTGGATCCAAAGTTTTTTCGTATCTTGCACTTGCATCAGTCCTTAATGCTATCGCACTTGCTGTTTTCCTTACAGACACTGCATTAAAATTAGCTGATTCTAAAAATACTGAATTAGTACTATCTGTAATTTGAGTATTTCTTCCTCCCATTACACCTGCTATTGCAACTGGTATTTTATCATTACATATCATTAAAGTGTTTTCTGGTAAACTTCTATTAATACCGTCTAAAGTAGTAAATTCTTCATTATTTTTTAGCGCTTTAACATTTATAGAGGTTATAAATGATTTATCAAATGCATGCATTGGTTGTCCAAGTTCAAGCATAATATAATTAGTCATATCTACAAGCAAACTTATAGGCCTTAAGCCACAATATGTAAGTCTTGTTTTCATCTTATATGAAGAAACTTTTTTATTTATATTATCAATTGTCAAAGCAGAATATCTATAACATAGGTCGTCATTTTCTATATTTATATTTAACTTAGTTAAATCGTTATACTTTTCTAAATCCTCTACTTCAAGTGGCTTTAGTTCCCTTTTTGTTATAGCTGCAATTTCTCTTGCAATTCCATAATGTCCCCATAGGTCGGGTCTATTTGTAAGAGATTTATTATCAATCTCAAATATTGTATCATTAATAGGAATTATTTCACTTATATCTTGGCCTACTTTAGTATTTTCATCTAATATCATTATTCCTGAATGGTCATCACTTATTCCAAGTTCTTTTTCAGACAAACACATTCCAAAACTTTCACACCCCGCCAAAACTGTTCTTTTTATTTCAACTCCATTTATAAGGCTACCCTCTTTTGCAAATACAACCTTGAGTCCTACTTTAACATTAGATGCCCCACATACACAATTAACTTTTTCATCACCAATATTAATTAAAAGCTTATGCAACTTATTAGAGTTTTCAACATTTTCTACAGATAAAATCTGACCTACGACCAAATTTTTAGTTTCTTTACCATATTCTATAATTCCTTCCACTTCTGCTGTGGATAACGTAAATTTATTAATCAATTCTTTTATATTTATACCATCTAAATTAACAAAATCTTTAATCCAATTAATTGAAATATACATACTTTCCTCCTATTTTATATTTATTTGTTTCAAACTTCTTAAATCACAAGAATTTAAAATTCTTAAATCATTTATTCCATATTTCATCATTGCTAAACGTGAAAGTCCTAGCCCAAAAGCAAATCCAGAATACTCTTTTGAATCAATTCCTCCCATTTCTAAAACATTTGGATGTATCATACCACATGGACAAAGTTCTATCCAACCACCATGTTTACATACTTTACAACCTTTTCCACCACAGTATATGCATTTTATATCTAGTTCAAATCCTGGTTCTACAAATGGAAAATATCCAGGTCTTAATCTTACATCAATATCTTTCTTAAATATTTCAGATAATAACGTTTTCATGAAATATATCAAATTTGCTATTGATACATTTTTATCTATCATCATTCCTTCCATTTGAAAGAATGTATTTTCATGACTTGCATCAAGTTCTTCATTCCTAAAACAACGTCCTGGAAAAATCGCTTTAAGTGGTGGCCCATATTTTTTCATTATTTTATTTTGTGCAGCAGATGTTTGAGTTTTTAATAATTGCCCATTTTCAAGCCAAAAAGTATCTTGCATATCTCTTGCTGGATGATGTTTTGGTACATTTACAGCTTCAAAGTTGTTATATTCTGTTTCAACTTCATTTCCATCTTCTACAGTAAATCCCATACTTTCAAAAATATCTTCTAGTTCTTTTTGAACAACAGTTATTGGGTGAAGTGAACCTAATTTTAAATCTACAGGAATTGTTATATCAATCTTTTTATCATTCTTTATTCTATTTTCATACTCTTTTTCTTTTATATTTTCTTTTTGATTATCAATTAACCTTTCTATTTCCTCTTTTACCTCATTAGCAACTCTTGCAACGTCTCTTCTTTTTTCTACATCAATATTTTTTAATTCTTTTAATATTTCACTAATCTTTCCCTTTTTGCCCAAAAGTTCTACCCTTAATTCCTCTATTTCTGTACTTGATAGTGCTCCCATAATTTTTTGTTTGGCAGCTACATTTAGTTCTTTTATTCTTTCAATCATAATTTTCCTCCTAAAAACAAAAACAAAAGTCACTCATCCTACACAAATACTAGGACGAAATGACTTTTAAATTCCGCGTTACCACCTAAATTCATTTAATATAAATTAAATGCTCTTATTACAGCTATAACAGGCTTACCTGCTTTTTCCTAATCACATACTAACGTATCTTTTCAAAAAAAGACCTCAAAAGTGAAATTTCAATAAAGATATATTAGCAAACTCACAGCCTAAGATTTGCATTCTCTTTAATATATTTCTTCTCTATCTACTTTGCTTTTTCATCGGTTTTTTATATTGTACTATACAAGAATTATACAACTATTATACTAATTTGTCAAATATTAACTAAAAAAATAATTCAGATTTTAGGGTATAAGTAACAATTGACCTACAACTAACATATCGCTTGTAAGTCCATTTAATTCCATAATTTTTTCTACAGTTGTATTATTCATTTTTGCAATATTCCATAAAGTATCGCCTTTTTTAACTCCATATATATAAGAGGCTTTTACCATTTCAACTCTACTTTGTGGAATTTTTAATACTTGACCTATAAATATAACATTAGAATTAAGATTATTTGCATTTTTTAAATCTTCTACTGTAACATTATACTCTTTTGCTATCTTCCACAAGGAATCACCTGCTTTTACTACATATTCATTTTCGTTATTGTAATCCTCTTTTATTAAAAGGTTTTGACCTATTGATAATAGATTTGTATCTAAATTATTTATTATTTTTAAATTATCTACTGTAGTATTATACATATTAGCAATTTTCCAAAGAGTGTCACCGGGTTTTACTGTATAAGTCGTTAATGTAGTGTCACTTTCTCCATCACTTACCTTAAGTACTTGACCTATGCTTATAATATTGTTAGTTAGTCCATTTAAGTTTTTTAGTTGTTCTACTGTCAAGTTATGCATTTTTGCAATACTCCATAAGGTGTCACCTGCTTTTACAATGTGGACATCACTATCTGAGCCACTTCCCATAGTTTGTATTACAGCATCAACAATTGCATCAACATATCTTTTATAATTATTTTGAATTCTATTTATATCCTCTTCGTTATTTATAAAACCGTATTCAATTATTACTGGTTGTGTTCTACCAGTTTCTCTATGTATAAAATAATAATCTTTATTTGGATTGCTTGTTAATCTTCTTTGATATACTTTTCTAACAACTTGCCCTTCCCTTGCAAATGCATTTAATATGTTTTTGGCAAGAGTATCTTCATTTCTTAATGCATATATTACTTCTGCTCCTTCGGCTGTATTTGGAGTACCACTTGAATTTATATGATTTGATATTACAATTACGTTTGGATTATCTCCAAATGAGTTTAATATCCTTCTTACACGTTCTTTGCTATCTAAAGTTTCATCTGTAGTTCTTGTCATTTTTACAGGTACACCTAACTCTTTAAATCTATCATACATATACTGAGAAATTTTTAAAGTTAAGTCTTTTTCTAAAACACCATTTCCAACAGTTCCAGGATCATCTCCACCATGACCTGCATCTATTACTACATAAAATTCATTCATTTTTTTCCCTCCTATGTTTATATTATGATATTTATATATCAAAAGTTAATATTCTTTTGCTTTTTATAAAATTTAATTAAACATATTACAGTATAATGGATTTGATGAATTGAAAAATTTATGAATGACTAAAAAAATATTAATTATTTAACTTACTAATATATATATTTCTATTTTAAATATTCTAATACTTTTTCATTATGTGTAAATCCCTTAAGCCACATATTTAAATCTTTTTGTTTTTTAAAAACCATTACTTTATCCTTAGGAATATCTTTTAGGTATTCCACGATCACATTTCTTTTGCTCTTATTATACATAACTACAAATTTTATAAAACTAAATCTTAGTCTTTCTTTACATCCTGGTATTTCAGGTTTTTCACTGTTTCGTATTTTTAAATATCTTTTTATCACTCCTTTTAAATGCATAAATGTTGAATAATCTAACCATATTATAAAATCTGATTTATAAAGGCGCTCTTTAAGTGTTTTAGTGTAATTTCCATCAATAATCCATTTTTCTTCTTTTGATTTCATAGATATAATTTTATCTCTTTTGCTTTTATCAACTTCAACCCAGTTTTTATTAAAATTAATAGCATCTAAATGTATTGCAGGAAGCCCTAATTCTCTTGACAAAATATTGCATAACGTACTCTTTCCACTCCCCGGGCCACCAACAATAGAAATTCGATTATAATTCATTTTCTTTTTCTCCTAACTCTTTTCTTATTAATTCATATGCTTTTTTTACATCTCTTTCATCCGTCAGTCTAATTCCTATTTTTAAGATTTCATTATACATTTCTTCCTTAACCTTATCAATATCATCTATCGTTTCTCCATTGAAATCTTTTGTATTTTCATACTCAATTAATGTTCCTAAATTTTCCACATTTTGAAAAGCGTACTCTTTATCCCCATTACTATAAACTATAACATGATATCTAACTCTCAACAACTTTTTAAAATCTAAACACCTAAATAACTCTTATTTTTTTATATCCTATATTTTCTAATTTTTCAATTGCTTTTTCAATATCTTCTAATACCCTTACTGTTACTTCAACTTGTTTCATAGAAATCCCATCCTTATACTCTTTATTATATAATATAAAATAGAAATTTTGAAGCATTGTATACAAATATATTTAATATTCTAAACCTGGTGTATAAATAAAATTGATTATACATCTAATATAATAAACCAGTTACATGACTTCCAATTATTCATATTACTCCTTTATAAAATTTAATAAACTTTACTAATTAAATATATTATAGTATAATGAATTTAAAGGAGAGAGATTTTTATGAATGAAGAAGAAATAAAAAAAGTTATAAATGATATTGAAAATAATTGTTCTGAATACATTTTTGATAATATTAAAGATTGTATATCTACCTGTTATCAAATACTTTCAATATATGCAGCCGAAGGTGTTATAAATAACATAGGTGGTCCTTTTGGAGCAGCAATAATAGAAAAAATATATGATATAAACAAAAATACTAAATACAAAATTTTAACCATCGCAAGAAATACTGTTATTTCTACAAAAGATGTTACTTGCCATGCTGAAATTAACGCAATAAGAAAAGCTACTAAATTACTAGACAATTTTGTTTTAGATAATTGCATTTTAGTTACAACTGCTAAATCATGTCCTATGTGCCTTTCTGCTAGTTGTTGGGCTAGTATTAAAACTATATATTATGGAATAGACTATTCATGCGCAGATACAAGTGGTTTTAAAGATAGCAATATTTTTGATTATATTAATGGAAAAAATGATTCTATTATTCAAGAAATATATATGAAAGATGAAAATTGCATTGTTCCGTTTAAAACATGGAATAATAAAGAAAATAAAGTAATGTATTAAAAAGTCCCTATATGATTATTATATCATATAGGAATTTTTTTAATTTACATTTTCAAATTTTGGTAGAGTCCGCTATCATAAATAAAAGAATGTGTTGAAATTGTAACAAATTTTATTGAATATATGTCACAATATAACAAATTATTATCCTGTACTGATCTAAGCAGAATATAACTTGCTCCTACTTCAAGTAATATTCCTGTTCTATCTTCAAGATAATTACTTCCTATTAAAAATTCTACCTTTACTAATCTTCCAATATACCTTCTTAAAAATCCTGGCGTATATATGCTATTTTTCAAGCTTTCTGGAATATTTTGATTATTATTTGAAATTACATCATTTTCCATAAAATTCCTCCCTTTTTAAGTTGTATTATATTTTTCAGTAGGTCGAAAAAAGCAATGTTGATTTACCCTAGTATGAAATATACCAGATTGATTTGGTGGAAAATATAATCCACAGTCTTTATTTCCAGGATTCATAAACCATAAACATTCTCCAACTTCATTCAATTTATTACCACTTATAGCCCAATCCGCTATTTCAAAATGAACTTGATCTGGGGAAACCGTGTATATACTTCTCATATTTGGCATGTTCGATATGTTTTCAATAGCACAAGTAAACTGATTTTTCTGAAAAATTATATTTCTTATATTTCCACCTTCTGACACTCTAAAGTATTCACCTGTTTGAACATTAACACGATTCATAACAACTGTTGCTACTGCCTTCATTCCATTTTCGCCCTCACCACCAGCCTCACACAATATTATCCTTGCTAGCAATTCTCTATCTGAAAAAGACATTTTTTTATTTTTTTCTCCTTTCATTCTCTATAATATTATATTAATAAATATATATAATATGAAAAAGTTTGCCAGGTTATCCTAACAAACTTTTTAAACTAAATTATATTTTTTTTATAATATCTATACTCTTTTTCTTTATACTTTTTCCTTGCCTCTTTATTTTATTTATTATTCCTTCCTCTTTATTTTTTCTTTTCATCATTTCTTGCAATTTTCCACGTTCTATTGCTTTTTCATACACTTTTAATTCTTTCCTTGCAATTTCTAGTTCATCCTTTTGACTAACAGTTTCTTCCACTTCAAACTTAATCTTTTTATAACTTTCATCATCTAAACTACTAAGATGCTTTAAATATTTATACATATCATTTTCATCGTAAAATAAATAACCATTTTTTCCAACTTCAATCTGATTTTTATTTATTTCATCAACTCTTTGAAGAACTGGAAGTCCCATAGCCATTGCTTCTAACATAGAAATAGAATTCATTTCTGAAAGTGAAGACGTAAGGTATACTTTTGACATCATATAATAAAGTGGTAAATTTTCATGTTCAACCCTTCCAGTAAATATTACTCTGTTATTTATTTTTAATTGATTAGCAATATCCTTAAATTCTTCAAGACCTGGGCCATCTCCAATTACTACAAAATATATATTATCATCTTTTTGTAGTGTTTTAGCTAAGTAGCGTAGTGTAACATCTATACTTTTTTCTTTTGCTACTCTTCCTACAAAACATGCAACAAACGCATCACTAGGAATATTCAAACTTTCCCTTAATTTTTCAACTTTACTTTGATCAACTTTACTTGGATTAAACAAACTCATTTCTACTGAATTTGGAAGAATTCTTACTTTTTTCTTATGACTTGCTTTCTTTATATATCCAAAACACTTTTCAGATGGTCCAACAATTGCCTTCGACTTATTAGCGTACATTCCTAAATATGTATCTAGTATTTTATTTCCTACTCTTGCTAAAACTTTTGGCATTACATAATATATATAGTCATCGTATGATGTGTGCAATGTATATACTAATGTTTTATTCAATTTTTTAGCTGCATAAATTCCAAACAATCCCATACTAAATTCAGTATGAACATGAATTATATCAGGATTAAATTCTTTCAGTATTTTTAGTCTGGTAGCACTATACGGATTAGATACTCCAAATCCATATATATTTTTCAATTTTATACCTGGACAGTACAAAACTCCGTCTTTGATATAATGTTTTTTGGCTTCAGGACTAGAGGTTACTACAAGTACTTCATGACCTAATGCTGTAAATCCATCTTTTAAAGTCTTTACATGGGTAGTAACTCCATTTATATGAGGAAAATATGTTTCTGACATTAATGCTATTTTCATATATCAAAATCTCCTAACTTTCTTTATTTTTCGACAAGTACTATTATATTATACAATATAAAAAAAAGCAAGCATATTAAATTTATATTATTTCAAAAGGTCTAAACATAACTTTTAATTCCTCTTTTATATAGTCAATAACTGTTTTTTGATATATATTTTGATCTAGTAAAATTTCTTTTTTATATATAATTTCATCTTCTATATATACTTCTATATCCCCAATTTTTTCACCTATATACATTGGAGGCATAATATCTGAATTTACATTTTGCTTTATGTATATATTATCATATTCTTTTTGAGTTAATGGCAATGACAAATTATCTTCATACTTTCTCTCATATCTTTTTATATTCCCCTTAATTACAGGTATATTTATATAAAAATTTAAGTATTTTGATATATTCATTCTATTATATCTTTCAAAAGATTTTTCTAAAATTTCTCTAGCAGTATTAAATCTAATCTGAGTATTTTCCGCTCCTAAAACCACTGCTATATACCTTTCACCGTTTTTAGTAGCAGTTGATACTAAGCATCTATTTGCACCATTGGTAAAACCTGTTTTTCCGCCATCTGTATATTCATATGTCCTTAATAATGCATTTGTATTTGTAAGTAATTTAGAAAATGAGCCAAAATTTATAGTTTCACTCTTAGTTTTCATTGCCTGATTTATATATTTATTTTTTATTGCGTATTTAGTTATAATTGCCATTTCTTTTGCAGTTGTATAATGATTTTCATCATCTAATCCATGGGGATTTGCAAAAGAAGTATTAACCAAACCTAATTCTTTTGCTTTTTTATTCATCATTTGTGCAAAATTTTGTATAGTTCCACCTATATGTAGTCCTACTGTATATGCACAATCATTTCCAGATGGTAATAACATACCATAAAGTAAACTCCTAGCCGTTACTTTATCTCCTTTTTTTAGTCCAACCTCAGAACCACCAATCCAAGTTGCCTCTGCTGGTACTTCTATAACCTCATCCATATCACAATTTTCCACAAGCATAATTGAAGTCATAATCTTTGTTAACGATGCCATTTTTCTTTTTTCATCTGCGTTTTTATCAAATAATACTCTCCCACTTTCAGCATCCATAACAACTGCAGCTGGTACATTTACTTTAACAAAATTTTTATCTATAATATTTTCCCCAAATATCTTATTTTTTGATATATTTAAAATTATTACATACATAAATACTACAAATACTTTTTTTAAAAAAATTTTTTTCATATTGTACACCTCATAAGCATTTTATGTATAAGAAAAAAAAATAGTACAACCATATATTTAGGTTCTATAATATTCGTTGGGGTGTAAATTACACCTCAACGATATTTTTTAGCAAAAAAAATTGCAATTAAAC
>CAKOYA010000016.1 GCA_934130325.1 uncultured Clostridia bacterium
CCAGAAACAGTATTAGAAAATGGATTAAGGGCAGGTATAACCCAGGAAGATTTGAGTAGAGTAGAAAATAAAGAAAGAGAAACCGAAAAGAGCAAATAAAATTTTATTATGATGAAAGGAAGAAGGAGAGAACTATGGTGCATAATAATTATGCAAGAGCATATACGGAAGTATTAGAAATATTAAGTCATTTTTCAAAAGAAAATTTTAAAAAAATCCCAGCAGAAAAAATTAACTATTATAAAGAAAACATGGACAAAAGTTATGATTTTAAAATTGATCCTAAATCTGATTTATCCGGTCAAAATATATCAATAGAAGCAAATGCAATTTTAGTTAATTTATTTATAAAATATTATGCTACAGAGGAACAAAAAATTAAAATAAAGGAAATATTAGATATTAATAAAAAAAGATTAAGTATTGACGAAAATCAAAAAAAATCTTCAGACGATTTATTTATAAGTAAAAATATAACAAGCAGTGAGATAAATAGAAAAGGTAATACTTCAATTATACTAAAAAAAGAAACAGTTTTTAGTAGATTTATAAACTATTTAAAAAATCTATTTCTATTTAATAAAAAAAATAATAAATAATTAAAAAGTTGAGAAGTATTAATTCTAATAACATGGAATGTTGTCTATATTATAAAAGATGACATTCCCTTTATTTTAATTAGTATAATATTATTTTTTTTCAATTATTGTACATCTTTATATTAGTTTTTAGTATTTTAGGATAATTATATTTTTCGATACATGATAATGAACCCTCCTTGTTAGATTGTTGCCTAACAATTTGGATTCAATTCAAAAGAGTGTTACTTTTGTATTAAATTATAATATTAATATAATTTGTAATAGTAAAATTGTTAGTAAATAAAATTTATCCTTAGTTAAAAGTAAGATATATCACTATTATTAGAATCATTACTAGAATTTGATTCAGGATTACAAATGTTATTACAATCATTTACCGCAGCAGCCATAGAAAGCAAATTTTGTGCTACAACTTGCAAAAAATTTCCAAGAAGATCCTGCTCATTAACAGTTAAATTATTTGCAATACTTATAGAAAATGCTGTGCCCAATAGTACAAGATTTTTTCCGTGCGTTGTTACAATTGGTATAATTATTACATAGGTTATACATATATTATTTAGGAACAACAGTACCAGAAATATTTAAAAGGTGCTTCTTACAAGTTGATGGTAAACATAAATCAGTAGAAAAATTTGTGTAAATATTTCTTACTATTACTTGAACTCCATTTTGTATTAATACGGTAAACATATTTTCTTTAATAGCAACTACGTTAAGGATGTATGAATCTTGCAAGTTTACAGTTTGTGAAGAATTAGTTATTAATATACTTTTTTTTTCCACATTTTTGCAACAACCATCTAATAGTGTATCTATAATAGTTAGATTAACATTATATGTATTCATCTTTTTCCCTCCTAAACTCTGCAGCAGACTACAGTATCGCCACAATTAATTGCAGTTGCACCAATAAATACTCTTAAATTTCCTGAACTTGTAGGAAAATCAAATATTTTGTAGTTGCCACTAGAAATGTTAAAGATCATATTCGGAATCTGATCAGGATTTGAAATTTGTACAGTTGCAGAATTTGTATTATTTGATAAAAATGTGAGTGAATACCCAAAACTTAGAGGAATTACACTATTTACCGCTACATTAGTATATATATTATCAATACTTGTAGCAATTCCATTTATACACTTTCTTTGTCTAACTGTTAGTGTATAACAGGTTCTATCCATAAAATCACCTCGTTATATATATGATATGTAATAAATATAAACATTGTTAAAATTGATTAAACGATATTTATTTGTAATTTAATGTAACTTTTGATATAATGAGTATGAAAGGAAGATATTTATGTTTAAAAGTGGATATATAACAGTAGTTGGCAAGCCTAATGCAGGTAAATCAACTCTTGTAAATAAAATGGTAGGATTTAAAGTGGCTATAACAACACCTAAGCCACAAACAACAAGATTTAATATAAAAGGTATTGTCACAAATAAAAACTCTCAAATGGTTTTTATTGATACTCCAGGAGTTCATATACCTAAACATAAAATGGGAGAATATATGATGAAAGGAGTAGAGGCTGCAATTTCTTCAGTTGATGTAATAGTTTATTTGGTAGATGCATCAAAACCAAGTTTAGATGAAGCAAATAAAAAAATAATGGAAGAAATTGTTAAGTCAAAATCTAAGATAGTACTTGCTATTAATAAAATAGATAAAATTGAAAAACAAAAAATATTAAAAATTATAGCAATATATGATGAATATATAAAATCAATAGGTGGAAAATTTGAAGATGTAGTACCATTATCTGTATATAAAGGTGATGGACTTGATATATTAATAAAATCAATTGAAAATAATTTACCACAAGGAGAAAAGATATATTCTGATGATGAAATCACTGATATTACGGAAAGAGAATTAATCGAAGAAATTATTAGGGAAAAAGCATTAAATAATCTAGATGAGGAAATTCCACATGGAATAATGGTAGAAGTACAAAAATTTAAAAAGAGAAAAAATAGAGAAAAAAAATCAGTATATGATATAGAAGTAGATATTATATGTCAGAAAAAATCACATAAGGGTATTATAATTGGTAAAGATGGACTAATGCTAAAAAAAATTGGAAGTTCTGCAAGGATTGACATAGAGGATATGCTAGAAGATAAAGTAAATTTAAAAATTTGGGTTAAAGTTAGAGAAAATTGGCAACAAAATGAAAACTATATAAAAAATATTAAATCTAAATTTTAAATTATAAAAATATACAAAAATATATAAAAAAATACATTATTTTCTGTATGGCAAAATAAAAATAACATAAAATATTAATAGAAGGTGATTTTGATGTATGAAAAAATAGCTTGGGATAATTTTTGCAAAACTGGAGATATTGAGAGTTTTTTAGAATATAAGAAAATAAATGAAATAAATTGTATGCAAAAATTACAGATAGAAAAAGGTGACAGTTTTAGTGAATTTAATAAAATTGAAGGGAATAATAATAAAGGAAACAACATATAAAGAAAATGATAAAATAGTAACTATATTAACAGATGATTTAGGAAAAATTGCGTGTATAGCAAGGGGAGCAAAAAGAACTAATAGCCCAATTCTTGCAAACTCACAATATCTTGTTTATAGTGAATTTGTACTTTATAAATCTAAGAATTTTTATTATATAAATTCTGCAGAGGTTATAAATACTTTTTATAATTTAAGAATTAATATAGATAAATTAACACATATATTTGAACTTACAAGAATTATAAATTCTGTAACTGATGAAAATCAAGATACAAGTCTTGTATTAAAGCTCTTTTTAAATACAATATATGCAATTGATAAATATGATAAAGATATAGAATTTTTAATTGCAGTGTTTAAAATAAAATTATTTCAAATTTTAGGATTTGCACCTAGAGTAATAAACTGTTCTAATTGTGGAAAAGATTTAGAAAATTCAGCTATATTTTACGATTATGTGAGTAATGTATTTTTATGTGATAATTGTTCTGTTGAAGATAAAAGAAGGTATGTAAAAATATCAAGGGCAACCCTTATTGCAATTAGATATATAATAATCTCTGATATAAAAAAAATATTCTTTTTTGAATTAAAAGATACAACGGAATTAAAATTATTTGGACAAGTCTTTTCAGATTCTATGAATGGTAATATTTAGTTATAATATATAAATACTTATAAAAAGCTGGCATGCACTTCTAAAGAAAGAAACTTTGTATAGTAATATCACATCTTTGCAAGAATATATAGATATTGTTGAAGATTGGATTAAATTTTATAATACTACAAGATTAAAAAACGCGAAGAAATAAATTGTACTGAACCCAAAAAATTGGACATTTTTTGATTAGGTACTAAGCAACTTCTAAGGAGTGAGTTATGTATTGAACAGGACTCATTCCTTTTAGTTTGCCTTTTATCCTTTTATTATTATAATAATCTATATATTCTATTATATCTTTTTCTAATTCTTCTATCGTTTTATAATCTTTCATATAAAATAATTCTGATTTTAATAAACCAAAGAAATTCTCTGCTAATGAATTATCTAAACAATTACCTTTTCTTGACATACTTTGCCTAATGCCTTTTTCTTTTAATAAGTGTTGATATTGCTTCATCTGATACTGCCATCCTTGATCTGAATGTAATATCAAATTTGTATTATCTGGTATTTTATTAAAAGCTTTTTCTAACATATCTACTACTTGTGCGAATACCGGATGTCTTGATAAGTTAAAACTAATTACTTCTCCATTAAATAAATCTATTATAGGTGATAAATACAGTTTTTCGTTATGTACTTTAACTTCTGTTACATCTGTAACCCATTTTTGATTTGGTTCTTCAGCTTCAAATTCTCTATTTAGAAGATTATCACATATTTTTCCTATTTCACCTTTATAAGATTTATATTTTTGAACTCTAATAAAACATTGTAATCCTAAATCTCTCATTAATCTTATAACTGTTTTGTGGTTAATTATAAATCCTCTATTATGAAGTTCTAATGTAATTCTTCTATAACCATATCTTCCTTTATTTTCGTGATATATAGATGTTATTTGTTCTTTTATTTCTTTGTATTTATCTGGTACTTGCATTTTATTTAATTGATAATAAAAAGTACTCCTTTTTACTTCTGCAAACTTTAACAAAGCCTCTAATTTAAATTCATGCCTTAATTCATCTATTACTATTACTTTTTCTCTTGTTTTGGCTTTGTCCTTTCCTGAATTAAGGCTTGCAATTTTTTTAAGTATGCATTTTCCATTCTTAATCTTTGAACTTCTTCTATTAAATCTTCTTCATTTTCTTTAAATAATTTCTTTTTTCTTGGTTTAGAACTCATATTTTTACTTCTACCACGTCGTTCTCTAAACAATGCTTGTGGCCCTTCCTCATAATATATACGTTCCCATTTTAATACTATAGTATGATTGGCTAAATTAAATTTTATAGCTGTTTCTGTTGCTGACAAATGGTTTTTATGCATATATTCTACCACATCTAGTTTAAATTCTCCACTATATGAAGTTTTTTTGTTTTTTAATAATCCTGCTACTCCTTTTTCTTTATATCTCCTAACCCATTGATATACTGTAGTTTCGCTTGGAATATTAAAATATTTTGCTGCATCTGAATATCCATGATATTGTTCTACACAATATTTTGCAACTTCTAATTTTAACTCATTTGAATATTTTGACATAGAAAATGAACCCTCCTTATTAAACTTTTTTGTCTAATAATTTGGGTTCACTTCAAATTCTTCACGTTTTTTTTGACTGTCTTTTTTATTAATGTCTCCTAAATGGAGTTCACATCAGAATTCGCCAGTCTTTTTTTTAAATTTCTAGAGCATAGTTATCTGTAAGTATATAACTATTTAAATCCATAAATTGAAAAGAAACTTTTTTTCATAAAGCACATACCGCCTGCACTAAAATTTACTCCCATGCTCGACCTTTACTCTGGGGCTTTTTTAATTTTTAGATTTTTAGACTACGTAAAACCGTAAATCGTTTCAATTAATCTTGTCATGATTTACCTCCAATTAATTATAAATTTGAATTATCAATTTATACAATGTAATCCATGCTTTTATTATATCAAATTTACATAAAAGAAGCAAGACTTTTTAAAAAAATTTTCAAAAAATATAAGATTTGTGGTATTAATTAAGAATATTTGTACAATTTAATTATATTAAATTGTAATCATTAAATAAAAAAATTATTTTTTTTATAAAGAAAGTATTGATTTTTTTGTATTTTTATACTAAAATTAGAATGAAGTGGTACAAAGTGGTATGAAGTGGTATAAAGTGAGGTGAGTTTTAAATGTTACTTGGTGAATATAATCATAGTATAGACACTAAGGGAAGAGTTAGTGTTCCTTCGAAATTAAGATTGGATTTAGGTGAGTCTTTTATTGTAACAAAAGGTCTTGATAATTGTTTATTTGCTTACTCTAAAGACGAATGGGTGACATTTGAAACTAAATTAAAATCACTACCATTAACTAATACTAATGCTAGAAACTTTGTGAGATTTTTTTTCTCAGGTGCTACTGAATGTGAAATAGATAAACAAGGAAGAATAAATATTCCGCAAAATTTAAGAGAATATGCCAATATTTCAAAAGATGTTACGATCGTTGGAGTAGGTACAAGGGTTGAAATTTGGGATAGAGAAAAATGGAATAATTATACTTCTTGTGAAAATTTAAATGTGGATGATATCGCAAGTCAGATGTCTGATTTAGGCATTTAGCTATAAAAACATAAGAAAAAACAATAAACAAAAGATAAAAGAATTTATGAACAAAAGATATAGATACCCAACTAAAGAACTTCCTTAATTGATAAGGAGAATTTTACAAAAGATAAATAAATAATAAACAAAAGATAAAATATTTTAATATAATGGAAAAAAATAAAGGATTTTGAGTAATGGAATTTAAACATAAATCGGTGCTTTTAAATGAATGTTTAGAAAGTTTAAATATAAGAGAAAATTTAATTTATGTAGATGGTACACTTGGGGGAGCTGGACATTCATACGAAATATTAAGAAAACTAAATAATACGGGAAGGCTTATTGGCATAGATAGAGATAATGAGGCAATACAAGCAGCTAAAAAAAGATTGCAAGAGTTTTCTAATTTTGATATTGTTCATGATAATCATGCTAACATATTAAATATTATGAAAAAAATGGGTATTTCTGGAGTAGATGGAATATTACTTGATTTAGGTGTTTCTTCATATCAACTTGATGAACCATCACGTGGTTTTAGTTATATGCATGATAGTAAATTGGACATGAGAATGAATAAAGAGGATAGTTTAAGTGCCTATGATGTAGTAAATAAATATAGCGAAGAAAAATTGATAAAAATATTTTTTGAGTATGGCGAAGAGAAGTTTTCTAAAAATATTGCAAAAAAGATATGCGAATCAAGAGAGAAAAAAGAAATTAATACTACATATGAACTTGTGGATATTATAAAAGCCGCAATGCCTGCTAGAGCCTTACATGAAAAACAACATCCAGCAAAAAGAATTTTTCAAGCAATAAGAATAGAAGTAAATGAAGAATTAACCAAATTAAAGCAAGCAGTAGTAGATAGTATACTAGCTTTAAATGAAAGTGGAAGGTTAGCTATAATTACTTTTCATTCATTAGAGGATAAAATTGTAAAGCATACATATGAAGAGATGGAAGGAAGATGTACCTGTCCTAAAGATTTTCCTGTTTGTGTCTGCAACTATAAATCATATGGAAAAATAATAACCAAGAAACCAATTATATCGACAAATGAAGAATTGTTAGAAAATCCTAGGGCTAGAAGTGCTAAACTTAGGGTATTTGAAAGAAAATAGTTATTTAGAAAAGAGGTGAAATAAATGCCAGCTAGAAAGTTATATGAGGAATATTATGAATCAGGATCTACAGCTAGAAAATACGGAGATTATACTAAAATATCTCCAAATAAAAATGTGAAAACTGGTAAAAATAAATCTTTAAGAAGAGAGAAAATTCAGAAAAAAAACAATATTTCGGTTATGGTGTTTATTTTATCACTTTTCGCTATGACACTGCTTTTGACATATAGATATAATGTTATTAGTGAAAAAAATTTAGAAGCTCAAAATTTGAAGAATGAACTTACTAAGGTAGAATCAAGTTTACTTACTTCTCAAATTGATGTTGAGCAAGGAACTGATTTAAATAAAATAGAATCATATGCAAAACAACAGCTTGGTATGCAAAAGCCAGAAAAAAATCAAACTATATATGTAGATACTTCTACTAATGAATCAGTAGTAGAAGTTGAAAAAAGTAGTAATAGTTTTCAAAATATAATTGATAGTATCTCTGATATGATAAGCAGAATATTTTAAAAAATAGGAATAACCAAGACAAATTATAAGTATTATGTATTATAACTTTAATTTGACTTGGTTTTATTTTTAGTTTATGATATAATAGGACAAAAAAGAGGTGAAGAAAATTTGGCATATATGTCACTTAAAAACCAAAAAAGAATAATAAAAATACTTATAGTTTGTATTAGTTTAGCCGTGATATTATTTGCCCGTCTTGTATATATACAGGTAATAAAATCAGGGCATTATACTCAAAAAGCGTATGAACAACAAACAAGAGAAAGAAGTGTTTCTGCAAAAAGAGGCACTATATATGATGCTACCGGTACTAAAGTACTTGCCCAAAGTATATCTGTAAATGTGGTTACAGTTGTTCCAAATAGCATTGCTAAAGAGGATAAAGAAAATGTTGCTACTAAACTTGCTGAAATTTTGGAATTAAATAAAGATGATGTCTTAAAAAAGATAAGTAAGAATTCATCTAGTGAAACTATTGCAAGTAAAATCGATAAAGAAAAGGCAAATCAAATATTGCAATATATAAGTGACAATGAAGTGTCTGGAGTAAGAGTAGATGAAGACACCAAAAGAGTTTACCCATATACTGAATTACTAGCCCAAGTTTTAGGCTTCGTTGGAACAGATAATCAAGGACTTGCAGGAGTTGAAGCTTATTATAATGATGAATTGTCAGGAATACCTGGAAAAATTGTTGGAAGTACTGATGGAAAAGGAAGAGAAACTCCATTTACAAATGAACAGTATATATCCCCTGTAAATGGAAATGATATAGTTCTTACAGTGGATGCTACAATTCAAAGTATTGTAGAAAAATATTTATCTAAGGCTGTAAAGGAAAATTTAGCTGAATATGGTATGGCAGTTGTACTTAGACCATCTACAGGTGAGGTACTTGCTATGTCTACTATGCCAACTTTTGACCCTAACAATCCATTTGAACCTTATACTGATGAATTAAAGGCAAGGTGGGATTCTTTAAGCAAGGAAGAAAAAAGTACAGAATTAAATAAAATGTGGAGAAATAAGGTTATATCTGATACCCAAGAACCAGGTTCAACTTTTAAACTTGTTACAGCAACAGCGGCTCTAGAAGAAAAAGTTACAGAACTTGATAAAGCGGGAGAATTTTCATGTTCTGGTAGTATGAAAATAGGAACGTGGACAATAAAATGTTGGAGGTATCCAAGAAATCATGGTAGCGAATCTTTAAGACAAGGAATAATGAATTCGTGTAACCCTGTATTTATGCAGGTAGGTCAAAGGATAGGAATAGACACATATTGTAAGTACTTATCAGCATTTAATTTGGATTCAAAAACAGGGATAGATTTGCCGGGAGAAGCAACAGGAATAATGCATGATCCTAAAACTATGACAGCAATTGATCTTGCTACGACATCATTTGGTCAAACAATACAAATAACTACATTGCAAACAGCTGTTAATTATGCTGCTGTTGCAAATGGGGGAAATTTAGTTCAACCGTTTGTTGTTAAAGAGATAAAAAGCGGAAATGGTAATTATGAAAAGAAAGTTGAATCTAAGATATTAAAACAAGTTATGTCAAAAACAACAGCAGACAGTTTGTTAAGTGCTCTTGAAAGTACTGTAACAGAAGGAACAGCAACATCTGGAGCAGTGAGGGGATATAGAGTAGCAGGAAAAACTGCAACAGGTGAAAATGGAAGAGGAGAAAATTTAAAATACTTAGCAGGGTATGCAGGAATCGCACCAGTATCTTCACCAGAACTTGTAGTAGTGGTAAACTTATATGATCCAAAGGGACCATCAGGTCATGGTGGTGCTACTTTATGTGGACCGGTTGTAGGTTCAATACTTGATGAATCTTTAAGATATTTAAATGTGCCTACAGATTATACTTTAGAAGAAAATAGTATAAAAGAATTAGTAATACCCGATTTGACATCAAAAACAATTTCTGAAGCTAAAAGCATATTATCAGAAAAAGGTTTTTCACTTGCTTCTGATTCTAATATTTCAGATACAGACATAATTAAAGATCAGATTCCAAAAGCAGGTGCATCACTTATGGAAGGTTCTACTATTAGGGTGTTTATTGATGAATCTGAAAAACAAAAGGTAGAAGTTCCAGATGTTAGAAATAAATCTTCTGAAGTGGCTAAGCAAATGTTAAAAAATGCTGGTTTAAACTTAAGAATTGTTGGATCTGGATATGTATTAACGCAAGAACCTACACCTGGAAGCGTGATTGAAAAAGGTTCAATAGTTACAGTTAAATGTGTAAGTACAACTGATTTACCATAGTTTATGAATGTATTTAAGTATAAATTTAATAATAGGATATAATTATATATTTTTGATTGGAGGAAAAAGCATATGCTTTTACAATATTTAATAGAAAAGTTAGAAGTAAAAGAAATAATAGGTGACACTAACGTTGAAATAGGAAAAATAGAGTACGATTCTAGCAAAGTACAAAAGGATGATGTTTTCATTGCAATTAAAGGATTTGAATTTGACGGGAATAATTTTCTAAATGATGTAATAAAAAAGGAAGTAAGGGCAATTGTAGTAGAACAAAGCACAGATGTATCTGATTTAAATTTAGAAAATGTTACTTTAATAAAGGTAGAATCAACAAGAAAGGCTTTAGCTTTAATGTCTGCAGTTTACTATGATTATCCTGCAAATAAACTTAAAATTATAGGAATAACAGGAACCAAAGGGAAGACTACAACAGCATATATGGTAAGGGATATATTACTTGCATCTGGTAAAAAGACAGGTATGATAGGTACAATATATAATACATATGGAGACGTAAAGATAGAAGCTACTAGAACTTCACCCGAATCTTTAGATTTACAAAAATTATTAAATGATATGGTAGAGGCAGGAATGGAATTTGTTGTTATGGAAGTTTCATCTCATGCATTGGAATTAGACAGAGTATATGGAATTAGATTTAATGTGGGAGTATTTACTAATTTGTCACAAGAGCATTTAGATTTTCATGAAAATATGGATAATTATTTCAATGCTAAGGCTAAGCTTTTTCAAATGTCAGATTTTGCAATTATAAATGGTGATGATATCTATGCTCCAAGACTTAAAAAGATACTTACAACTAAATATGCAACATATGGGTTAGACAATGAAGTAAATTTAACAGCAACGGATATAAGGGTAAATTCTGGTTATGTAGAATTTAAAATGTATATAAATAAAATGTTAGAAACTATACATATAAATATTCCAGGAAGGTTTACTGTATATAATGCGTTAGCTGCAATAGGAGTTTGTAGTTTATTTAACAGTCAAATGGATGCTATATTACTTGCTCTTGCAAATGTAAAAGTACCTGGGAGAAGTGAAATAGTAGATATAAACAAAACATTTACTGTAATGATAGATTATGCGCATACACCATCAAGTTTAGAAGCAATACTTACTGCTACTAAAAAGCATGCTAAGTCAAGGATAATATGTGTTTTTGGATGTGGTGGAAATAGGGATAAAACTAAAAGATCAGTTATGGGTGAAATATCTGGAAGATTAGCTGACTTTACTGTAATTACTACTGATAATCCAAGAAATGAGAATCCAAAAGAAATTATGAGTCAAATAGAATCAGGTATAAAAAATACAAAAGGTTTGTATAAAACCATTGAAAATAGGAAAGAAGCCATAAAGTTTGCAATGAGGATAGCTTGGAAAAATGATATTGTTTTAATTGCTGGAAAAGGTCACGAAACCTATCAAATTCTCAAAAATAATAAGAAAATAAGTTTTGATGAGAGAAAAATAGTAAAAGAGATAGCAGAGCAAATGGAAGGAAAAAATATATAATAAGTAGAAGGAGAAAATTATGAATACACAAACGTTAAACTTAATTATCGCATTCTTTGCAACATTTTTATTGGGAATGATCGTAGTTCCTAAACTTAAGAAGTTTAAAATTGGCCAAATAGTAAGAGACGATGGTCCAAAATCTCATCTTAAAAAAAATGGAACTCCGACTATGGGTGGTATAATAATGCTAGTCGTAGTAATTATAATGCTTGGAGTATATTCTTTTAGATATCATGAATTAATTTTGGCTATAGTTGCTATTTTAGGATTTGGTATTATTGGATTTATAGATGATTATAAAAAACTAATAATGAAAGATACAAAAGGACTTTCACCTATGAAAAAAATAATAGGATTATTTATTGTAACATCAGTATTTATTATACTATATATTAATGTATTTAATTTAGGTACTGATTTAATAATCCCTTTGATTAATCAACCTTTAACATTATCTATAGGAGCTTTTGTGATTTTTACAGCTTTTGTACTTTTGGCTACTTCAAATGCTGTAAATCTAACTGATGGATTAGATGGATTAGCAGCTGGTGTTGTAGCAATAATAATGACGTTTTTTACAATAGTTGCGGTAAAACAAGGAAATTATGAAATGACTATTTTAGGAAGTACTACTGTTGGAACATGTATTGCATTTTTAATATTTAATATTAATCCAGCACATATTTTTATGGGGGATACTGGGTCACTTGCTTTAGGTGGTGCTATTGCAAGTATTGCAATAATTCTTAAGATGCCATTATATCTTGTGATAGTTGCACTTGTTTGTATTATTGATACCGTTTCAGTTATAATACAAGTTACATATTTTAAATTGACAAAGGGAAAGAGAATTTTTAAAATGGCACCCTTCCACCACCATCTTGAATTGTGTGGTATTAAAGAAACAAAAGTCGTTTTAATATTTTGGATAGTTACAGCTATATGTTGTATAGTAGCATATTTTATCTGAGTGGAATTTGAATCTTTCATTTAATAAAATTTAGATACACATAGTAATTTATAGATTAATATATAAGTAGGAGAGTTAAATGAAGAAAATAAAGGTTATAGGTAAAAGTGGTGAAAATAAAAAGAATAATTTGGATTTTGGAATGTTAGTAACTATAATAATCCTTTTATGTTTGGGGCTTATAATGGTATCATCTGCTAGTTCGTACCATGCATTAAGCACATACAATAATAGTAGTTACTTGCTTACTCGTCAATTAATTTTTGCACTTATAGGTGTTATAGCTATGTTTGTAATATCTAGAATAGATTATAGAATACTTGCAAAATGGAGTTATTTATTTTATGCAATTTCTTTATTATTATTGATAGCTGTTTTGACCCCTTTAGGAGTTAATGTTAATGGAGCCACTAGATGGTTAGGATTTGGAGCGTTAAAATTTCAGCCGTCTGAAATAATGAAAATTGCGCTTGTTTTAGTGACTGCTACATATATATCAACTAATTATAAGAAAATGAATACTATAAAAGATTATATAATTCCAGCATTATTTTTAGTAGCAGTTATGATAGTTATGTTTTTGCAAAAACATATGAGTGGAACTTTAGTAATGGTTGTAGCATCATTTTCAATAATATTTGCAAGTGGAATAAAAATAAAAGCAAGGTATATTGTTGCACTTATAATTGTAGGTGGTGTTGCTGTTGCAGGATTTATAATAGCCGAACCATTTAGACTACAAAGAATTTTATCTTTTACTAATCCTGAATCTGATATAAAAGGTGGAAATTGGCAAGCAGCGCAAAGTTTGTATGCAATAGGCTCAGGTGGAATATTTGGTAGGGGACTAGGCCAGAGTAGACAAAAATATCTTTGGTTACCTGAGGCACAAAATGACTTCATTTTTTCAGTATTAGGAGAAGAGCTAGGTTTAGTTGGTACAACAGCAGTACTTGCATTATTTGCATTTTTCATATATAGAGGATACAGAATTGCAATTAATTCAAAAGATATGTTAGGTTCACTTATGGCAACAGGAATAACGAGTATTTTTGCACTCCAAATTATCGTAAATATAGCAGTTGTAACTTGTACAATGCCTGTTACTGGTATGCCATTGCCATTTTTTAGTTATGGTGGAACAGCTTTGTTTATAAATTTATGTGCAATGGGAATATTATTAAGTATTTCAAGAAATTGTAAAAATTAAAAATATAGGTGGTTAATAATGAGAGTAATCTTTGCATGTGCTGGTACAGGTGGTCACATAAATCCAGCAATAGCAATAGCAAATTTAATTAAAGAAAAATATAATAATTCAGAATTTTTATTTATAGGTACAAAAAATGGACTTGAAAATAAGCTTGTAATACAGGCAGGATTTAAAATTAAGCATATTAGGACGGGAAAAATAATAAGATCTATAACTTTTAAAAATGTAAAACAATTATATAATGCGTATCTTGGAACATTTGATACAAAAAGAATTTTGAAGGAATTTAAACCTGATTTAGTAATAGGTACAGGTGGATATATATGTGTTCCGGTTATGTTTGCTGCTAAAAGCTTGAAAGTTCCATATATGCTACATGAGAGTAATTCACTTCCTGGAGTATCTGTAAAATTGTTTGCAAAAAATGCTAAATGTGTGATGGTAGGTTTTAAAGAAACTACCGAGAAACTAAAATATAAGGAAAATGTTGTATATACTGGCAGTCCTGCAAAGTTTGATAAAATAAAATATGATAATTTGGATGTTTCTGTATGTAAAAAGAAGTTAGGTATAACAACTAATAAAAAATATATTGTACTTGTTACTTGCGGTAGTCAAGGTGCGGTAAAGATAAATGAAACTTTACTTGAACTTCTAAAAAAATACCAAGATGAGGATATTTATTATATTTTAGTAACAGGAGACAAAAACTACGATGAAATATGTAAAGAAAAGTCAAAAGTAGAAAGTCAGATAAATAAAAGTTTAGATGAATATATTAAATTAGAAAGATTTGTATTTGACATGGATAAGATGTATAAAATATCTGATTTATGTGTAACAAGAGCTGGAGCTATGACTGTTACGGAGTTAAAACTTTCAAACAAAAAAGCTATTTTAATTCCACTACCATCAGCAGCAGAGAATCATCAATATTACAATGCTAAGGTATTAGAAAATTTAGGATATGGAGAAATATTAGAACAAAAAAAACTATCTGTAGAAACATTGCATAATTTAGTAAGAAAAATGCTAGAAGAAAAAACTATTAACATCCATGACGAAGAAAATTTAGATGTAAATAATAGAATATATGAATGTATAAAAAATGCATTAAAATAAGTAGGTGATATACTTGAAAAAAATTGAGTATAAAAGGAATGGTACAAGCACTAATAAAAAAGGAAAATCAAGTAAGGGTGCTAAATTAGAGAAACAAAAAGTAAGTAAAAATAGAGGTTCAAATAAAAAAGGGAAAAGAATAATAGTTACTATACTGATAATTGTTTGTGTAGTTGTTGGACTAGTATTACTATGTACATTACCATATTTTAGAATAATAACTATAACTACAGAGGGAACCTCAAAGTATTCTAGTGATCAAATAATTGAAAAATCTGGTATAAGTATAGGAAAAAACATATTTGTTCAGTATTTAAAAGGAGTATCTAATGATATTAGTGAACTTTCATATATCAAATCTGCACAAATTTCTGTTAAATTTCCAAATCAAATCTGCATAAAGGTAAGTGAAAGAACACCTAAATATATAGCATTTAATGAAGAAAAGAATAACTATTACAAAATAGATGAAGAAGGATTTATTCTAGAAGAAAGTGAAATCACAAGTAAAAATGATGAATTATTAATTTTAGGCTTTATATTTGATGATGATGTGATTTTAGGTAGTAAGCTAAAAGATATTGATATATCTAAACTTAACATATTTAATAATATAAAAAAAGAATTTATTAGCAGAAAGATAAATGGAACTATTACAAAGGTAAATTTTGCAAATTCCTTGACAACAGTAACCTTAAATGATAAACTTAATATAGTATTTCCAAATGATACGGATGTAAAGTATAAAATGTCTTTTTTGAAAAGTATACTTGAAAAAATCGGCGAAGATAGTAGTGGTGTAATAGATATGACAAAAACAAACCCTGTTTTTTCAAATTATTAAAGGGGTGATACTGTATGGAAGAAAAGGATGTTGCTATAAAAGAAAAAAATAATAATAAAAAGGAAAACAAAATTATAACCAAAGTAGTTAAAATATTAAAGAAGTACTCAATTATTCCTTATACAATGATAGGTATTGCATTATTCTTTTTAACTATAATGCTTACAGCTCAAATGAAAAGTATAAGTAATTCGGAGGAAATAATTCAGGGAAAAAGAGAAACTCAGTTAGCAGAGGATTTAGTAAATTTACAAAATAAGTATGATAATCTGAAAAAAGAATATGAGAATAGCTTAGAGATTGTTGATGAATATCAAAATAATTCAGCAACCAATAATACACTTATAAGTTCTATGAAGGAACAAATTAATACCTTAAGTGCTATATCAGGAACAACTGACTTAAAGGGAGAAGGAATAATACTTACTTTAAATGATGGAAGTAAAGTTTCAGATGAACAGTTAAGGTCTGATAGCTTGGTTCATGATAGTGATTTACTTACAGTTGTGAATGAATTAAAGGCAGCAGGCGCAGAGGCTATAAGTATAAATGGTCAAAGAATTATTACAACTTCTGCTATAAGATGTGTTGGACCTGTAATACAAGTAAACTATCAGAAAGTTGCTGCACCTTTTGAGATTAAAGCAATAGGAAATGCACAATATTTGGAAAGTGCTATGACAATAAAAGGTGGAGTAGTTGATTTATTAAAAGAATATGGTGTAAGTGTTACTGTTTCACGTCAAAGTAATATAAAAATACTTAAATATGATGGAACACTTAGTTTTAAAAATGCGACTGTAAGTGATTAAGGGAGGAAACATAATGGCTGGTATAATAATTATAATTGGTTTTGTAATAGCTGGTATTCTAACAGGTCTAAATGTAGTAATACCTTATTCATACTCTCAATATATTGCAGTTGCAATACTTGCGTGTTTAGATTCAGTGTTTGGGGCATTTTCTGCTAATATAGAAAAGAAATTTAAACTAAATATTTTTTTATCAGGATTTATATGTAATGCACTAGTTGCAATATTTTTAGTATATATAGGTAGTAAATTAAATGTTGATATTTACTTAGCAGTTGTTATTGTATTTACTGGAAGACTTCTTAATAATTTTACTAGTATAAGAAGGGACTTTGTAAAAAAATTAGATGATAAAGAAGTTGATTTGAAAAATACATTTAGAAAAAAGGAGAAAAAAACACCTGAAGTTAAAGAGGATGAAGATTAAAAATTTAATTAAATTAGCCTGAGTTATTTAATAATGATGGCTTTTTTTGCAAGATGAATAAATGCGTGTTATGTTAGTAATATGGTTATATTTAAATATTTTAAACTTAAAAAAGTCAGAAATTTTAAAATTCTGGCTTTTATTTGTTATTAATTAAAATCTTAAACTAGTACAAAATTAATTTATCATAAATAGTAAAATATGTAATATAAATATAGTATAAAGAAAAGGGAGAGATAATATGGTAAAAATAAAAAATTATACATTAAGTTTATTAATTGCATTTTTTGTATCAGCTTTATTATTAAGTTTAAGTGCAGTAATTTTTGCATATACTAATATAAACGATAGATATTTACAGACATTTGTTTTTGGTAGCATTATGATTTCTGTTTTGATAGCTTCAATTATACTATCAAAAAAAATTAAAGAAAAAGGATTAATATATGGCGCTATATTAGGGTTATGTTACGTTTTAATTATTTTCTTTGTTACCTCTATTGCATACACAGGGTTTGTTTTTAGTAATACATTATTAATATACCTTGGAATTAGTATACTTTCAGGTATAGTTGGTGGAATTATTGGAGTAAATATATAAAAATGGTGAAATAATGTTAGAATGGATTATAAGTAAGATAAGAAAATTCGATAATATTTTGACTAATAATAAAAAAATACAAAGATTATTTTTAGGTATTTTTAGTATTGTAATTTTAATTTTTTCGTATGTGGCTTTAAATTATAGTAAATTAGTAAATGTATATAACTTGCAAAAAGATGTTTCTACTAAACTTGAAAATATGAGGTTGGCAGTAGGTGGTGAAGCTGTAGGAATAAAATTATTAGCAACTGGTGTTTTAGTAATGGGAGTAGACAGGACAGATACAGAACTTAAAATAGGTGACATTATTCTAAGTGTAAATGACAATAAAGTTGAATCAAATATTGAGTTGAATAATTATATAAAAAGTTCAAATGGTGAAAATTTAAAATTAAAGTTTGTGAGAAAGGGTGATGAATTTGAAACAATAATATCACCTTTAAAAGATGAAATATCGGATGAGTATAAATTAGGACTTTGGGTAAAAGATAGTAGTGCTGGAGTAGGAACAATAACTTTTTATGAATTAAATTCAAATAAATTTGCAGCCTTGGGACATGGAGTAACAGAAACTAAAGAAAACTATATTTTACCTATAACATCTGGAGGTATTACAAGCACTACCATTTATTCAATAAAAAAGGGAATATCTAAGGTACCACGGTGAATTAAAAGGCAGTATAACTAGTAATACTATAGGCCAAATTATGGGAAATACGGATAAAGGAATTTATGGAAATATAACTTCAGATAGTGTTACAAAAAATAAAACTGAGATTGAGATAATTCCTAAGACGAAGATAAAAGAAGAAAAGGCTAGTATATTGTGTACATTAGATGATAATCAAGTTAGTGAATATGAAGTTAACATAGAAAAGGTTTTACTTACTTCAGAAGGAAATAAAAATATGATTATAAAAGTTACGGATAAAAAATTGTTGGAAAAAACAGGCGGAATAATTCAAGGAATGTCAGGTTCTCCAATAATACAAGATGGAAAATTAGTTGGTGCTGTAACACATGTATTTTTAAATGATCCAACTCGTGGATATGGAGTATTTATAGAAAACATGATAGAAGATATGGATAAGATAAATGTTGATAAAAGTATATAATTAAATAGTTTTATTTACAAGAATAATATTGAATTAAAATTAAAAAAATCTAAATAAAAAAATACACTCAAAAGTTTATTTGAGTGTATTTTTGCAAGTTAAGTGAAAATAAATATATCAAAGAGGATTAATTGACAATCTACCTTTGAAAGTATATAATAAAATTGTATTTTCAAATAATTTTATAAAAATATATAATTTAAAAATATTGTATGGTATTAAATATATCATATAGGAAAAAATAAAATTAGTAATATTAACTAGTGGTAAAAAAATTAATTTTAATATACAAGAATAGGAGTGTGTATAATGAAAGAGATCATATTAAATGTAGATGGAATGGTTTGTCAAGGGTGTAAAAAAAGGATTGAAAATGCATTGACAGATCAAAAAAATATAAAAGAAGTAATGGCAGATTATAAAGAGGGAAAAGTTATCATAAAAGCAGATGAAAATATAGATTTAGATGAAATAAAGCAGATAATTTTAGACTTAGATTTCAAAATTAAGGAAGGATAAAAGTATATGAAGCAAATTGTTTTATCAGTAGAAGGTATGACATGTAGTGCTTGTTCTAATGGTTTAGAAAAATATTTAAATAAACAAAATGGTATTATGAATGCATCTGTAAATTTAGTAATGGCTAATGTTTTAGTTACGTATGATGATAAAATTTTAACTCAAGAAAAGATAGAAAAATATATAAAACAAGCTGGATTTACAAGTTTAGGGATATTTAAGAAATTAGAAAATAAAAAAATAAATAGTATAAAAAAAACAGAGTTTGTCATTTTTTCAATTTTGGCATTATTTTTTATGTATATAACAATGGGACATATGTTAAATTTGCCTATAATACCATTTTTTGATATGACAATAAATACTAAAAATTATTTAGTAACATTATTGATTATGACAATGCTATTTTTAATATATGGTAGGGATATATTAAAAAATGGATTTAAAAATTTGATTCACAAGATACCTAATATGGATACACTTGTGTTAATTGGTGTAATTAGTAGTTTAGGTTATAGTATTTATGGCGCATTTATGGTGATTAAGGGAAATTATCAATATTTAGAAAACTTATATTTTGAATCTTCTGCAATTATATTATATTTTATAAAGTTAGGTAGGTATATTGATAGTAGAAGCAAAGAAAAAACGAAAGATTCAATAAAAAAGTTAGTAGAGATAACACCAAATGAAGCAGTAATTGAAATTAACGGAGTAGAAAAGAAAGTTACTTTGGATGAAATAAAAAAAGGTGATATATTAATTAGTAAGCCAGGTGAAAAAATTGCAGTTGATGGAATAATTGTACGTGGAAATACTCATTTAGATGAATCATTTATAACAGGTGAAAGCAAGCCAGTAGAAAAGGGTGTAAATGATAATGTAATTGCGGGAAGTATAAATTATGATGGATTTATAAAATATAAGGCTGAAAAAATAGGAAAAAATTCTACCATATCAGAAATAGTAAGGTTAGTAATTGAGGCTACTAATACCAAAATGCCTATTACTAAAATTGTTGATAAAATATCTGGATATTTTGTACCTGTAATTATTGTTATAGCTGTATTTACTTTTTTAGTATATTTGATTTTAGAACGTGAATTTTCTGAATCAATTAGTACGTTTGTGACAATATTAGTTGTTGCGTGTCCATGTAGTTTAGGACTTGCAACACCACTGGCCTTAGTAGTAAGTGAGGGAAAATGTGTAAGTGAAGGAATATTAGTAAAAAATAGTGAAGTACTTGAAACCTTACCTAAAGTTAATACAATAGTATTTGATAAAACGGGTACATTGACATATGGAAAGTTAAGAATTTCTGATATATTTAATTATAGTGAATTATCTGATGATAATGTATTACAAATAGTAGGAAGTTTAGAAAAAAAGTCAACTCATCCTATAGGCAAGGCTTTCTCGTTATATATGGATGAAAATAAAATAGAAGATTTAAAGGTAATAGAATTTGAAAATATTCCTGGATATGGTATAGTAGGTAAAGTGGAAAATGAGGAAATCGTTCTAGGAAGTAAAAAAATACTAGAAAAATTTAATATAGAAAATACATATTTAATAGATGAGAAAGAATTATCAAAAAATGGTAGCAGCATAGTATACGTAGTGAAGGATAAAAAAATTATAGCATTAATTGGGGTAAATGATGTAATAAGGCATGAGGCAAAAAGCGTAATAAACAAATTAAAAGAATTGGAAATAAAAACAATTATGCTTACAGGAGATAATAAAGAAGTAGCACAAAGAATAGGAAATGAGTTAGAAATTGATAAAATTATTGCTGATGTTTTACCTGCAGAAAAGTTTGAAATAATAAGCAACTTGAAGTTAGATGAAAACAAAGTTATTATGTGTGGAGATGGAATAAATGATAGTCCTGCTCTTACTAAAGCAGATGTTGGAATTAGTGTGAAAAGTGGCACAGATATTGCAATTGATTCTTCAGATGTAATTTTGATAAATAATGATTTAGAATCAATAATAAAATTAATTAATATTAGTAAAAATACAATAAGAAATATTAGACAAAATTTATTTTGGGCGTTTTTTTATAACTGTTTAATGATTCCAATTGCAGCAGGTTTACTGAAAAATATAGGAATTACTATATCTCCTATGTTTGCAAGTATAGCAATGGTATTAAGTAGTATAACAGTAATATTAAATGCGTTAAGATTAAAATAAAAAGTGGGGAAAAGTATGAGAATTGGCATTGATATAGATGGAGTTTTGACAGATATTGAAAAGTGGCAATTTGAGGTGGGCAGTAAATATCTTGGTAAATATATAAAAAATCCAAATGAGTATAACATAAGGGATATATTTGAGATTTCAAGTGAACTTGAAAATAAGTTTTGGGATGATTTATTTTTAGAATATATTAAAACAGAATCTCCTAGAAGGTATGCAAGTGAAGTTATAAATAAATTAAAAGAAGAAAAAAATGAAATATATATATTAACAGCTAGATATTTAGAAGATGGAAATACTGGTGAAGGAAGTAAAATTAGAAACATAGTTACTACATGGTTAAATGAGAATGGTATTTATTTTGATGAGCTGATTTTTACTCCAGAACATAAATTACAAGCTTGTAAAAAGTATTGTATTGATATTATGATAGAAGATAATCCTGATAATGTAAATGATATATCTAATATAATACCGGTAATGTGTTTTAATGCTCATTATAATGAAAAGTGTATTGGAAAAAATATTTTTAGAGTATATAGTTGGTATGATTTGTTTGAGAAAATTAAAAATCTAATATAATGTTACATTGCTATTAAAATTTAATGTCAATATGGATAAATATATTGTAATTTTATTAGATTCATTTTTTGGGGGTAACTATGGCAGTTATAGAAGTTGATAACTTAGTAAAAAAATATAAAATTGTTGAAAAAGAAGATGGAATGAAAGGATACTTAAAACATTTAATAAAACCAAAATATAAAGAATTTAAAGCAGTTAATGGAATAAATTTTAGTATTGAAGAAGGTGAGCTAGTAGGATATATCGGAGAAAATGGAGCCGGAAAATCAACTACAATAAAAATGCTTACGGGATTATTAACTCCTACTTCTGGAAAGGTTATTGTAAATGGAATAGTTCCAAATGAAAAAAGAATGCAAAATAACAAAAATATAGGCGCAGTATTTGGACAAAAAACTCAATTATGGTGGGATTTGCCTGTTGTTGAATCATTTAGGTTAATTAAAAAAATGTACAAAATTTCTGAAGATGAATACCAGAATAATTTAAAAAAGTTTGCTGAGATATTAGATTTAGACGAATTGTTAGAAAAACAAGTTAAAAATTTAAGTTTAGGTCAAAAGATGAAATGTGAAATAGCAGCAACTTTTTTACATAATCCAAAGATAGTATATTTAGACGAACCAACTATAGGTTTAGATGTTTTTGTAAAAGAAAAAATAAGAAAGTTTATTAAAGATATAAACAAAGAGAAAAAAACTACAGTTATACTTACAACACATGATTTAAAGGACATAGAAGATGTTTGTGATAGGATAATTTTACTTGATAAAGGCAAAATCATTTATGATGGTAGTAAACAGAAGTTTAAAGATATTTATGGAAAATATGTTATAGTAGACATTATAATTAGTAATAAATCAAAAGAGATAAGTAAAAATATCGATTTGAAGAATTTTGAAATAATTGAAGAGAAAAAGGAAAAATTAAAAATTAAATTTAGTCATGAAGAAATAACAATAGTAAAAATAATGGATGAAATATCTAAGTATTGTACAATTCAAGACATACATATGAAAGAAGCAGAACTTGAGGATATACTAAAAGAAATATATGAAGGAGCACACAAATGTTAAAAACAATGTTGGCATTAGCTAAAATGCAATTTAAAGATTATAATATATATAAATCAAATTTTTATTTGTTTACTTTAAATAGAATTGTCGAAGTTATTGTGTATATTTTTGTGTGGAAAGCAATATATAATCAAACAGGGGACTCAGGAGCTTTTTCATTATCTCAAATGGTAACATATTATATATTAGCTATATCATTTAGTTCAATAGCTACTTGGGGAGTAAACGAAACAATGGCGCATTCTATTAGGAATGGACAAATTAATAAAGAATTATTAAATCCTATATCATATTTTAACTACTATTTTGGAATTAATTTAGGTGAAATTGCCTTTGCTACGGTAATTGGAATTACCACTTTTATAATATGTTCAATATTTTGGAAATTAACATTGCCAGCAAATATTATAGATTTTGGGTTGTGCTTATTAGTCATTTTGCTCGGTATTCCAACTACTTTTTTTATTCAAATGATAGTAGGTACAATTGGATTTTACACTAATTCAATATGGGGAATGCAAATATTAAGGAAGGCAATAATACAAATATTTTCAGGTATTATTGCACCGATTAGTATGTTTCCTTTGTGGTTTCAGGAATTATCAAAGTTTTTGCCATTTAAAGAATTAATATACACACCAGTAAATATATGGTTGGGACAAGTTACTTATGAGCAAGTAATGTTTGTTATAATTAAGCAAATACTATGGGGAATTATTCTTTATGCTATAGCTAAATTATTTTTTAATCATGCAGTGAAAAAATTAACAATAAATGGAGGATAAAATGAGAAATGTACTATATAATATTAATTTATATTTTTCATTCTTAAAGGTATCTTTAAAGGAAATACTTATATATAGGATAGATTGTATTGTTGGGATTTTTTCTCAATTTATTGTACAATTTGTAAGTTTAGTATTTATGTTTGTAGTATTTCAACATACTGAAAATATTGCAGGTTGGACATTTTATCAGATACTATTACTATATGGAGTTACTAGAATACCGATAGGTATTGCTGGATATTGCTTTGATGGACTTTATAGTATAGGACCAAAGTATATAAGAAATGGTGATTTTGATAAAATTCTTTTAAGACCTGTTCATCCACTAATATCAATAATTGGAGCTTCAAGACAATTTGTATCAATAGCTGATTTGTTTATTGGGTTGGGAATAACAATTTGTATGTTAGTTAAACTTTCTATTCCTATAACTATAGGATTAATTATTAAAATAATCTTTTTTAGTATAATAGGTGCGTGTATAGTTGGAGCAATAAACACAATACTGAGCATATCATCGTTTTGGACTTATAGGTCAAATGAAGTTATATGGTCATTTTATAGAATGTATACTTTTACAGAATATCCAATAACAATATATAATAAATTTATAAGGATATTAATTACGGTAATTTTACCATTTGCTTTTGTTGCATACTATCCAGTTATGTCATATTTAGGTTTTAACAAATATATGATATACTTATCACCGGTTGTGGCAATTGTATTGTGGATTATTGCTATAAAATTATGGAATTTAGCTTTAAATAAATATAGAAGTACAGGAACATAAATCTTTAATTTAATTATTTTGTAACAATATAGATAAAATAACATTATTAGAAGATGCAAAGACCAAAACTAACTCTGGTAAAACATCAAATAACGGAAAAGGTATTTCAATTGGCTATACAGAAAAAGATGAAGTATATCAATATCAAGTTTTAAGGTTATATAAGTAAATTACAAATAGTAATTTGTATCTGAGATTGAATTTTGAAATTAATGGAACTAGATATTTAAAAGATAGACTTATATTACTTGTTAAATCTGATATGTATTGTTTCTGTATTGATTCAAGTAATTTAGAAGCTGAATTAAATAAACTTGACCAAAACACTTTGGTAGAGTTGTATATGTTAAATACTGTTTATACAGATAAAGCAGTAAAAATTGTTGATTGAGGTGACATTAAAGTTCCTAAATGTGATAAATCCAAAATATGTGCATTGACTAGCAAGGAACAAGAAGAAATACTCGGAAACAATTGGCCGATATAATTTAGAAAGTAGAGAGGTATAAACAATGGAAAAATACTATGAACAATTAAACACAAAATGCAAAGAGGTTGCTAAGGAAGTTATCAAAGATAATAGTATATTAAGTGATAATATGCTGAAAAGAGAGGAAAAAGAATTCTTACTTTCAGATTGGAATGCCTTTTTGATTGGATTAATTTCTGATCAATCTGTAAAGGCAGAAATAGCATGGAGATTGCCTTATTATCTTTCAAAAAGATTAGGACATTTTGACTTTTGCAGAATTGCAGAAGAGGAAACAGTTGAATCCCTGGAAATTATCATAAAAGAAAAACCTGCATTACATCGTTATCCAAGAAAAATGGCTGAATACATTTTCTTTGCAGTTAATAAAATTGTTAAGGAATATAATTCAGATGTTGAAAATATTTGGAAAAATGATTTAAATGCAGAACAAGTGGTATCAAAATTGGAAGAATTTAAAGGAATCAGCCATAAGAAAGCAGCACTTGGAACTTTGCTGCTTGTTCGTGACTTTGGTGTGAATCTTGAAAATTTGTATTGCATTGATATTGCATATGACGTCCATATTAGGAGAATCTTTTTAAGAATGGGACTTACGGATAAGGATAATATCAAAGATGTTACAGCAAATGCAAGAAAAATTTGCAATGAATTTCCTGGTTCGTTAACTCTTCCGTTTTGGGTGGCAGGCAGAGAATATTGCAGACCAGCAAATCCTAAATGTGATGAATGCTATTTAAGTCAGTTTTGTATGAAAAAAATAGAACTTGGTAAAGATTTATAATGTTTTATGAAGAGACTAGATATAGTTTATATTTAGTCTCTTCCTTCATTTAAATAAAAAATAATCAAAGCAACAAATTACAATTTATATAAATGATAGGCAGAAATTTAATCCTGCCTATTATTTTTTTCTTCATAAAGATGAGTCTTCTTATATAATTTTTGAATATCTTCTGGCATATCATCTAAACTCATATTTTTAACGAATTTTTCAGAATTGTGGTATTTAGCAGTTGAATAATACCACTGTTTGAAATGAATTAAATCTAAACTTTCTTTTAAAGTTTCAATTTGATTAATTATATTTACTTCTTGCTTGTTAAACATTTCTAATCTTTTATCTATTGTTTTTTCTCCTTGAGAGCACCATTTCATAAATTCTTTAATTTCTTTTAATTGCATACCAGATGTTTTTAGACATTCAATAATAGTTATTGCTTCTAAGTTTTCTATACTAAATTTTCTAAGTCCAGAAGAAGATCTTTTTAAATTAGGAATAAGACCATGTTCATCATAATACCTTAATTTTGATATACTTAATCCTGTTTTTTTAGATACTTCGCCAATAGTTAATTCCATACAAATTTACCTCCAAAAAATTTAAAAAATTTCAAAAAAACACTTGACCTAAACCAAGGTCGAGGTGGTATATATAATATATATTAAATCATATAGAATGTCAATAAGTGGTGATTTATATTGCAACAAAGGCAATATAGAAAAACAAGGCTTATAAAATGATATACGTGGAGGTAAAAAATATGTATGAAATATTAAAAGACATCAATGGTCCAGATGATGTAAAAAAATTAAATATGGAAGAATTGAAAGTATTAGCAAATGATATTAGAGACGGTCTATTTAATAGACTAACAAAAATAGGTGGACATTTTGGTCCGAATTTTGGAATCGTAGAAACTGAAATTGCAATGCATTATGTATTTAATTCACCAGAAGATAAATTTATATTTGATGTATCACATCAAAGTTATCCACACAAAATGTTAACAGGAAGAAAAGCAGGATATATAGACAATACACATTTTAAAGAAGATTCAGGTTACACAAATCCTGAAGAAAGTGAACATGATTTCTTTAATGTAGGTCATACTTCAACATCAATTTCTTTGGCAACAGGTTTAGCAAAAGCAAGAGATATATTAGGAAAAAAAGAAAATATTATAGCACTAATTGGAGATGGTTCATTATCAGGTGGAGA
>CAKOYA010000017.1 GCA_934130325.1 uncultured Clostridia bacterium
TTATCTGGAATATTTTTATCTCCTATATCTTTATCAAATATTCCCTTATCTGGAATATTTTTATCTCCTATGTCTTTATCAAATATTCCCTTATCTGGAATATTTTTATCTCCTATGTCTTTGTCTGATATTCCCTTGTCTGGAATATTTTTATCCTCTATATCTTTATCTGTTATTCCTTTATCTGGAATATTTTTATCTCCTATATCTTTATCTGTTATTCCTTTATCCGGGATATTTTTATCTCCTATATCCTTATCAAATATTCCTTTGTCTGGGATATTTTTGTCTCCTATATCTTTATCTGGAATATTTTTGTCTTCTATATCCTTATCAATTTTTACATTTAATCTAGATAAGGCATCACTGTATTTTGCTTCTAAATCTTCCTTAGTTGTATCTTGAATTTTTTTAGCATTACCATCATCTACTTTTTGTACTCCCTCTATTTTAGCAACCTGGTTTGAAGTCAATCCAAAAAATGCTAATACACCTGAAAATATCCTTTTAAATTTTTCCGAAAAATTATTTTTATTATTCATTTTTTCCTCCATATCATATATCTAAAACATAACTTTTAACATTATCATTTAGGTAACCACCAAAATTACTCTTAAATTTTAAAAGTCCATTATAAAACTTATCTTGACCATTGATAAGCTTTATTCCAACTCCACCCATATCATATATACTACAATTTCTTCTAATAGCATAACAAATCATTTCATATTGTAATAAATATGTGGATTGCAAGTTTCTATTATAATTTGAGGAAGCACCATACATATAATATGCTTTATCTCCAAATATAATTTCTATAGCAGCACTTAAAAGCTTATCGTCCTTATATGCCCAAAAAATATTTGCATTTCCTTTGAACAATTCTAATACATTATCATAACACTGTTTAGATTTTATTTCAAAATTATCACGAACTGAAGTTATTTTTAGAAGTTTATAAAATTTTGACTTACTATTATCGGAGTTATCTATTACTACTTTAACTTCATTCCTAATAGCATAGTTTATATTATATCTAGTCTTTTCCTTTAAATTTCTTAAATATTCCTCTTTAGAAATATTCAAAATAGGGATATTCCAAGTATAATCCCAAAACCTAGTATAAATACTCTCCTTAAAATTATTAAGCAAAAAAATTTTATAAACGGAATCATCTTTTGCAATAGACACATAGTCCATCCTAATACACTCACAAAAATTTTTTTTAGCAATTTTGATAACTTCACTTATGAATTTACTAAATATATCATAATTGCATTTTTTTATAACTGGTCCTTTTGGAAAATATAACATCTTTTTATTTTTTTCCTTATCAATTGAAAAAGTATACATTCCTGAAATATATACTTCATGCTCATCCTTTAACATTAATGCACCATAATTACTTATATTATTTGCCTTAACCCATTCAAATGATTGAAATATATTCCCATTTTGCTTTATAAAATTATCATATATATTTTTATTTTCATTATTTATATATTCAATTTTCATATAAACCTTCCATTTTTTAATAAAACTATGTTATCATAAAATATAACTTTTTACAACACATTTAATATTATAATTTTTATTTTTTATATATCACGTTACCATCCAGACTAGGTAAAAGTCAAAGATTAAAATAATCGTGTCAAAATATTGGTATAAGTCACTTTAAAGCAAATATTGCTAATTTATAAAAACCACAAAATTGAATTTATTATGTATATTATAGTGCTAATAGATATTAATTTTGCGTTTTCAATTGACTATAGTCTGAATAGTAACTATATCACCGTTTTAATACTTATTTTTTTACAATAGTTACTTGAATTTATTTTTTTTATAGTATATACTTAATTTTGGAGGTTGAATAAATGAACATAAATTCTGTGATAAATAAATCGGTAGATTTAAAAAATGTTGAAAAAATAATATATAGAACTTTTTTTATAATCATTTTTTCATTGCCTTTAATTCCAGAAATTACACACTTTGGAATTTATAGCTTAAAATATATGCTATTTAACTTTTTTACAATTGCAACTTTATTAGTATTTTTATTTATTTCTTTTCTTAAAATTTACGATAGAAATAACCAAAAAAGCATACTAGATTCTTTAAAAAAATCAGATATTAAATTAAATTTATTAGATATATTTATTTTTACATATTTTATTTTAGTTATTTTTTCTAGTGTGCTTACAAAATTTGGTTTTATTAATACTTTTTTAGGAAATAATGGTAGAGGTGAAGGTGTATTAACTATATTCTGCTATATAGCTACCTTTTATCTTTTTAAAAATGGAGTTAAATATATTGGAAATATGTGGAAATTTGCAATATTTAATGTAATAATAGTCTCATTATATTCAATAATACAAGCTAACTTCCCCCAAGGTTTTGGTGAACCTTTCTCACCTGTACACTTAACAAATGTTGCAACAGGTACTATGAAAAATCAAAATTTCTTATCAAGTTATGTATGCATTTTTTTACCAACTTTTATGTACATATTTATAGTTTCAAAAAAGAAACTGATACTAATACCCACAGCAATGTTATTTTCTACTTTAATTTTTTCTAAAACATTAGGTGGATACTTAACTGTTATTTGCATGTTTTTTATAATTGTATTAAGCACTTTAATATTTTACAAACCAAGAAAGATAACGCTAATTAAAATATTAATTTTAACAGCTACTTGTATATCAGTTTTTTTGCTAATAAGTTTGATAAAAAGCACCAGCTATGCAGAAGAATTAATGGATTCTAAACAAGAAATAGAAAAGCTTGCAAATAAAGATGATAGTTTTGGTACATTAAGATTGGCTATATGGAAAAAAAGCATTATGATTATATCAAATAATCCATTATTTGGAGTTGGTCCAGACAGTATGGCTAATGAATTAGCAAGTAATTCATATTTAACTGATGGCAAAAATGATATACTAAATAAGTATATACTTGACAAATCCCATTGTGAATTTTTGCATATTGCTGTTACCACTGGATTACCTTCACTTATAGCATATTTATCATTTATATTATATATATGCTTTAAATTATTTTTACTTGTATTTAACAAACATATATCATGCATAAAAAATAAATTAAGTATATCAAACGATACTATTTTTATTACAGCTATTTTTATTGGTATAATATCATATTTAATGCAATCTACTATAAATATAAGTGTTATACAAGTAGCACCTGTATTCTGGGCTTTTTTGGGAATTGGAACCAGTTTTATTGATAAAAAAAATACACTCTAAAATAATCTTAGGGTGTATTTAATTCTTTTTTACACTTCTTCTTAAAAGTTCAATTTGTTCCTTATCATCTACCACAGCTTTTATACTAGCATCTAATATATCGTTATAATCAATTAAATACCAATTTATCTCATAACCTAAACTTTCAAAAAGTTCTCGTATAAATTCTCGTGTAGCCCTTCCATTTCCCTCACGAAAAGGATGAAGTACATTTAAATCGGTCATAATACATGAAACTTCTTTAAGTAATTCTTCAAATGAAAGTTTTTTAAATTTGTCTAAATCGATTTTTTTCATAACATCTTTAATATTTTGTTCTATAAATTGATACTGTGAAAACAAAAAATTTTCCTTTGTTATATTTTCTAGCCTATACTCACCTGCAAAATCATATATATCGCAAAATAGATAATAATGAATAAATTTTAAATGTTTTTCATCAAATGTTTTATTAAAATTTAGTTTTCTAATAGTAGTAAGCTTAAAAGCCACCATTTTAGTTTCATATTCTTTTAGTTTTTCTTCATTTCTAATATTTAATTTATTTTTTAAAACATCACTATTTTTATATGTATATCTTGAATTAATTGCATTATACATTTATATCACCAAAATTTAAAAATTCATTCTTTATCTTTTCTATGCCCTCTTTTTCTGTAATTTCATTCTTTAAAAAACTCGACATTAAACTTACATCAGCCTCTGTTATATTACAGCCTTCTACTTCCATGCTTTTTTGTATATTTTGTATAATTTTTTCGTTTTCTTCCATAAAATCACCTTTTAAATTATAACAAGAGGTATTGTTGTTTCCTCATGAGTAAGTCCTGAATGATTACCTTTTGTGTTCATATGGTCATCAAGCGATATTCTATCACATACCATGAATTTGTTATTTACAATAACTGCTACATACTCTCCTAATGAGTCGTATGCGATTTTGGAAAAGTTATTGCTGCCAAATAAATTATATTTATCTATTTCTTCTTTTTTTAACAGTATTACATCTTTTCCAAACTCTTCAATAAATTTTTCTTCAAATTCTTCTCTAAATTTTTCTCTTACAAAGAAACTTACCATTCTTGTATCTATACTTGGCATTGCATAAAAATAATTTGTAAAGTTTATATTTTGATTTAGATATAACATACTTGTCATGTCAACTTGTCCATGGTCAGCTGTTAATATGACGGTTACATCTCCAACCTCATTTAATAGATGTTTAATTCCATTTTCTGTTGCTTCTATAATTTCATTTGCTTCCTTACTATTTATTCCATACATATGAGAAGCTGTATCAAGACCAGCAATATAGAAATAATTAAACGTTTCCTTTTCTTCTTCTGCTAATCTTTTAGCCATAGTTTCAAAGCCCTCTTTTATAGAATAACAGCCATGTCTTGAAACGTTACTTCCTGCAAGCATTTTAGAATAATCTGAATTTATTAAATCTCGTGACATATATATATTTACTTTTTTATTATATTTATCAAATACAGGTTTAAAATTAAAAATTTTATCTAGGCTTATTCCCTTCTCTTTTAAAGTAAGGCCTGTTCTTCTTTGTTCTAAAAGTAATGGATAATAGCTCAAATCCAGTTCTTTGTTATAGTCCCACCAACCAAATATTCCATGTTCATTAGGATAAGAAGCAGAAATTACACTTGTAATAACTGCTGCAGTTGATGTAGGATTTACAGTCTTCATTTTTAATTTTAAATTTTGCTTTAATATAGATGTATCATTTAAAGATTTTAATTTATAATATCCAAAGCCATCTAATAATATAAACAAAGTATGTTTCTTCTCGGGTATCATTTCTTTTAATTTGCTTATATCTCCATTTTCTTTTAATAAAACCCCGTTTTTTAAAGCTAAAGCTTTTGAAAGTTCTACTATATCATATTGTAAATTATCTCTATAGCTTAAGTAGTCTTTTAGTTTTTCTATGTTTTCATTTAAATTTTTTATCAACCTTTTTCCTCCTAATACAATATAATTCATTTTTTAATTTTTAAATATATTAGTCTAATTCATTTTGTACTTGAGTTATTGTAGAACTATATTCTGATAGTTTTTCATCAAGTATTAATTGACATTTTTTAAATACTTTAACTAAATTTTCCACATTTCCTGTTGTTTGCGCTTCATATAACGCATCTCTATATTCTTTGTTATCCCCATGGTTCTTTCAAAGTATTAATTACCTTATCAAATAATTCTAATAAATTTTTTTGTTTCTATTACATCATAAAACAAATGCTCACCTATTAACTTGTTGTTGTTCTAAAAGATCTATTAAATTTTCTTTGCTAAAAGTACTTCCTTCTAGTTTATTAGAATGATATAAATATTCTACTTTTAAAGCATCATACACAGAATTTTTAATTTTTGATAACTTTTGCATTGCATCAATAGATATTTTCATATTTTTTATCCTTACTTAAATTTTTTAAATGCTTTCTTTGGCTGACTTAAATCTACTTAAAGTTTCATTTTTTCCTAGAAGTTGCATTATTGCATAAATATCAGGTGAATTCTCTTTGTTTGTTATTGCAATACGTATAATTTTTGCAAAATCTGCAGTACTTCCAATATACTTATCAGGATCTGCTTTATACATTTTCATATCAGTACAAAATCCAATTTTTTCTGCTTGCTCTTTCATATTAGCAAACCATTCGTCTTTTGTATGATTTTCATTGTAACTTTCAATATAATTTTCTAAAGATTTTTTTACAATATCTTTTGTTATTTTTTCATTAAATTCGTATATATATCCACTTTCTTTTATATTCTCTTCAAACAGTTCATTAAAGAAATAATAAAAATTTTCTTTTATATCTTCCCATTTTATTATATCTTTACGAATCTTTTTAACATTTTCTCTTTCTACTGCAAAAACTTTTCTAGAATATTCTAAGTCTTTAGATACAACTTCATACAAAGCTTCATCATACTTTTTAGACCAAGTAAGTACTCTATCTAGTACTTCTTTGCTACTCATACGAGATATTAATTCCTTGCTTATATCATTTAATTTCATCATATCAAGAAGAGAACCTGCAGAACTCATTTTATTTAATTTAAATTTAAACTCATCTAAAGAAGCTTCCTTGTTTTTATTTCTCCACATTTCAAAATCTGAATTAAGTATTGTATATAGGTATTCTATAACAGCTTCTACTGGATATCCTGCTTTTATAAAATACTGTACATCTGCCTCTTTATCTTTTCTTTTACTTAATTTTCTTTTGCTTTCTCCTTCTTTTACAAGGATAAGTGGTGCATGAACATATACAGGAGGTTCAAATCCCATAGCATTTGCAAGATCTAGGTGAATTGGAACTGATGATATCCACTCTTCTCCTCTTACTACATGTGTTGTTCGCATAAAATGATCATCACATACATGTGCAAAATGATAAGTTGGTAATCCATCTCCTTTTATAATTACAACATCTTGATCATTTTCTGCTATTTCAATTTTTCCTCTTACACCATCTATAAATGAAGTTTTTCTTAAATGTGAGCCTTGAGATCTAAATCTTAAAATAAATTTTTCTCCAGCTTTAACTCTTTCAATAGATTCATCAATTGAAATGTTTCTACATTTTGCATATATTCCATAATATCCAGGAACCACTTTGTTTTTTTCTTGTGCATCATGATTTGCTTTTAGCATTTCTGGTGTACAAAAACATGGATAAGCAAGCCCTTTTTCTACTAAATGCTTAGCACATATTCTATATATATCTTTTCTTTTACTTTGTGTATATGGTCCATAATATCCTTTTTCTTCATTTTCAGAGATAACTCCTTCATCTGGTGTAAGTCCAAATTCTTTAAGTCCCTCTGTTAAAAGTTTAACGCAACCTTCTACTTCTCTTTTTTGGTCTGTATCTTCTATTCTTACATAAAAGTTACCTTCACTTTGCTTTGCCATAATTTTATTTACAAGTGCCATAAACAAAGCACCTGTATGTAAAAATCCTGTTGGAGATGGTGCATATCTTGTAACGCACGCATCTTTTTTTATTCTTCTTACTGGGTATTTAACCTCTAAATCTTCTACTGTATCATGCACATCTGGGAATATATAATGTGCAAGTTCAAAACATTTTCTTTCCATTTCTTTATCCATTTTTTACTCTCCTTTGATCTTATATTATTATATAATATTTTAGCTACATAATCAACTAATTACCAAATTTTAAGAAAAAAAGACTGGTGAATTTCACCAGTCTCATACTTTTTAATTATATGTATTATATATGCCATAGGTCAAACAGCATAATGGATCATTTGGTCTGTCCAAAAATATACCATACTTACCTGCCATGTACAAAATATACATAACATCACTTAAAAAAATTCTAAGATTATTTTCCTTTATAAACTCCTTATTAAGAAGTTTAACTCTCTCAGCTCCATCAAACGATCTCTTATACAATAACTTAATTTCTCCAACAGCCTCTTTTAGAATCTCAAATTCCTCAAAACTGTGCTTCTCAACTTCCATCAAAAGTCTTTCTAGGCCTCCGCCTACAGTTGTTTTATGCATTAGCATATTCCTCCTCAAATTTATTTCGAATTATATTATATCACATAATCTACACATTGTCAAATATTATGTAAATTTTATTTCAAATTTATCATTTATTAATGCGTTTATCTTATTTTAATTTCATAGAAATAACTTTTGAAATTCCATATTCTTGCATTGTAACACCATACACAGAAGAGGCTACTTCCATAGTTCCCTTTCTGTGTGTTATCACTATAAACTGAGTTGTTTTAGAATATTTTTTTATGTAATCTGCAAATCTATTAACGTTTACATCATCTAAAGCTGCCTCAATTTCGTCCAAAATACAAAATGGAGGAGATTTTATTTTTAGTATCGCAAATAACAATGCTGTAGCAGTAAGTGCTCTTTCACCACCTGATAGAAGCATCATACTCTGTAATTTTTTTCCCGGAGGCTGTACTTCAATTTCGATTCCACTTTCTAAAATATTTGATTCATCAGATAAATTAAGTTCCGCTTTTCCACCACCAAAAAGTTCCTTAAATGTTTCATTAAAGTTTTGTTTAATATTTGCAAATTGTTTAGTAAATTGGCTTTTCATAATTCCTGTCATATTATTAATTAAATTCTGTAATTTACATTTTGTTTCTTCTAAATCATTTTTTTGAGAACTTATAAAGTCATATCGCTCTTTTAGTGAATTATATTCATCAATGGTAGATACATCAACATCTCCAAGCTCTTTTATTTGTCTTTTTAAACTCTCTGCCTCTTTATTAATATTTATATTATCATTATCTATAATAGGCATATTTTCTATGTAATTTTGTGCAGATGAAATGGTAGCTTCGTATTCATCCCACATTTTATTTTTTAGATTTTCAATATCTAATTCAAACTTAATCTTTTTGTTTTCAGTTTTTGTCTTCTCCTCTTTAATTTTTTCCACTCTTTTAACATTTTCTAAGACTTTTATTTCTAATTCTTCTTTTCTTTTTGAAATCTCTTCTTTACTTACCTTTAATTTTTCAATCGTCTCTAAGTAATCCTTCTTTAGTTGAGTTTTTTCTATTATTTTCTCCTTACTTGAGTTGATTGAGTTATTTAAATTATCAATTTCTATTAAAGAATTATTTAAAAGTTCCTCTTTTTTACTTATACTATTTTTTAAATTTTCAATGTCTTCACTTATCTTTTGCTTCATCTCATCAATAGATGCTACACTTTCATCAAATGATGACAATGATATTTTTAGGTTTAATATATCATCATTTAAATATTCAACCTTTTTACCATATTCCTCATTATTTAAGACAAATTCATCAATAAATGATTGATTTGAAGAAATAGCGTTACTGATGCCTTCTATTTCTTGTGTCATCTTACATATTTCATTTTCAAACTTAACAATTTGTTCTTCCAAATTTCTAATATTATTTTCTTCATTTTCTTTTAAATTCGTTAGTTTTTCAAGCTCCCTATTTAAACTTTGATTTTTTTCCATTAAAGTAGCTATTTGAATATTTAAGTCTTTAACTATTTCTTTATTTGGTTGAATTTTCTCATCAATTTGTTGTATTTTTAAATTTACTTTTCTATACTCATCATTAATTACATCTAGTTCTTGTTGTTTTGAATCAATTTCTAGTTTAATTTTTTCTATTTTTTCATGTCTTCCTATAAGTCCGACTATTTCTTTGCTTTTGTTTTCCACCTGTTATGCTGCCACTTGGAGCAATAAGTTCACCGTCTAATGTAACTATTCTAACAGATTTTTTCATTTTATTAAAGATTTCAATCGCTTTTTTTACATCCTCAACAATTATTGTATTATTTAAAGCAAGTTCAACTGCCTTTTTATACTTTTTATCATACTTTACTAAATCATTTGCAAGTCCTAAAAATCCATCAATTTTTTCATATTTTCCTGTACCTAAAAGATTCATATCCTTTAAATTATTAAGTGGTAAAAATGTAGCCCTCCCTAATGAATTTTCTTTTAAATAATTAACAATGTCAGTTGCTACATCCTCATCTTCTACTACAATATTTTGCATATAGCCACCAAGTGCAATTTCGATTGCATACTCATATTTTTCTTCCGTATTAATCAAACTTGCAATAGTTCCAAAAACCTTAGAGGAATTTCTAGAATTTTTAGCATAATCAAGCGCACTTTTTACACTTTTAAAATAACCTTCATTCTCATTTTCCAAATTCTTCATGTAATTATATTTTGAATTTAATGTCATAATATCCTGAGTCAACATATTTTTTTTATCATTAACGCTTATTAACTCATTTCTACTTACCTCTAATTCATTATTACTTTTGTTTAATTCAGTTTCTATTTTATTTAAGTACTTTTCCTTATCATTTAATAATGATACTACCTCATCTATTTTCAAAATCAAACTATCTTTTGATGAAATATTCTCATTAATATTTTTCTTTTTTTCATCTATCTGCAATCTATTAGAAGCTATTGTAGCTTGCATACTACTTATATCATTTTTTATTTCATACCTTTGCTCTTGTAGCTTATCAATATCTGACTTTAGCTTTTGAATCTCTATGGACTTACTATCTAATTTTCCAGTAATATCTGAAAGTTCACTTTGCTTTTTATTTAATTCCTCTTCAAACTTAAGCTTAGACTTTTCCATATCTTCTCTTTTTTTAATTCTATTTTCTACGTCTTTATACAGTTCATCTATTCTTAAATTTTCTTCTTCTATTTCATTTTTTATCCTTTTAATGTTTTCATTTGATGATTCTATCTTAGAATTTGAAATATCTATATTCGAATTAATTTTTTGAAGAGCTGTTTCAACTTCATAATAACTAGAATTTGTAGCTTCAATCTGTTCAGTTATTTGATTAATTCTATTTTTAAAATCAATTTTATTTTTTTCTATTTCAGTAGTACTCTTTTCTTCATTTTCAATATCACTACTTAATATATTAACAATTTCATCTATTTTTTTTATCTCTTCTTTACTTTTATTTACAGACTCAATAAAAAGATACATATCAAAAGTTTTTAAACTTTCTTTTAATCTCAAATACTCTTTAGCTTTTTCTGCTTTTTGACTCAATGGAGCAATATTTTTTTCTATCTCCACTAATATATCATTTACCCTTGCTAGATTTATTTCTGTATTACTAAGTTTTTTAGTCGCTTCTTCTTTTCTTACCCTATATTTTACTATGCCTGCAGCTTCCTCAAAAATATGTCTTCTTTCCTCAGACTTTGAAGATAAAATTTCATCTATTTTTCCTTGAGAAATAATGCTATATCCGTCTTTTCCAACTCCAGTGTCCATAAACAACTCTTGAATATCTTTTAATCTACATTCGCTACCATTTATTAGATAGTTACTTTCGCCATTTCGATATACTCTCCTTGTAACAACAACTTCATTATATTCTACAGGAAGCGTAGCATCAGTATTATCTAAATACATAGATACTTCAGCAAATCCAACTTTTTTTCTTACCTGTGTACCAGCAAAAATAACATCCTCCATTTTAGATCCACGCAAAGTTTTTATACTCTGTTCACCTAATACCCATCTTAAAGCATCAGAAATATTACTCTTTCCACTACCATTAGGTCCAACTATTGTAGTAACTCCATTTAAAAATGCTATTTCAGTTTTATCTGCAAAAGATTTAAAACCCTGTAACTCTATTTTTTTTAATTGCATATACTAACTCCTCTTATTAACAAGGAAATTATATTACAAAAACTTACAAAATTCAAGTTTTTTTGGCATAAAAAAACTCTTAGCCTATGTAACTAGACTAAAAGCTTATATTATTTCGGAGAAAGTTTAAGTTTTATTATATCTTCTTCAAATTGCTTTAATACAGCATAAATATTTATATTATAATCAGCAATAAAAAATAAATCTTCACTTGTAAATGTATACTTACAATCATACAAAGTTTGATTACAAAGATTAATAATTAAATTATATAATCTTTGTTCTAATATCTCATTATTCTTTTCTTTAAATATTTGTTTTGATATTACCTTAGTTTTTTTCATTACTTCATTATAATAGTTATACCCTTCTGGCAATTTCTTATTTTTTTTAAAATTCAACATACCATCACAATAATATTATACAATATTTTATTAAATATAAAATACTTTCGACAAAAGTAGACGTTTTTTTTAAATATTTATAAAAAAAGTAACTTAGATTTTAGTCTAAATTACTCCAAAACATATTTATTATTCTTCTACAGGATATACACTAACTTTTTTGTCAGTCTTACCTTTTCTTTCATATTTAACAACACCGTCTATTAAAGAATAAAGTGTATAGTCTTTTCCAAGACCTACGTTAGTACCTGGATGAATTTTTGTTCCTCTTTGTCTATATAAAATATTTCCAGCTAAAACAAATTGTCCATCTGCTCTTTTAGCTCCAAGTCTTTTTGATTCACTGTCTCTACCATTTCTAGTAGAACCCATACCCTTCTTATGTGCCATTTATTTCACTCCTTTATTATTCAATTCTATTCTATTTTTTAACTAAGCTTCTGCTTTTTCTTCAGCGCTTTCTGATTTTTTAGCTCTTGTTGTAGTTGTTATTTTTTCAATTTGAATTTTTGTATATGGTTGTCTATGACCTTGTGTTCTTCTATAGTTTTTCTTAGCTTTATACTTGAAAACTATAACTTTTTTTGCTTTACCGTGTCCTACAACACTAGCTTTTACCTTTGCTCCTTTAACAGTATCTTCCCCAATAGAAACCTTTTTTCCATCAGATACGAAAAGTACTTTATCAAAAACAATCTCTTGTCCTTCTTCAGCATTTTCGATTCTATCTACAAAAACGATATCTCCTTCTTGTACTTTGTACTGCTTACCACTAATTTCAACGATTGCGTACATTAAAAATTCCTCCTTTTTCTTACTTTCTCTCGCCATTGAGGTAGTATAAACATTTAAACCTCTTCTGAGCGGAATACATCACCTATTTTACCATTATTTTTAATTTTTGTCAAGTAAAAAACACTCATTTAATTTACTATCTGCTAATTTAAATATTTCTTCTAATTTATTTAATTGTTCTTTTGAAAACTTTTCCAACACAAAATCTTTTAAATCTTGATTTTCATTCTTTATACCGCCAATTCCTATTCTAATTCTTGGAATATTCTCAGTATTTAAAAGTTGAACAATGTTTTTCATTCCATTGTGTGAACCTCCACTGCCACTTTTTTTATATCTAATGCTACCAAATTCTATATCAATATCATCAAATATAACGATTATATCACTATCATCAACTTTATACCATCTCTTTAGTTTTAATACTGCATTACCACTTAAATTCATATACGTAGTAGGTTTTGCAAGTATTATTTTTTCTTTACCTATATTTAATTCTGTAATATAGCTATCATGCTTTTTTTTATCTATTTTTAAACCATATTTACTTGACAAATAATCTAAAAACATCCACCCTACATTATGTCTTGTTTTTTCATATTCCTTTCCAGGATTTCCAAGTCCCACAATTATTTTCAATTTTTAGTTTCCCTCCTATATATATAATTTTTATTTTAGAATTAAAATACTTGAATTTTTAATACATTTATAGTATTATTATATAGTAAATTGTTTAATATGTCAATTATACGTTCATTTCTATGTTTTTCTACGTAAGAATGAAATGTATTTTAAATATTTGAAAGTGGTGATATATTTGGAAAAAATTTTTAAGGCTTTACATATAAAAAAGCCAGATAAGGCTTTTACTTATTTATTTTATGGAATAACAATTTTTCTAGTTTTAATTTCACTTGGAAGAATTTTATCATTTTTAATTGGAGACGCGACAATAAGCAATAATATTTCTCCTTATCTTTATACAATTTTTATGCTTATGCCTGTGTTTGCTTTTTGTTTTTATGTTAATTCTGGTATACCTAAAAATGATACGACAAAAATTAATATGTATATTTTAACTTGTTCTATGCTAGGTATAATTCTTGGTGGAATGTCATGTACGTGGATTAATAATGTTGCATGGTGGATATTAAAAAGACTTCCAAATTTTGATTTAGTAATGAAGACATATCCTGAATTTTTTGCACCAGCATTGAAAACTTTATGCATAGCAGTTCCATTTGTTACTATATTTAAAATAGTAGACTACTTTTTACTTATATTTAGAGATGAAGACTTAACAAAGGCAATTGCCGGATTTTCAGGTATATCTGCAGTAAAGAAAATTAAAGAAAATGGAAGTTTCACATGTGAAACCATTATTTGTAAAGCTGAAGGTTCTTCGATTCCAGTCGTAGTTCCTGAGAAAAAAAGATATGAGGCTACATTGGTACAAGGTGCAACAGGTACTGGTAAAACAGCTACTATTTTACTTCCAATGAGTGCACTTGATTTAGAGAGAAAGTTTTTCTTTAGGGAATATTCAAAAAGAATTGGTTATTCAATGCTAAAAAAAGGTATTGCCTACATGAATGGCCCTTTTACAAATGAATTTATTAATAAAAACTTTATACTCAATTATCTTTATCCCAAACGTGGTATGGAAGAACAATTTATGGAAGAAGTAAAACCAGTTTTACAATATATAGACAATTCAACAGGAAAAATAACGTATAAAAATCTTGGTATAACAATTGTAGAAAATGATGGTAACTTTATATCTCAATTTATAGGAGTGGCTAAAAATTTTGACATAGATGTATTGACAGTAGACCCTGCAGCTCCAGAAACTACTATAAGTATTAACCCTTTTGCAATTCCAGATCCTGCTAAAGTTGCTTCAATAGTATCTGATGTATTAAATGCAATGTATGAAAGTACAGGTGGTGGTAAAGCTGGAGATCCATTCTTCACACAAGTTACAATAGATGCGTTTCAAAATTTATCAATATTGTTAAAAGAAATGTACCCTATTCTACACGATGGCGAAATTGCTAGTTTAGAAGATATGTTAGAACTATTATATAATTTTGATGCAGTAGAAGAAATGACAGAAGAAATGAAAAAAATTCCTGAATTGGAACAGAAATATAAATTATTGATACGTTACTTTGAAAAGAATTTCTATAAACCTTCATTAAATATAAATGGGTATGAAATTCCAGGTACACGTGGAAGTGGTAGAAAAGATACAGAAAAATTCTTGTATGGTGCTATAACACAACTTAATAACTTAATTAGACACCCTGGACTAAAGGCTGCACTGTGTGGAAAGAAAAATATTATAGATTTTGATAAAGCTTTTGAAGAAGGTAAAGTAATTACGGCTTGTTCTAGAAAAGGTGAACTTGGAATACTACAAGCAAAAGCATTTGGTATGTTCTTTATTTTACAATTTCAAGACGCTGTATTAAGAAGAAAAGGGAACGAAGAATCAAGAACTCCACACTTTTTATATATTGATGAATTCCCTGAATACATTACTAAAGATATGGAAGTTATGTTTACATTATTTAGAAAATATAGATGTGGTGTAACAGTAGCAATTCAAAACTTATCACAACTTGAAAAAAGTGGTCAAGCATATTATAGGCAAGTAGTTCTTGCAAATACAAAAACTCAAATTGTATTTGGTGATACTGTCCCAGAAGATAGCCGATATTGGGAAACTGCATTTGGTAAAAAGAAAGTACCAGACACAACTACTACATTTAGCGATGCCGGAAGCATTGGAAAAGGTTCTGGATCTACTAAACTTGAAATTAAAAAGAAAGAAAAAATTGAAGCATATAAACTTGCTGAAATGGGATTTGGTACTATATTCTACAAAACAAAAAATGCTTCAGGAAAATCAATTTATGGAAAAGGTAAAGTTACTTTCTTAGATGGCAAATATAAAGAAAAAGCCAATACTCAAATGTATAACTTTGAAAAATACATGATGACTAAACCTGATTCTCCAACTATTATTATCGATGATTCAGATTCAAATGATAATACTGATAATTTATTTGGTGTAAATACTGCTACTAGAATTAAAGATGAGATGAAAAAAGTGATTGATAATAATAATTTACAAACTAATTTTACTAATTCTAATTCTAATTCTAATTCTAATACTATCAATAATAATGATAATACTAGTATAAATTCACCTGACTTATCTGGAATTGATGATTTTGAAATTATTTTCGATGAGAGTGACCCAAAACTTGAAAACTCTTCTAAAGATGGTGGAGCAATAACAGAAACTTACGAATCTCCAGCGATAAAGATAAATAATGACAAAAAAAATTAATAATAATATTCCAAGTAACTAAGTTAATTTAGTTACTTGGTTATTTTTTAGTATTTCTATACTTTTTAGAGTAACCATTACATAAATCTTGACATTCACGCATAAAATTGATATAATCATCGGTACATTATTTTTTAACTTCGATTAACTATATTGAAGTATTTATCAAAATTTATTAAGGGGGATTAACAATGAAACAAAATAGAAATTATTTTAAAGAACAAATAACAACTTTTATTGGGGGATTACTATTTTTCTTAATCCTGTTTTTAGTTTATATTTATATTGGATAATAATCTTTATTCCCCAATATAAAATAAGATACCTTACTGAATAACTGTCAGTAAGGTATTTTTTATTATATTACTATAATTAAACATTTTCTTTAGCTTGTTTTTTGTTTTTCATTATATCTACTAAATAAGTAATACCAACACATAATACTGTTATTAATACTAGTATTAATACATAGTTAGCTTTAAAATTAGTTAATGTTGGAACTAATATCTCTCTTAATAATTTAATAGAATATGTCATTGGTAAAAATGGTGTTACTAATTGAAATCCCTTATTAATAGTCTCAACAGGGAAAGTTCCACCAGATGCGGCTAATTGTAATACTAATACTATTAATGCTATAAATTTTCCGACATCTCCCAAATTCTTTATTAAGAACTGTATAATACTCATAAATGTTATTCCAATTAATGTACTTGCAAAGTAATATAAACATATATTTTGTACATCAAAATGTAAACCAATTTTTAATAGTCCACCAACTACTATTCCTTGTATAGCCCCTATTAATATATACATAATATTTTGAGCTAGCTTATTTGAATTATTACTATCTAGTACTCCAAATCTATGCTTTTGATCATAATATAATACTACATATGACATCAAAGCACCAACCCAAAGACCTATACATAGAAATAATGGTGTAAATGCTATACCATATGACTTAACTTCTCCGTAAGCCTCTGTTTTAAATTCTACTGGATCTTTTGCAAATTCTTCTATTCCATTTAAGTTTTCCAACTCTTTATTGGTATCATCTATTCCTTTTTTTATCTCATTGTTAAATTCTTCTATTCCACTTACTAATTTAGTGCTACCATTATATGCTGAATCTGCTCCACTTTCTAAACTAGATATTCCATCTTTTACAAGTGATGAACTATTATTTAATGTTTCTAACCCTTCTGTTAAACTTGCACTACCTGTTTTTAAAGTATCTACACCAGTATTTAATGAGTCAATTCCATTTTTCAAACTATTTGTACCTAGACTAACTTTTTGCATTGCATCTTGCAATGTAGTTACAGCACTTAAAACACTGGTAAATGATTTTGACCCCTCCGCTAATTTCTTTGTACCTATATCTAATTTAGTAACACCAGCTTTTAAAGTATCCCCAGGTGTTTTCATATTATTTGATCTATATAATAGTTCTGGTGTTGCAGCTAGATACGCTTCACCACTTTTTATATTATTTGCTTTACTAGTTATACTGTCAATTTTTCCATTATTTGATATACTTTTAGCTTTGTTGATTACTTCTTGCACCTGCGTAGTATCAGAAGCGTTTAAATTAGAAAGTTCTGAAATTAGTGAAGCTAATTCTGTATTTGAGTTTTCAACTAATCCAATATACTCATTCACATTAGTTATAACCGAATTTGTATTTTGAACATATGAGCTAGTTTTTTCAGAAAGTACATTCACATTATCAACATATGATGTGATTCCACTATTTAAATCTGCTGTGCTACTTGACAATGTATTTATACCTGATGCAAGTTCAGTTATTTTCGAAGCTCCACCTGCTGAAATACTATCAAGCCCACTATTTATTAAAGAGACAGCATTATTTAATGATGTTGCACCATTTGCTAATAGCTTAACACCACTACTAGATTGTTCAATTCCATTAGTTACTTTTTTACTTCCATCATAGGCAGAAGCAACGCCATCATTAAATTTAGTATAATTTTCATTTAGTTTTTTAGTTCCTGTACTAATTTGTTCTAATCCTGAATTCAATTCCTTTGAGCCATTTAATATAGTGTTTGCACCATCAGATATTCTAAGTAAACTTGCTGGTACCTCGTTTAATTTATCAGCTAAATTCTTAGCTATTTCGCTATTTATTTTTGACTGTAAATTATTTTCTATTGTTTTTATTGCACTGTTAATTATTTGTGAAGATAAATAATTAGATGCTTGATTTGGACTATATGTTATAGTAGGAGTCTTCTTATCTTTTGTACTTGCACTATTTAAGCAATTTGTAAAATCTGATGGTATGGTAATTTTGGCATAATAATCTCCATTTTTCATACCTTCATCTGCTTTATTTGAATCTACATTGCAAATATCAAAAGTTCCATCCTTTTTTAATTCATTTAAAAATTCTTCACCTTGATTTTTTCCATTTTCACCTTTATCAAGATTTACAACTGCAATCTTTATTCCTGTTAAATCAGCATAAGGATCCCAATATGATTTTAAATAAAAGAAACTATATATTATTGGTATCAATAATACTACAATAAAAATTACAATCTTTAAAATCTTATTTTTATTCATTTTTATCACCCTTTCTTAAACCATTTTTTATAATTTCTGAAATACTATTTGCTATCATTTGTTCATCAATTTTTTTATCATTATCATTCCACTCAAACATTAATGATATATACATCTTGTATACTAAAAATGCTGTAATGTCCAAATCATGATAATAGATATACCCATTATCTTTAGCATGCTCTAATTTTTCCTTAATAAACTCTTGAATTTTAGAGTCAATTAATTCTAAATTCTTCAAAATAGCAGGATTTTTTAATAACTCTGCCTCTTTAGTTATTGTTTTTAGAAAATCTTTTGATTTCCTATATTTAAGAAGGTTATATGTTGCCAAATTAATAGTTTCAAAGAAATCTAAATTTTTTTTCTCAACGTTTTCTACTATTTTTTTCATATTAAGTATCTCTTCTTGAATAAAATACTCAAGTAATTCTTCTTTGCTTTTAAAATATGAATATATAGTTTTTTTGGTAACATTAGCCGACTTAGCTATTTCATCCATAGAAACTTTTTTAAATCCATATTTATGAAAAAGCTCTCTAGCAACTTCAATAATTTGTTCCTTTTTCACTTTATCCCTTCTTTCAAAAGTATTTTACTATACCAGTATACTCTTATAGTATATTAGTATACTCTTTTTTTGTTAATTTGTCAACATTTTTAATAAAAAAATAAGAGAAATATTTTTTTCTCTTATTTGAATATAAAAAATTTAATTTATAATTTGTTTTCTCCTGTTAATATAGTTAGTAATTAAAATAAATGCAATACTAAATATAATTATAACAATATCGTTAATTATTATGTTCCTTAGTGTTGTAAAATTAAATATTTCGAGTGATTTTATCATCTCATTATTAGATACAAAATAATAAGTTGGAAGAATATGTGATATTTTAATTACATAGTTTGGCATATATTCAAATGGTACAAAACACCCACATAAAAAAGATGTCCCCAGTGCTACTACATTTACAATACCACCAATAGCATTCTTATTTTGTGTTATATTTCCTATTAAGAATCCAATTGTTAAGCTACAAATTGCATATATAAACGAATTAATAATAAATGCTATACCATTTAAAGTCACCATTAAATCATTAAATAATATGAAACTTATAATCACATATAGCAACCACATAAAAAATATTATTAATGCATTTGCAATTAATACTATAAAGTTATATTTTTTATAATTAAAACTACTAACAATTGTTCTTTTATTAACATTTATTTCCTTTAAACTTGAAAGAATCATACTAATACAATATACACAACCTGCTAAAAATGCATAGTTTAAAAAATTAAAATACCTTGTTGCTGAACTCAAACCTGTTGTGTCTAAATTTGTTTTTAAATCTACTTGGGTATTTATCGACAAAATTTCATTTACTTTTTTATTTAATTCATCTCCTTGATAATAATTTTTATACACATTTAATATATCTATATATTTTTCAACTAACATTTTAGTATATGAAGACTTCTCATCTCCACTAGATTTGTATTCTATTGAAATATTTTTATCACTTAATATACTCTCCTCAAAATTCTCAGGAATGTATAATACATAATTTACATCTCTATAAAATATTGCATCATTTATTGCCTCTTCACTATTTACATCTATATCTACTATATTCGAATGATTTGTAACATAAGCAATAAAATTATTAGTTATAGTACCTGTACTATTCTTATTTACAATTAATACATTTGGCTTAGTTTCTTCAAAATTTGTCATGTTATTTCCTGCCGTCTGATTTAGCACTGTTATACTAACAAGCATAACAGTATATAATATAAGCATCCCTTTTAACTTATTTAATATTTTTAATATTGTCTTAAATACTGTCATATTTTTCCCTCCTTAAATTAATAAAGGAAATAATAAAACATATCAAAATAAATATTCCTAAATATTTTAAATCATTCCAATATCTTTGCTGCGTGCCATAGTAATATAACGAATAAAATCCATCAGTTATTAAGTTGTTAGGATTTATCCTATTTAAAATAGGTATATTTTTATCTATTACATACTTTAGAGTGACTCCCATCATTCCTGATAATACAGATAAAGCCATCGTAATTGCAATTGTTATTCCTACTTTTGCACCTTCACTAATTTTAAACGATGATGCAATTAATACACCTAAAGAAATTCCTGCTAAGTCACCTATAAAAGATAGCAATACTACCAATGAAACATTATTACCGAAATCTACTCTTAGTGCAAAAATTAAGAACATTATTAAGATCACAATTCCAATCATACTTACAACATATGAACCTAAAATTGAGCTTAATACTATAATAATTTTTCTAGTAGGTGAGATAGCTATTCTCTTTCCTTTGCTACTCATATTAGCTAAACTATTATTAATTACAGTAAGTCCTAACATTCCACCATACATACATGCCATAGCAATTAGTGTATAATATTCAATTGTCATATAACTCAAATTCGAGTTACTTACATTTTTAAATGAAACATCCGAACTATTTACCTCATTTATAATACTATTTGCTATTTGTTCAGTACTAAAATTAATATTTCCACTAATTACTTCTTTTTCTATTTCCTTTGGTACTAAATCTTCTAATATTTTTTTATTTTGTTCTATTTGATCCACTACAAATTTTATTATTGTTTGATATGTTCCGGTATTTTTTACAACTATTTTTGGAGTATTTTCATTAAAAATTAAATATCCTTCTATATCAGAATCATTTAATAATTTTTCTGCCTCTTCTTCATTTACATAATTAATATTAAATAATTTATCACTATTTGAATCATCAGATAATTCTTTTAAGGTCTCCACATAAACTTTTTGATTATTAAAATTATCATTTTCTACTACAGCTATATCAAATATTTTGAGCACTTCGTCATTTTCTATATTCGAAAATGCCATATTAAACAGTATCCCAAGTATAATTGGAAAAGCAAATGTCCAAAATATTAAAACCCTGTTTTTAAACAACGTTTTTATTGTATATTTTAAATTATGAATAAACATTAGTCTCTTAATTCCTTTCCTGTGAGTTTTAAAAATACATCATTTAAGGTTGGTCCAACTCTTTCAACCTTTACTTCTATATTTGCCTGCTTCTTTAATTCTTCACTTGTTCCTTGCGCTATAATCTTACCTTTATCTAAAATTATTATCCTATCACAAAGTATTTCAACTTCCTCCATATAATGAGTTGTATATACTATTGTAGCTCCATTTTCTCTTAATGTTTTTATACCGTCTAATATATTATTTCTACTTTGTGGATCAACTGCAACAGTAGGCTCATCCAAGAATATCAATTTAGGTTTATGTGCTATACCACATGCTATATTTAGTCTTCTAAGCAATCCACCTGATAATTGCTTAGGTAAATATTTTTTAAATTCACCTAGTCCAACTAATTCTATCGCTTCTTCCACATATTGCTTCCTAAGATTTTTATTACTAATATATAATCCACAAAAATAGTTTATATTATCATAAACATTTAACTCATTAAATACTGCTACATCTTGAAATATTACTCCAATCTTAGATTTTATATCATATGAACTTGGTTTCATTTCTTTTCCAAATATTTTAATACTCCCTTTTTTATATTTTAATAATGAAAGTATTGAATTTATTGTTGTACTTTTGCCGGAACCATTAGGACCTAATAATCCTAAAATTTCACCTTCATAAACCTCAAAAGATAAATCATCCACTGCTTTTTTTCCCTTATATTCTTTAGTTAAATTTTTTACTTCTATTACCTTTTCCATATCTTTTCCTTTCTATATCACCTTAAAAAAATAAAATAACATAAGTTATGTAACTAATGTTATTTTATTACTTTTTATTAAATTTGTAAATAATATTTTTTAAAATTGTTAAAATATATTATTTAGTCTCTATATGAGCAGTAATAATCATGAAGGTATAATTAAACATTTCATTCAAAATTTTACCTATTATTACACTTTCCCAAAAAGAGTATAATATTACTCAATTTTTTAATTTAAAATATTCAAAAAAGTTGAATAACTAATCACTTATAAATATCATATAGAAATTTTAATTATAAAAATACTATATATGCTAATGATAAAATTAATTATAATGTGTTAATCCAATTATCGATTTCATCTAGTGAGGTAATTAACTTTCTTGTTTTATAATCCCCAGCATCATATAAAATATTTAATCCTTCTTCTACTCTGGAATTAGGACATAATTTTTTAATTTCATTAAAAGTTCTTCCAATCCATCCGGCATTTGTTGCAAAAGGCTTTATTGTTTTTCCAGCTAAATTATTTTTAGTTAAAAATGCTCTTATAGCTGGGACTGGCCTATACCACCATACAGGAGTCCCTAATATAATTTCATCATATTTACTTAAATCTACACCAATGTCTTGTATACTTGGTAAATAATTGCTAGATTCACTGTTTTGCTCATCATTTACCACTTTATCATAATCATCTGAATATGGAATTATTGTTTTTATCTCTAAAATATCACAATTTAATTTTTCTTTTATTCTATTTGCTATTATTTTTGTGTTTCCTGTATAGGAAAAATATACTATTAATTTATTCATAAACTATTTTCTCCTTCTTTATCTCTACTTTAAACTATCAGTCCATTTTTTTCTTCCTTTCATGTTATTTATTTTTTCTCTCATTTATGAATTTCAAAAACATTTCAACAACTTCTGGAGTTTGATGGTTAAAAAATGAACTTGTTTTTTTATCCAATGCTGCTATTTTTTCCATTTCTTCATCTGTTAATTTAAAATCAAATACATTTATGTTTTCTTGCATTCTATCTATACGAGTTGATTTTGATAATGCCACCACTCCCCTTTGAGTTAACCATCTTAAAATTACTTGTGCTATTGACTTGTTATGATTATCTCCAATTTCCTTTAATATGGGATTTGAAAACATATTATTTCTTCCCTCAGCAAATGGGAGAATTTAGAAATTGGAAGTCATTGGAAAAATCATATGATAATCGAAGAAAAACAGCAAGAACACAAGTATATTATGCACATCCATATCGTTCAGATGAACGAGGAAGCAATGAAAATGCAAACAAATAAGACGATTTATTCCAAAAGGAATTGATATAACGCCAATATCAGAAGAATATATACAAAAAATAGAAGATTGGATAAATAATTATCCAAGAGGTATGTTTAATTATAAAAGTACCAACGAAATCTTAAGCGAATTATGTGCATAATAAACCGGAAATTTATTATTGCCATTTATAATTTTCAATTTTATGAGGTAAAAACCTTGCAGTTTTTAAATTTTCTGATATACTATACATAGTGATTCAACTCCTTATTTGATTTGTTGTAATTTCAATTATATCAGTTAAATCACTTTTTGTATATAGTTTTGTTTCACATCTATTGTAACATAACAATTTAAAAGGTGCCAATAGATTATTTCTAGTTGACACCCTTATTTCATAATTTATCTTCATAAGGCTTAACTATTCTTAATTTTTTATAACTTTTTAATTTATTTTTTCGTATAGTTTAGAATATAAAACAAAAGGTTCATGCCAATCCTCATAATATCTTACAATAGTGTCTCTAGAAGGAAGTCCCAATCTAACTAATTCTTTAGCTGATTTAGGAATTGAATTACCTTCTTTTATATAATTTAAAACAATATTATCAATTTCTTGTTTGGTATATTTTGCTTTTTTTCTTTTATTAATTACTATATTATACTTTTCACAAAACAAATCAAAGCTTTCAAAATTCTTATAAATAACACTTATAGATATAGGGAAAATCTCTAAAAATTCTTTTCTGTTTTCGAAACTTCTGTTTCTAGATTCAAATACTTTTTCTATTGTTTTATCAATATCTTCTATAGTTATTAATTTTGGTTTTTTAGAAACATTAGAACCTATTAATTTTTGAAATTCTTCCATTGAATTAAAATATTTATATATAACTCTTGATGTTGGCAAATCGTTTTCTAATACTAAATCTTTCTGTGTAATTTTTCCATGTTTTTTTACAAATTTCTTTCCTGCTTCCAATACTTTATCTTTTGTCCAATTATTTCTAATTTTTAAATTAAACATATCTTTCTTCATTTCATTTAATCCGGTATATTCTGAATAATGTTTAAGAATACAAGGATAAGAAGGTAACCCGTTACATGATTTTAGATCTTTTTCAAAAACATCTCCATTAATTTCTATATAATTTTCTAATACCTCTTTTATTGTTTCTCTATTCCATACAACTGGTTCTTTTAAATTAAATGATTGCTTTAAATTGCTAAAATCTCCATAGTACTTATAAACATATTTTACCGATGGAAGATTATTATATACTCTATTAAAATCAACTTTATTTATAGTTCCCTTTTTATCAATAAAGGTTGAAATAATTAAATCAAATCTATCTTTAGTCATTTCCTCAGATTCTATTTTTATATTTTTAGAACAATTAATTTCGTTATTTTTATTAGAATTATATTCATCTATATTACTACCTTCTAAAAATTTCCTTGCTTTTTCATCTAAAATGAAATCAGCAAGTTCTTTATCATTTTTCTTTAAATTACATTCAGAACATAAAATTTGACAATTAGATTTAATAGACTTTCCACCTCTAGCATATGCTTCAATATGATCAAAATGCCCCTCATTTATAGATTTCAATTCTTTTCCGCATACTTCACAACATATTCTACCATTATTTTTTTCTAAATTTTCTCTAACTACTGAAAATTTTATAGAATCTGTAAAATCTCTCATTGATATCAACTCCATTGTTTTGAATATATTATACATTATTTTAGGTATCTTTGCAATAATGTTGTTAATAACCTTAACAAAACATATAATTAATGTAATTAAAAGAATAATTTACAAACAGTTTATAATTTAAAAGAACTAATTATAAAAATAAATATAGTTGATTCTTATTATTTTTTCAAGATTTGCCAGTACCACAATAGCAGTGGTTCCTACCTTTTCTCACTCTAAAGCACTGAGTTTTGTCATACCAAATTTATTTTAGATACTTTTTGGATAAGCTCTCAGAACGTATCTAGAAACGTGTCTAATATCTACATTTAGACATGTAAAAAGCCCTTATTTCAAGGGCTTTTTCTACTTTCCA
>CAKOYA010000018.1 GCA_934130325.1 uncultured Clostridia bacterium
ATATCACTATTACTATTATCATTATTATTAATGATATTAAACTTATTCCTCTTCTCTTTTTCATTTCCATTCTTTCCCCTAATAACTTATTTTGCTGTTACGTTATATGATATTAACCCTTTTCCTACTTCTAATACTCTTGTTTCAATTATAGTTCCTACTGTATCATCTTTTCTACTTGATTCTACCACAACTTTATTTTCTCTCATACTTGTAATAACATTAGTTGTATTTCCATCTACACTTGTCCAAGTCTTTCCTTCATATGGCATTCCATCTGCTAATATCTCTACAGGATATATTGTTGATACTTCTTCTCCATCTTTTAAATGTCTTCCACTTTCTAGTACCTTTTCATCTTCTATTCTATACTCCATTTCAACTATATACTTTTCTCCACCTGTTTCTTCTTCCCTTTGAGTTGTTACAATCCTATCCCCTTCTTTTTCTTCTATATTAGTTACTTTTACTTTATATTTTTGATTACCTTGACTATATGTATATTTTTCTCCTATTTTTTCTGCGAACAAATCTTCTAAAGTATTTATTTGTGTAACTTTTCCACTTGGCTCATCTACATTTTTTGTCTTTACAGCATTTAATATCATTACTATCCCTATTATCCCTAATATTATTATTCCTATTACATATATCTTTTTTCCCATATTATTTTTCCTCCAATACCTTAAACTCTACATTTGTCATATTTGTATAATCTCCTAATATTGCTGTTTGTAATCTCTTTTTTCTTCCTGGCTCTATTTCATCTAATACTTGTTTTAAACTATCTATTTCTTTTCCTTCATTATCTTTTAATACTATCTCTATAGTCAAACTTTTCGTATTTTTATCATTACTTAGTATATCTGCCTCTATTGTTGTTACTCCACCTTCATATTTTTTTGTTATATTACTAAACTCTACTTTTTTTAATTCTACACTCTCGATTGCCTTTTCACCTTCAAAACTTGTCTTTGTGTTTGGTCTATTTTTTTTAACCACCATTATTACTACTATAATTGCTATTACTACCAATACTACACACATTAGCATTATTTGCTTTCTACTTAGCTTTTTCATACTCTTCCCCCTTTTTTAATTCAAAAAGTGAACAGAAAAAATATATAATCTGTTCATCTTTAATTGCCTCAATAAATTTTATATTTTCACTTTTTACTCAATGATTATTTTATGTACAGCATTACTCTAAATCCATTTTTCTTATCTGCCTCAAAAGGCTCTGCTGCTACTCTTTGAGAAGGTAAGCTGTATCCCATATAACTTCCGCCGTATTGTGTACGTCTATACATCTTAGCGCCATCTAAATCAATTCCTTCCATAGTCCATTCGAGTACATTACCACCTAAGTCATATACATTTTTAACTTTGTTATATCCAGCAGTATTAACATTTACACCAGTTTTTAAATACCAATTGCTAACAAAATTGCTAGTATACCATCCCATTCCATTACTATCTGTTATATACATTCCACCCGTATCAGGATTTTTTACATCACTTATAAATTTTAATACGCTATCTCTACAAATTGCATAACACAAAGTACTTATAACTCCTGTATTGTTAGTAAGCTTTGTGGAAAGTCCATATTGTGATAATCTTTCAACATTTGGATATACCAATCTACTTGCCTTTACTGCCCCATCAGCAGTTTGATCTCCTGATTTTCCATCTATTGGATCGGTTTTGGCAAAATCTGTTGTTGAATTATTTTTTGTTCCCCAAGGAATATAGTTCCAAACATTTGCTTGTTGTATAGAAACCGGCCTTACTCCTTGATTACAAAGTGCTAATGATCTAGATTTAGAATCACTATCATTACCTTGTTCAAGTCTTTCTACGTTATTAGGAATTCCGGCTTCATACCTTCCTATATAAAATCCACCATACTTTTTTATACTTTCAGAGATTTCTATATATTCAGAAGTTGTAGTATTTTCTTGCCAACTTCCTTCCACATTTATTCCATTAACATTTGTTAACCATTTTATAGTTTGAGTTGTACTATCATATACAGGTATTTCTCTTTTAAAATCGTTATAATTTACAGGAATCCATACATATTGGTTTCTAGTAGTTCTTGCGGTTTCAACATTTGAATTGTTAACAGGATCAGTACCCTCATATATTACTAATCCATCAGTTTTACTATTTTCTCCTTCAACTGAGGATGCCACAAATCCCTTTGGAATTGGTACACCATTTATCATATCAACAATATTATCTCCTATATAATTACCACTTTTTGCATCAGACAAAGAATACTTAACTATTCTTTCTTTAGTAACTCTACTTGAAGTACTAGTATTATTGTCTACAGCAGTAATTTTTATATATAAATTATTAGTAATTTTTATTCCCTCTTTATAATTTGAAATTACTTCAGAGTAGGTTTTATCACTTAAATTAACACTTTTACTAATCTTTGATGTATAATTTTTCCCACCATCAACACTTATTTGAACTGAATAACTACTTATTCCTAAATTATTATTGAAGGCTACCTTAAATAGTGCACCATTTTCATTTATTGTTTCAAGTGTTGAACCTATATAAAAATCAGTTTTGATATCTTCTTTAACTAATAAACAGTTACCTGAATTATCTATAACTAAAATTGCTATCTTTGAAATTTCTTTTGGAACTTTTATTTCTACATTCTTTGTTGAACTATTTTCACTATCAGAAATAATTGCCTTCTTTCCTTTTTGCTTTATATACGAGACTGCCAATTCTTCTACACCAGCATAATAGTCTTCTTCTATTCCACTAGAGTTATACCTTTTTAAATATTCATACCTTACCTGTTTTATTCCGCTTTCATTATCTGTTACATTAAATGTTAAAACATTTTCATCTTGATTTTCTTTTAAAGTTATCTGGCTATTACTAGGAGAAATATTGTCAACATTTGATAAATCGATTTTTAAACTATCAATTGTTTCTCCATTCGAATTCTTTTTTATAATTTCTATATATTTTTCATTTCCAGTTTTTTTATTAAATTCTATTATATCATTATCTGTTACATCTGTTACTTTAGCTTTAATATCATCAACCGTATTATAAATAATTATGTTATTTCCAGTATTAGTCTTAATATTTTTTTCTTGTCCACCTGCTAAACTTAGATATAATGATTCTCCGCTTTCAATATACGCATTTAATGTAATCCCCAGTTTATTTGTCCAACTCTTATTTGCAATTTTAGCTGTTATAGTTCCTACAGTTTTATAACTAAAACCACTTGTATCCTCTTGATTTTCGGTTGTCATTTTTACGTATTTTATTATTTTAGATGAAAGAGAAAAATATCTAGTATTTTTTACCTCAATACCCTTTAAATAATACACTGTCATAGTCTTTGAAGATACTACGTAAACATCAGAATTATCATCATTTTTCCTAGTACCTCTTACAGTTTTTTCAACGTTTAATTTAGATAAATCAATTTCAAAAAATTCATTAGAGTTATCCTCATTATTTAAATTAAATTCTTCTTGTAATTTTTCACTATCACCAGAACGGTCTAAAATTTCCTGACGAGTTAATGGCAGCTGATTCTCCTCAGAATCTCCTGTTGGAAAAGAATCATTTTGTAAATAATATATATTAACCTGATCTTGAATTGTATTTAAATCCTCTGCAAATGCAGTTAATGTAGCATCTGCAATTGAGTTACTTACAGTTACAGTTACAACAGATACCATTATTAATGAAACAATAATAGTTATAACTAAAGTCATCATTGTTATTCCATATTTTTTATAATGCTTACTCACATTCGTTTTCATCTATATCACCTTTATATATAATATAATGTTTAAAAAATTTTTTCAAGCGTTTTTAATTAATATTATTACAATTACAGAAAAAATTATTAATTGCCATTTTGCAATATACGTGATATAATAATTAAGGTGATTTAATGGAACTTATTAACACAAACCTTCAAACTTTTGAAGAATTAATTAATAACGATAAATTTGATTTTAATTATCTATCAAAAAATGAAAATGATACACAAGATCTTGCTTTTTCATTATGTAAATTTCTTAAGAATTCTGATATAATTGTTTTAAATGGTGAACTTGGAAGTGGAAAAACTTCTTTTATGCAGGGCGTAGCTAAGTACTTTAATATTCAAGATCAAATTTGTAGTCCAACATTTACAATAGTAAACGAGTATACTACATCAAAACATCAAAATATTTTTCATTTCGATGTTTACAGGCTAAATGATGAAATTGAATTTTTAGATCAAATTGGTACAGATTATTTTTCAAAAGGTATTTCTTTTATAGAATGGGGAGATATTATACAAAATATTCTACCTAAAAATACTATACATATAGATATCTCTAAAGATTTAAATGAATCAAATACAAGGCATATTCATATATGGAGGCAAAATTATGAACATATTAGCAGTTGATACGACAACCAAAGTAGCGTCAGTATCTTTAAAATTAAAAAATAATGAAATAATTGAAAAAAAAGCTGAAAATGAAGTTACACACTCAGAAAAACTTCTTCCTATCATAGATGAAATTCTCAAATCCAATAATTGTGACTTGCAAGATATAGACATGTACGCTATCCTAAATGGTCCAGGTTCTTTTACTGGAATTAGAATTGGTCTTGCAACAATAAAAGCTTTTTTAATGGTAAATGATAAAAAAGCTTTTAGCATCTCTTCACTTGAAGAAATTGCAATACTTGCATATTTAAATTTAAATGAAAAAAAAGATAAATACGTACTTTCATTAATCGATGCAAAAAATGACAGAGTATATTATAGTGTATATAAAATTTCATATGTAGATGGAAAAGTTGCTACTTCATTAATAATACCTGAAGATAATGATTTAATAGAAAATATATTTTCAAAATTTAACAAAATACCAGATGACAGTATTATAGTAGCTGGAAATTGTATCAATTTACATACAGAGCTATTAAAAGATAATTTTACAAATTCTAATTTTCTTGAAATTTATCCTTCTTCAAAGGATGTAATAAATACTATAGAAAAAATATATGATACTAGCAATTATATATTCGATACTTTTACCTTAGACGCTCACTATGTAAGGAAATCACAAGCGGAGAGAATAAAAGATGAAAAACATTCTATCTAATCTAACCTTTGAAAAACTAAAATTTAATGAAATTAATACAATAAAAGAGCTAGAAACAGAGCAAAATATTTCTATACTTTCTTTAAATAGTATTTACTCTGACTTTGGTAGTGATACATCTAAATATTATATTGTAAAATACAATGATTTAATCGTTGCATATACAAATTTTAGCATAGTATGTGAAACAATTGAAATTAATTCTATTGTGGTAAAAAAAGATTTTAAAAGAAAAAAGATTGGCACATTTATTCTTAATAACATTTTAGAAATTTCAAGAATAAATAACATAGAAAGGGTATTATTAGAAGTAAGACTATCAAATATTCCTGGTAAAATGTTATATGAGAATTTTGGATTTAAAAAAATAAATATACGAAAAAAATATTATCCTGATAATCATGAAGATGCAATAATATACGAATATAAAGTAAGAACCGACTAATTTACAGTCGGTTCTTATTAGCTAAAGTACAACCTTTTTCAAGAAAATCCAGAAAATTATTATGAGTGCTATATATGTCAAAAACTTTATTATCAAATAATTAGTATTTAATTTTAGTTCTCCATTTATGGAAGTAATTATTTCTATATTTTCCTTACGGATTTGAATCTGTCCACGGTCTTTTACTACCAAAATGTACTTTCCATTTGAAGAAATATTAATCTTCTCTATCTTTTTTTCTGACTCTCCTATTATATATTTAATTTTTAAATTATTTTTTTCTGAAATATTTTTTAAATCAAATACATATTTTTCAGTATTTTCACCATTCATCATTATTTCAGCCATTTGAAAAATTTCTTCCTGATTATTTATAATTGTTTTGGGCTCATATATATAATCATTATACTCAATCCCAACCATAATGGCAATCCCTAATATCACTGACATTGCAATAAGGAATAATATCACCCTTGTTAACAATTTTGGCTTTTTCATACACAATCCTCTCCTTTTAATTAAAAGTAGCATAAATTTTATTTTATAATACATATATATTACCATATTATATCTTTTATGTCAACATTTTTATGTTTTTTATAAATATAAAGTTATTTTTTTAAATATATAAAAATTAAAACATTAACTATAAATTAATTCCTAATTTATTTCTTTAAAATTTCATTTTTTTTACATTTTTATTACATTTTGTTTTTTTGATTTATTTTATTGAATATTTTTACCTTTTATAATAGAATATACTTATACTAAAGATTAATTGGAGGATTAACTTATGAAAAAAATTAAAGAGTTAAAATATTCAGACCTAAAACGTAATTTTGATATTAACAATTTAGATTTTGATACAACAAAAGAAGTAGTTCCTTTTAATGGTGTAATGGGACAAAAAAGAGCCCTTGAAGCGATTAAAACTGCTATGCAAATATCTCAAAAAGGTTTTAACTTATATGTTTCAGGAAGTGTAGGAATTGGCAAAACAGCTTATGCTCTATCAATTGTTAACAATTTAAGTCAAAATAGACCAGTTCCAAGTGATTATTGTTATATTTATAACTTTGATAATCCCAATTCGCCTATTTCAATAGAACTTGAAGCAGGACAAGGAAACGAATTTAAACAAGATATGAACCGATTTATTAATACATTATTAAAGAGATTATCAAAAGATTTAAGTGGAGACATATATGAAAAAGAAAAAAAGACAATATTAGATAGATATGCAAGAGCTAAAGAAGAAGTAATGAAAGAATTTGATAAATCAACTTTTGAGCAAGGATTTAAAGTTAGAAATACTGAAAATGGTATATACTTTTCCCCTGTTCACAATGGCGTAATATTAAATGAAAAAGACTTTAATATATTAGACGAAAAAACTAAAAAATACTTTGAAGAGAAAAGTCCTAAAATTCAAGAGCAAACAATGAAGGTATTAAAAGAATTAGATGACTTAGATAAACAGGCTGAAAAGGTTATTAATGAATGGCAAGAAAACTTAGTAACATTTGCTGTTACCCAATGTATGAGTGACCTAAAACTTAAATACAAAAATAATCTTAAAATTCAAAATTTTCTATATAGTATTCAAAGCGATGTAATTAGTAATATTGATAAATTTAAGCAATACGAAGAAATAAAAAACACCCAAGCTAACTCACCACAAGCAATGCAAGCTATGATGATGGCAAATGCAATGAAAAAAGATCAAAAGCCATGGGAAAATTATAGAGTTAATGTATTAATAGATAATGATAGACTATACCATTCTCCTGTTATAGTTTGTAAAAATCCTAATTACTTTGATTTATTTGGTAAATTAGAATTCGAAACAGGACCTCAAGGTGTAAAAACAAGCTATAAAATGTTAAAACCTGGTTTAATTCACAAAGCAAATGGTGGATATTTAATTATAAATATTAAGGACTTACTAAATAGTGCGCCGACCTGGGAGGCATTTAAAAGAGTTCTTAGAAATAAAGAGCTTTCTATAGATAGTTCACGAGATATTGCACAACCAGTAACTGTAGTATCTTTAAAACCAGAACCTATTCCAATAGATATTCAAGTAATTTTAATAGGTTCAGAACTTCATTACCAACAGCTTTGTGCTATGGATGTAGACTTTAAAAAACTATTCAAAATCAAGGCTGATTTTGATGATACAGTAGAACGAAACAAGGAAAACACAAAAAAATTAATTGAGTACATATCCTATGTTTGTAAATTTAACAATTTACTTCCTATTGATAAGACTGGAGTTAAAGAAATAATTGAATATTCTTCTAGACTTGCAAATGATAAAAATAAATTAACTGCTATTAAAACAGATATATCTGATCTAATTATTGAAGCTAATTTTATCGCCAAATCTAGCAGAAAAAAAATAATATCTAGTATAGAGATTTCAAAAGCTCTTTCAACTAAGGTAGAGAGATTTTCTAAGTATGAAGATGCTATGAGTGAATTACTATCTACTGGTGATATAATAATTTCTACAGAAGGTGCAAAAGTGGGTCAAATTAATGGATTAACAATTTCAATGACTGGGGATTGTACGTTTGGTAGACCTGTTAGAATTACAGCTAATACATTCATTGGAAAAAGTGGTGTTGTAAACATAGAACGTGAAGTTTCACTAAGTGGTTCTTCTCACTCTAAGGGTGTTTACATATTGTCTGCGTACATTGGTGAAAAATATGCCCAAGATGCTCCATTATCTCTTACAGCAAGTATTTGTTTCGAACAATTATATAACGGTGTAGACGGAGATAGTGCTTCATCAACAGAGCTTTATGCTATACTTTCTAGTCTATCAGGAATCCCTATAAAACAAAATTTGGCTGTTACAGGTTCTGTAAATCAAAAGGGAGAAATTCAACCTATTGGAGGAGTTAACGACAAAATAGAAGGCTTTTTTAAAGTTTGTAAACAAAAAGGACTTAATAAAGATAACGGAGTTTTAATTCCATTTCAAAATGTAAAAAATTTAACTTTAAGTGACGAAGTTATTGATGCAGTAAAAAATGGAGAATTTCATATATACCCTGTTTCAACAATTGATGAGGGCATTGAAATTCTTACAGGTAAAGAATCTGGAGAGTTACTAGAAAATGGTAATTATACCGAAAACAGTATAAACGCATTAGTTCAAGAAAAACTTAGAAAATATGCAAAGAATGCTGTTAAATTTAATATGTAAAAAGAGATGCGGGAAGTCCCCCGCATCTTTTTGTTTAAATTAATTTTTTAATATTTTATATAACTTTTCTACCTTCTTATATAACGCCATTTTCCTATCTTTTTGTTTTTTTTAACTTTTGTCTCCTCTACTTTTTTATACTCCCGTTTACTCTTTAAATAAGAGTTTTTGTAGTTTTTTCCATAAATTGGCATATATAATCGTCCTTTCTTTATTAAAATTCAGACCTTAAACTTTATAAAATCCGAAATTATTTTATCACATTTTCATTTTTATGTCAATTACTTTGTTTTATATGGTATTATTTTTCATATATTTTTATATTTCCTTGCCTATATTCATTAATCACATCAATCCATATACTATTTTCTACATCTCTTGCCTTTTTAGGATGTACCAAATATCTTATATATAATTCAATATGTGAATCAACAATAGAAGTATATATTATAGGCTCTAAATTATTAAAGTATATTCTATAATCTGTGCTAGCACTATTTACTTGATTTTCCATTTTATCTGGTGTTTGTTGTATAATATTATTCTTTCTAACAATTCTATATAATATTCTCTTTGTTTTTCGTATATCACTATCTAAATTAACTTTTACAACAATCTCGTTCCATATGTACTTAAAAGCTCTAACATAATTTTTCAATGGATATGAAAAAACAGTAGAGTTCGGAACATGTACTACTCTTCCTGTACTTTGTTCACCATTAACTCTATCTCCTATTTCTAACAAATCAAAACTTGTAGATTTTATATTAATTACATCTCCCTTTAATCCATTAATTTCAATTCTATCTTCAAGACAAAATGGTTTATTAACTCTTATATATATACCTGCAAATAAATTAAGTATAAATTCTCTCAAAGAAATAGTTATACCTGCAGATACAAAACTTATTAAAGTCATCATATTTTTTATATGCGTTTCCCAGATAAGAAATATAAATGCAAAAGTTATAAAATTAAAGAAAATATTAATTCTTTTATTAAATAAGTATTTACTCCTAGAATTTTTAGTTATCAAAAGAGATATATTTACGCAGAATGTTTTTATTAAATATGTAACAATAATTGCAGCTATACTAAAAATAATAGGCCTTATATATTCATCCGATATACCAGTAAAATTTTTTATAGTTTCAGAAAATTGATTTATTATTTCCAAATATAATCCCCCCTTTAAAAAATTGTTTATCTACATTTAAAAATCAAGAAAGATAATCTTCCTTGATTCTGTTAAAAAATATATTATTTACGCTCATTATCTTTTTTATATCCAACTGCCAAAAAATTATACAATATCTCCCAAGCCATAAAAGCAGTTACACCAGTTGAATCATGTGGTGGCGAAAGCTCAACAAGGTCAAATGCCACTACATTTAATTTATTTAAACTACGGATTACCTCCAAAGCTTTCATTCCATTAATACCATTATATTTAGGCGTTCCAACACCTTCACTATACGCAACTTCTAAAGAATCCATATCAAAAGTTACATATACAGCATCAAAATCTTTGTATTTATCATAAATAATACTTGCTACTTCATCTGATGTCATACTGTTAAATTCATTTGCAGTTATAATTGTAATTCCATTTTCTTTTGCAAAGTCATCCCAAACTCTATTACATAAACCTCTTAGCCCAATTGTTAGCATATCGTGTCCATCTACATATCCCTCTTTTATAAGATTGGTGAATTGATTACTATGATTAATTCTTGAAAAATATGGAGTATCTGGTTCAGTGTCATTATGTGCATCAAATTGAATAAGCCCAATTTTTTTATATTTTCCTCCCTTTTTTGCACCTATCAAAGAGCCATATGTTACCGAATGGTCACCACCCAAGATAACTGGGAAAGTCTTTTCCCTAACCTTTGAAATTACCTCTATAATTGCATTTTGTGTCTTTTCCATGTCACCATGCCAAATATTCATATCTCCTAAATCACAAATCTTTAAATCATTTGTTTTTACATATTTTCTATTGTCATAGTCATAACATTCCATGCCATCAATTTTCTTCCACATCGAACATTCTCTTATTTTTCTTGGAGCTTCGTCTGCCCCACCCCTGTATGTAAGCCCCATTTCAACAGGTAATCCTATAACAGCTACATCATAATTATGACATTCATCTAATGTCACATAATCACTTGCACAAAATGTAGCAATACCAGAATGTATCATATCTTCATCATATTTCATTAACCTTACCTACTTCCTCTTTGTTATATTCATCTATATATTTTTTAACATACTGAACATCTGACATACATGGTAAATACTCAGAGCCATATTTCTGCCTTGTTTCATTTCCCTTACCAGTTATTAAAATAACTGTTTTTTTATAATTTTCTTTAGCGTATTTTATAGCCTCTTTAATAGCTACGCCTCTATCTTCTATCATTTCATAATTATCCATATATTCACTAACATATTCAGCTATCTCATTTGATATTTGCTCAACTGGTTCATAACCGGGATCTTCTGCCACCAAATATATTTTATCAGAATTTTTTCCAGCAACAATACCTAAATCTCTTCTTCTTAAATAAGCTTTTTTTCCTGGGCATCCAAATATTATTATTATATTTCTATCAGGATATTCATTTTTGATAGATTCAAATAATTTTTCAAAGCTCAATTTATTATGTGCGTAATCTACAATAGCCATTATTCTTTCATCAGATGTATGGTATACTTCCATTCTACCACTCGATCTTGCAATTTTTAACCCCATATAAATATATTTTTTAGGAATATTCATTTTATATGCTACAGAAATTGCAGCAAGTGCATTTTCAACATTAAATAATCCTGGCATAGTAAGAATAAATTCTTCAGTATAACTAGGTGTTCTTACATTAAAAATTGTATTAAATCCGTCCTTTTTTATATCATATGCATAAATATCTGCATCTTTATTTTTGATAGAAAAAGTAATTACTTCTTTTGAATCTTCTCTAGCTTTTTTTAATATTTCATCAGAAAAATCTGAATCCAAATTAATACATGAAGTTTCACAATTAGAAAATATTTTCAATTTAGATTTAAAATAATCATCAAAATCCGGGTGTTCTATAGGGCTAATATGATCCTCTGAAATATTTAAAAATACTCCTATATCAAATTTTAAACCATGTACCCTACCAATTTTTAAAGCCTGTGATGAAACCTCCATTACCAAATTTTCTATTCCACTACTTACACTATTTTTAAAATGTTTATATAATTCAAGAGACTCTGGAGTTGTAAGATGTGACTCAAATTTTTCTACTCCGTCATATGTATCAATTGAAGAAATCACGGCTGTGTCCTTCTTCTCCATTTCTTTTGAATATTCATCAAGTATAGATTTTATATAATAAGTTGTTGTAGATTTTCCCTTTGTACCAGTAATTCCAATTAAGTTTAAGTCTTTTTCAGGATTATTATAGTAAATAGAAGCTAAAATACTCAAACTAATAAATGCATCTTTTACTAAAATACATGGAATATCAACATCATATTCATTAGAACTAACATATACAAATGCACCTTTAACTATTGCCTCTTTTAAATAATCTAATTTGAAATTTTTACCTACTCCCTTGCACACAAACATGGTATTTATAGTTACATTTTTAGAATTATACTCAAGATTTATTACTTCACTTTTTAATATATCTTCACATCCTATACATTTAATAAGTTGATCATGTTCCTTTAATTTTTGTATATAATTTTCTACGTTAAATATCATACTACTCACCTCAAGTCGATAAATAAATTATACCTCATATATATATCAAAATCAAGATATTTAAACTATTTTAAATTAAAGTGTTGATATATATAATTTATATGATAAAATATTATTAAATCCGAGGTGATTAGTTTGAAAAGGAAATTAATCTTATGTCTGACTATAATAATCATATTAATATCTATATTAATAATTATATTATTTAAAAATCTTAATAATACCAAGTTAGACTCTCCTGATAAATATCAACAAAATTCTGAAATTACTAATATACTAAACGACTCAGAAAATGGTATTTCACTTTATGAGGAGCCACAATATGTTGATACTAATCCTGTAAAAATTGGAATATATATTAATGATTCAAATTCTAAAAAACTTATAAAAGATAATTATATTTGTAGTTTTGAACCTGAAAATATTATGGGGATTTTCTATGCTATTCCTACAAACGAACCAACTTTAACAAATAATTCTTTTAGTAAAATGTGGAAAGAGTATATTAATAATTATCCAAACCCACAAACATATAGAATAGGATATAATATTTCCTTTGAATTAAATACAGGTGAAACTATTAATAAAACTATATTAAATCCAGATGATGCATATTACATGTTTCCAAAGGTTATGGTATTTTTATATGACGATGTTAATCTAGTTCCTGGTAAAAAATATTATCACATAACTCAAGACGATATGAATGAAAATACAATTTGTTCTTCTATTAAATTAGTAGGAGATGTTGAAAGTAAAAATATAATATCTGATATAACCCTTAAAGCTTTTTGCTTTGATTCACAAGATGATTTTGATGAGAATAATAATTACAGGGGAAATTCATATTACACTATAACAATATCAAAAAAATAGGCACTATCTAACATAGTACCTATTTTTTACATTCCTTTATGAACATAATCAATAAACATTTTTATAATTAACCATATAGTCAAAAAGATGGCTAATACTATATAAATATTTCTAAGAACTGTATTGTTAACCATTGTTGCACCTAATATTACAGCTGCGTCTAATATTCCAATAATTACTTGATGTAGCATATTTTCTAGTTTATCTATTTGTTTATCAGAATTTGTCATTTCTATTCCTATTTTACTCTCTCCTCTATTTACTGTTGCAAGCAAATTATACATTTCATTTGGAATTTTAGGTAAAACAGTTGCAGCATTTATTATATTCCCGGCATTTTTTAACATACTTTCTTTTGAAAGCATTTCTTTTATTGTATCATTTTTAACTCTACCATATAAAACTATAAATAAATTTAAATCTGGGGTTAAAGTTTCTAAAGTACCTTCAATTATAACAATTCCCCTTATAAGCATAGTTATCCCTTTATTAAGTTTTAATTTATTGTCTTTAAGCATTGAAAAAACGTCATTTAAAAAACTTAAAGTATTAATATCTTTTATATTTTCAGTTAAATACTTTGAAAGAATTCGTTCTATACCTTTTATAAGTTTAGTATTATTTATTTGTGTATTATTGTAATCACACATTTCAAGCAATATTCTCTCTATTTCATAACTATCTTCTCTAATAATTGCTTTCATGCATTTTTTTAAAAGTTCTTTATTTTTTGAAGAAAGCCTTCCCATCATCCCTAAATCTATATACACAATTTTACCATCTTTTACAAGTATATTATCAGGATGTGGATCAGCATGAAAAAATCCATCGTCTATAGCCTGAGTTATATAATTTTCAGCTAATTTTTCCCCTATTTCTTTTAATTCGTACCCATTTTTTATTAATTCTTCTTTATTATCTAGGGATATTCCTTCTATATATTCCATCACAAGTATATTTTTACAAATCAAATTCTTATATACCTTAGGAGCTGATATATAATTAATTTCTTTATTATTTTCTCTAAATTCTTCTAAATGTTTTGCCTCTATTTCAAAATTCAATTCCTCTTTTGCAGTTTCAAACATTTCATCAAGTATTTCAGTTAAATTTATTATCTTTATTATACTATTTAAATGCAGTATGTTTATTGCCTTTTTCATAAGCTTTACATCTAAAAACATAGTATCATAAATATTTTTCCTTTGTACTTTAATTACAACTTCTTCACCTGTTAAAAGTTTTGCTTTATGCACCTGAGCTATAGATGCAGAACCTATTGGAACTTTATTAATAGTTGCAAATACATCTGTTAAGTTTCCATACTGAAGTTCCAATATTTCTTTAACCTCTATAAAACTCATAGGTTTTACATTAGCCCTTAAGTTTGATAGTTCTTTACAATATCTTTCTGGAATTATATCATATCTGTTTGAGAGCATTTGTCCGTAATTTAATAAATGTAGGTCCAAGTTTAGAGATAACATTTATTAGTTTCTCTGGTGATATCCCCTCCAAAATATTTGATTCTTTTAAAATATCTATTATTTCTTTTAATCTTTGTTTTTCATTCATATAATCCAACCTTTAAGTAAATATACATTAATTAATTTTGTTTTTTGTTTTCCTTATCCTTAGCTTCCTTTACTAATTTTTCTAATCTTTTTAATTCTTCCTTATCCATTTTTCCTATCAATTCTTGCAATTCTTCTTCTGAACCTGGTGTTACTTGAACTGTAACATTTTCCTTTATGGTTTCTTTTATATTTCTCTTTAGTTCTTCATTTTTTATTTGTCCTTCTTTATATACTTCTTGACCTTTTTTTAGCAGTTCCTCTTTTAAACTAGAAGCTTTTTCACCAGTTAAAGAAATTGCTCCAAGTCCCATCAATATTATATCTTTTAATTCATTTTTCATAAAAAATCACCTCATACCTTTACAAATTTATTATAACACTAATTAATTAAAAATAAAATATCTCAAATTATAATTTTAAGTCCTATTCTCTATTATAACATACTAAGAAGTCAAAAATTTAGTACAGTAAAAATTTCCTTCTGTTATATTTGAATTTATATTCTTAAAAATATAATCTATTTTATTTCTTATTTTTTGTCCTTTAGTTACATAGCTTTGTGGATATTGCATTATCATTAGTTCTGCAAATATCTCAGCCCTATCTTCCTTTTCAGATGATTTTGAATACTTAGTTACAAAATAATATTGATTATTTAAGTTAATTTTTTCATCTTTTTCATCACTTTTTTCTTTAATATATACATAGTCTTTTGTCAATTTTGACGTATCTTTTTCATAATTAAAATCTTTAGGATTTAATTCATTCCAATTATTATACAAGTTACTATTTTCTTTTGACATATAATATTCTAGTACGTGATAAATTTCATGATGTAGAGCCCTTTCTAGTTTTTCTGTATTACTTATATATACTCTATATTCATCTAAATTATTTCGTGATGCAAGAGCTATATTATTGTTTTCAAAATGGTCTACAATCATTATATATATAGGATTTTGATTTGAAATACTCATATTAAAAGTTTCCATTGGATATTTTTTTAACGCCTTATATATTATTTTTAAATTATTATTAACTATATTTTCATCAAATTGTGCTACTGCATCCAATCTATTTGCAAATGGAACTACTTTTTTTCCATACATTACATTTATTCCAAATTCATTATTTATTTTCTCAATATATTCTTCATTTTCTAATTCTATCGTGCTATTATTTGAAGACGCAAGCGATAATACCTCCGTAGAATCACTTTCTAATACTGGAATTTTTACTGTTTTAATAACTAAAACAGTTGCTATTACTATTGGAATTAAGAGCATTATATCAGTTATTATTGAAAGTCGCTTTTTATTTTCCTTTAAAGTCTTAGACTCTAGCATATTTCCTCCTAATTATTCTTTTGAATCTATATACTCAATTGATAATGATTTTAGTATATATATATATGGTTCTTCTTTTGCCTCTTTTAAATTCTTTTCATATCCTTTAATATACATATTTGATATAACGATATCTTTTTTATTATTTTTGTTTACAATAGACATTTCAATTTGATCTATACTATCATATTTTTCATATTTTTTTATATCATTTAAAAATTCTACTAATTGCTTTGCAAAATTTTCTTTTTGTTCAGAAGACAATTCATCTACTTCATTACTTACTTTTATAATGAATTGCTCCTTTTTCTCATATTCTATATCTATTAATAAATTTTGATACTTACTATAACATCCTTTAGATTTTAAAAATTCTATTATTTTTCTTTTTTCATCGTTATTATTTTCTTCTATATTTAATTGTTTATACTCATCTACTACATTATTTTTATCTTTTAAATACACTTTAAAAGACCTAATACTTCCATCATCTTTATCTAAAACTTTAAACTTAAAATGATTATTTATACCTACAGAATATGAAGAACTAATCAAATCAGAAATATTAATATTTAAATAATTTTTTTCTAGATAGGAATCTAATGTATTTTTGCAAATATTGTATTCAATGATATTTCCATTAGTATAATTATTTATTAATATTGAAAAAATAATTATTAACAACGTAGTAAAATACAGTCTAACAGTTTTTTTACTGAATTTATTTTTTCTTTTTCTGTTTTCTTTCATCTTCTTATATGATTTAAATATATATTCACCTAACAATTCACCCATAGCAATATCTAGAGCTATTATTCCACTATATACTATATTTTCTAGCCAATACATATTCCCCTTTGTATATACTATACAAATAGATACAACACTTCCAAAAACAGTGGTTACAACACCTCTTTTAAATACTATATTTCCTACAATTCCAAGTATAATAAGTAGTGGAATAAAATTAAAATATATAGGTCCATATATTTTACAAAAAATTACAATTATAACAGCAAAAATATATACAATTGCTTCAATATATTCCAACTGCTTTTTTGAGAAAATTGATTTTAACTTCATACTTTCACCTTTTATATATACTAAAAATTATATACTTAAATAAAACTTTTTTCAACATTTTTTTATAAATTGAAGATTTGTATTTAATTAAAAACATTAAAAATTTGACATACTTAAAATTTTATGGTAATATTTAATATGTAAGCGGGTTTAGTTTAGTGGTAAAATAAAAGGCTTCCGATCTTTTGCCGTGGGTTCGATTCCCACAACCCGCTCCATAAGATAAAATCGTTGCATCAATGTGACGTTAATGATTAAGTCAACTAGTAATAGTTGATTTTTTTGTGCGTTATTGCAAAGAAAGGTGTGATGTGATATGTTTAAAATAATTAAGAAGAAAATCAGTATGAGCGATGAACTATTGAATACTTAATTAAAATAAATTTCATTATCTTGGATATTTTCAAGATGAACGAGCAATTGGAACTAAAATTGAATATCTAAAATTACAAAATACTACACTATACCTGAAAAGTATAAAGACAATGCAAACTAAGCATTGTCTTTATACTTTATTTATCATTTTTGCTAATCTTTGATAAAAATATTCCCATCAACATAATGCTTAATGTTAAAAATAACATTAAGCTATTTAAATATTTTCCTGAATCTATTATAGATACCATTAATAACAATATATAGCTTATAATTCTACCGAAATTTAATACAATTTCCCTTAGCGACCAAAATTCCATTTGATTATCATTTTTTATTAACGGAATGTTGGACAAATTAAATAATCTAATATCAATAATAAAATTCAAAACACCTACTAACGAACTATAACAAAAATAATATAAACATAAGACAACATTATTATTTAATATTAATAAAAGAATTAAGCTAACAACTGGAATAATTGCACAAATAACAATAATATTTTTATCATCCCTATTTTTATAATATTTGGTATATACATACTGAAATATTATAGTTAACAAACTAGAAATGGATGAAAAAACTCCTAAATTTAAATCAGTTTTAAAAGCATTAATAATCAATAATGTAATTAAAATTTTGAGAGCTCCATCTGCAATACTCATACCTTTGAAAAAGTCTAGTCTTATTATGTTTTTCACATCTGTATTCTTTAATAATGTTTTCAATGAACTAAAAGGAGTAAATTTTGCATTCTTATATGTAGTAGGTTTTAAGAAAAAAGATATAACTATTTGTATAATTGATATTATTAATATAATTATAGCAGTCAATACAAAATTAGTAGTAGTTATTATTGTTCCTAAAATTATTGGAGTTAATATTCCTACTATTGTAACAATTGTTTTTCTTTTAAATTCATATTGATCTCTTATATCATTACTTACTTTATCTGATAAAAATAAATTATATGGATAAAAATAAGTTATCATTGAAGTACCATATAAAAACGAAATTAAAGGTAAATAATTTAATATTTTTTCTTTTAATATTATAATTGTTAGTACATATACTGCATTTAATATAACTCCAATTCTAAACATACCGATTTGAAATTTATTTTTTATTATATATCCTAATATTAAGCCAAAAAATCCTACACATAAAAAGACAAGAATATTATAAATTGATAAATCAATTAATGAATTCTCTGATATCTTAAAAAAATAGGCTGTTAAAAATGGACCTGAAAAAATAGTTATTATTTCTCTCAATACATTTGAAACTATTAATATATTTGCTTCTCTATTTTTGCCCATTTAAAATCTCCTTTATTAAACTGGATACACTATTATATTCTTTAATAGCGACTAATTTTAATTCTGATACTGAATCTTTCATACAGTAACCATTAAATTCTTGTACCATTTCTATATCACTATAACTATCACCTATAACATACGTATTAGTTTTATTAACATTATTCAAAAAATTAATTAGCCAATATATGGCTTCAGCTTTATTTGTTTTATTAGAAATAATTTCAACAGAATTTGTATTCACATAATATGCTTTAACATAATTTCCATATTTGTTGTTAATAACATTTGCTTTATCTAATGCATATTCTTTTGAACTGTATTTTACGTTTATTTTAGTTAAATCTTTGTGTTCAAATGTTACTCTACTATCAATTCCGCTACAACAAAAATAATCTATACTCTCACTTAAATTTAAATCATTTTGAATTTGTGAAATAATCTCATTAGAAATACAAATATTAAATAAAACTTTATTATTTTTATCTATAATGGTCGCTCCATGGTTTAAAATAGCATAATTGTAATTAAATTTATATATATCCAATTTACTATGAAAATCTAAATAGCTTCTTCCAGTCGCAATAGCAAATAAATTACATGAATTTATAAATTTATTTACATATATTTTATTATTTTCTATATCATCATCATTTAGATAAAATGTCTGATCGTAGTCACTTATTAATAATTTTGACATAATACTTCTCCTTTTCTTATTTTTATTAATTATACATTAATTTACAATATTTTTCTATACTCCTTTGAAATTATGTAATAAAATGATATAATAAATTTATAAGAGAGATTTAATCAAATCTTATAGTCTTAATTTCGTAAACGTGTATAGTTAAAGCTACATTGAAATCAACTCACGGATTGTAAAAGTTCGTGAGTTTTTATTTTATACAAATAATTTTGTTTTATTAAATTTTATATATAACCTTAGATATATTGCTCTTACTATTCTGTCTATCCCGCAGACAAAAGCAAGTCCAATTAATCCAATATTGTATTTTTGAATTAAATAACATAGAGGAATTCGTACACAAATTCCAAGAGTTGGTATATTATTATCATAAAAATATTTAGCTATTATAATTTCATAATAATTGTTATCAAATAGTTTGTAATTTTTTATAAACATTATATTTCTTCATATTCTTATTTATATATATTCCATTTTAGTGGGTAAACGTAATTTATTTTATCTTGTTTTGCTATATATTTTTTCTTTATCTTAGTTCTGTTAGATTTTAATTCAGGTAATGCTTGTCTGCAATATTTATCTAATTCACAAAATATATTTTGGCAATCGATAAGTTGCAAAGGCCTATTACCTATTCTTTTAAAATCTAATTTAAGTCTTTTAAATTCTTCGTCTTGATGCTCATACATATATCTAATAATATCTTCATTACTCATTTTGCCTTTGTCAATAAAACATTTTTTGATTCCACGAAGTGAACCAGGTCCTGCTACTGTAAATTCATCTTCTTTCCAATTTACCACTTCACTATAATTAATATCAGTTACTAATTGATAAGCCATGAAATTTCCAATTAATGGATAACTTTTAATTATATTAAATGCTTGTTCCATAGTTTTACATTCAACTATTTTATCTTGTATTTTATCTTCATTAAACATTCTATTTAAAAGTGCTAAATGATTATCATGTTTTCTATCATAACCAAATGCTTTATTAGCACAACTAATATAAGCATCATTATAAATTTTAATTCCATTTGATATAGCACTTTCTAGTACTTTTGAATAAGCTTTAGCATCAAAAGTTTTTAAAGTAATATCATTAAAATTATCTAGTAATAATTCCCAAGTTGATTCTTTATTAAATAATTTAAATAAAAGTATTCTAAACAACATATCATCATCAGAATAATTTTTACCATTATAAATTACATTTTTTAATAAATACTGGCTAACTCTATCATTAACTCTATAACTATTACAAAATTTATACTCCTGCAATATAGGATCTTTTGTCCATGGCGCAGGTTCGCCATTTAATTTTTTTATAAAAATATTTTGCCTTTCACAAGCAAAATACCAATACAAATCGTAAACTTCTTGTCTTTTTTTCATATCTCCCTCATACATTTTGGATCTCTTGAATTTATACATTTTCTTAATACCTTCACTTTATCTTCACTTTTAGTATAGTTGGCTATTATTTTTTGACCAATGCAACCACTTTTACATATTTTATAATTTCTACACGTTGAACAACCATTATCAACATTTAAACTTCTAATATTTGAAAAATAGGATGAATTATACATTTCTTCAAGTGTGTTATTTTTAATATTCCCACTAATACCAAGTTTGGTAAAATATTTTATGGAGTCACAAGGATAAGCTATGCCATCAAATCCAATAATCATAATCTCATCAGCAATAATACAGGGACTATTTTCAACACCCAAGATATTCCATGGGCTCCCCAATCTTAATTTTTTCTTATTTTCAAAATTTAAATATAACTCTTTTATCATTAACAACTCTTGTTTAGTTAAATCCATTTCTGTTACCCCTTTACCATGAGGAACAAATCTAAGCAAACTAATTTTATCAAAATAAGATTTATCATTAAATAAATTCAAAGTACTAGTTACAACTTCATTCATCTTATGAATAGAGTCTTTTGAAACTGTATAATGAAATCCTAATTTAGCGTTATAATCTTTAAAAACTTTATCAAAGAAATCAATATGAGAATATGTAGATAAATCCTGTTCCTCTGATAAAGTATCAGCTAAAGAATATATAATTTTATTTAAACCATTATCTAATAATTCTCTATATTTATTTAAGTTTTTTTCATCTCTATAAGCAAAAGTATATAGTGTCGAATTCATACCTAATTTGGAAGTTAATTTTATTAACTCTGGCAGTCTTTCATACATTAAGGGTTCTCCACCAGTAAATACTATTGTTTCTACATTCATGTCTTTTGCTTCATATATGATTTTTTTTACATCTTCAAAATCTAATTCTTTTACATTATTATAGATATTAGTTGCACTGCTTGAGCAATGCTTACAATTTCTGGCACATCTATTAGTAAGTTCAATTTTTACCTCTTTTAACATTGTCATTACCTCCAAAAAATAATTTATAAATTCAATTTCCTGAATTTTTCCATCTAATAATTCTTGCATTTCAGATAAATAACCGTTTATTTTTCCTAATACTTTCACCTAGATCTTTCTCTCGTTTTCTTATAACTACTAGTTTTTTCATTATATCTTGAAATTGATTGTAACTCTTTTCACCTGTTTCTACATTTAGTGCCAGTGACTCTACATAGGCTTGTTTAAATTTTTGTTCATCAGAAATCCATGCAGCTTTAACAATCGATTTTTCATCTACTTTTTCAGCTAACATATATATTGCTTTTGTTTACGCCTCATATGTTAATATTTCATCAGGATTTTTTCCTTCAATTCTATTTGAAATATAATTTACTATAGCTTCAACATTATTGTTATTCTTAAATTGTCTATATTCTCAAAAAAAACGATCTTTATAAGTTTCAGAAAAAATATGTTCTTCTCCAAAACCCCATTTATCTTTTATGGTATATGCAGAATGAGTTAATTCGTGTATTAATGTACTTTTTATTAATTCTTTTTTCATTTGTATATCGTGTATTATTTCTTGTTTATCTGCCTCTGTATATATATCTCAGCTTTGCTTATCTAACTTAGACAATTCTAAATCGGCTTCATTAAAATAAATAAGAATTTCATTTTCATCAGTATTATCTGCAACTCTCCCTTTATATGATCCAAATTCTCCATGTAGTGCTTTTTCTCGACCAGCAAAGGTTACTTTATCTAAATTATCTTCTAGTCTTTTAAATAACTCTTGTACTGGAATAACATCTCCATGTAATCTTGTATGTCCTTCTATAAACTCAGTTATACATTCCTGTATAAAAGGATTTTCAAAATTTTTATTTTTACAAAATTCATCTATTTTATTTCTCAATTCTTGTTTTTCCATATATTTTTCCCCTCATTAACGTATTTTTTATTAGTTTATCATATATATATTTTTTTTACAATATTTTAATCTTGCCTTTAAATTACTCACTTGTCCAAAAAAATTTAAATTTGCTTTTTATCTTTCATGATAGCATAAATTAATAACGTAAATACAGTAATATAGCTTTTAATTTTAAATCTAATCTAAACATCAAATTACTATTTTGACTTTACTTATATATTGTAATTTTTTATTATATTTTATTGAAAGATACTGTCTTTTCTTTCATTGATATTTTACTAACCTCATAACCATATTCTTTTAATTCTTTTTTATAGGTCAAAAATGAATGGTCTATTTCAAATCCTAAAATAAATTTAATTTCTTCATAAGTTAATTTATAATTTTCTTTTTTATTTTCTTTTACATGATTCCATAATGGTTCATATTTACTCATTTTTGGCACCTCACATAATTGTAATTTATCGCTTCAATTATTTTTTATTTAAATGAAGGAAGAGAATAAATATAAATTATATCTAGTCTCTTCATAAAACATTATAAATCTTTACCAAGTTCTATTCTTTTCATACAAAACTGGCTTAGATAGCATTCATCACATTTAGGATTTTCTGGTCTGCAATATTCTCTGCCTGCGACCCAAAACGGAAGAGTTAACGAACCAGGAAATTCGTTGCAAATTTTTCTTGCACTTGCTGTAACATCTTTGATATTGTCCTTATCCGTAAGTCC
>CAKOYA010000019.1 GCA_934130325.1 uncultured Clostridia bacterium
AAAATTAAGAATAAGTAAAGTAGATTTTAAAAAAAAATATGTATTTGACAAAAGTCGTGGAAATACTTTAAACTTTCTACAATTATATAAGATACCTAATTTATTTTTATTATATACATAAATATAAATTATAAATATTTGTATAAAATGGAAAAAATTACAAAAAATAAATTTAGGTGATTAACTTGGAAAAAATTAAGGTGGGAATACCAAAAGGACTGTATATATATGAAAAGCCGTTATTATTTGAAAAGTTTTTTGAAAATTTAGGATTTGAAGTGGTATATAGTAAAAATACAGATAAAGAAATACTTGAAAATGGTATTAAGTATTCAATAGATGAATCGTGTCTTGCAAGCAAGATATTTATGGGGCATGTGAAAAATTTATTAGACAGAAAAGAAAAAGAGAAAATAGATTATATATTTATTCCTAGAATTTGTAGTTTTAGAAATAAAAAAAGTATATGTGTTAAGTTTTTCGCAATATATGATATATGCAAAAATATATTTAATGAAAAATTTTTAACATTAAATATTGACTATGAAAAAGGTGAAAGTGAAATAAATGCATTTTTGCATCTTGGAAGAAAATTAAATTTTAAGTATTCAAAAATAATATCATCATATTTAAAAGCAAAATTTATGCAAAAAGAATATGATAAAAAAAGGTTATTAAAACAATATGATAAAATTGCTTTAAATACAAGTAAACCAAATATTTTAATTGTAGCACACCCGTATTTATCTTATGATAAATATATTGGAAATGAAATAACTAAGTATTTAAATAAAATGGGTGCAAATATTTTGTATGCAGATATTAATAAATCTGTTTTTAAAAATTCTAAAGAATATAGTAAATTTTCAGAATCTATATATTGGGATCCAAGTATAAAGCTATTAAATGGAATTTCTGAATACTTACCATATATTGACGGGATAGTATATATAACTGCTTTTCCTTGTGGGCCTGATAGCTTGGTAAATGAACTTTTAATTAGAAAAGTAACTACTATACCAAGTATTAATTTAATTGTTGATGAACAAGAATTGGGAGCGGGACTGTATACAAGACTTGAAAGTTTTTATGATATTTTAGAACAAAGACAAAGTATAAAGAAAGTAAGTGGTTGATAATGAAAAAACAAAAAAAGTATATAGTAAGCTTTCCAAGACTTGGAAACTACGTATATCCTATATATAATATGCTAGAAAGATTGGTAGATAAAGATATAACTGAAATTTTAATGCCAAAAAAAATGACAAAAGAAACTATTAATTTAGGCTCAAATGCAAGTCCAGATTTTGTATGTTTACCATTTAAATACAACATGGGAAATTTTATTGAGAGTTTAAATGAAGGAGCAAATTTCTTGATTCAAGCTGGTGGAGGATGCAGATATGGGTATTATGCTGAAGTACAGGAAGAAATATTAAAAAATATGGGATATAATTTTACATACATTTCACTTTTTGAGCCTGATGGAATACATGTAAAAAAGGTATATAGTAAGTTTAAGTTATTAAATCCTAATCTTACATTTTCAAAATTTGTGAAAGAATTTTTACTTGCTATAAAAGCAGTTGAAATTTTGGATATTATTGAGACATATATAAGAGATAATTATGCATATCAAATTAATCCAGGGGAATTTGATATAATTCATGAACAATTTTTAAAAAATATAACAAATGTATATAGTGTATCAGATTTGTTTAAGTTAAAAAAACAAACTATAAAAAATATTAAAAGTATTAAATTAAATAAAAATAATTCTGAGATATTAAAAGTAGGAATAGTAGGAGAATTATATACTTCAATGGAACCTTTTTCTACGTTTTTTTTGGAAAAAGAGTTAGCCTCTTTAGGTATTCATGTTAAAAGATATACTACAGTTACATATTTGCTATTTAAAAAAGGAAAAAGTATAAAAAAGCATATAAAATATGCAAATAAATACATAGAATATGCACTTGGCGCAGATGGTACTGAAAGTGTAGCACATACTTTAGAATTAATTGAAAAAGGATATGACGGTATAATTCATATAAAACCATTTGGATGTACGCCGGAAATAAATGCAATGCCAGTACTTCAAAAGATATCCCAAGATGCTGGTATACCAATAATGTATTTAACATTTGATTCTCAAACAAGTCAAACTGGTGTTCAAACTAGAATAGAAGCATTCTATGATATGTTAATGATGAAAAAAAGTAATCAGGAAAATTTAAAAAAACAAGATAAAGTAGATGGAATACTTAAAAATAAAGATATAAATTGTAAAAATCATAACTATAGTTTTCAAAATTAGGAGGTCGGCAAATGAAAAATCAATATTATATAGGAGTAGATATAGGTTCAATATCTACAAAAGCTGTTGTTATAGATAATAATAATGAAATTATTGCAAGCGAATACATCTGGACTGAGGGTAGCCCTATAATTGCTACAAAAAAAGTTATAAAAAAGTTAAAGAATGTACTAGAAAGTAAAAATATTAAGTGCGATATTTATGGAATAGGAACAACAGGGTCTGCTAGAAATTTAATAGGTACAATATTAAATGCAAATGTTGTAAAAAATGAAATAACAGCACATGCAATAGGAACTTTATCAAGGTATCCGGATGTTAAAACTATACTTGAAATTGGGGGCCAAGACTCAAAAATAATTATTTTAAGGGATGGAATAGTAGTGGATTATGCTATGAATACACTTTGTGCAGCTGGAACAGGAGCTTTTCTTTCATCACAAGCTAAAAGATTAGGAGTAAGTATAGAAGATTTAGGTAAAATTGCTTTAAGTTCAAAAAATCCTTCTAAAATTGCTGCAAGATGTACAGTTTTTGCAGAATCAGATTTAGTTCATAAAGCACAAATAGGTCATAAAAAGGAAGATTTGATTGCTGGCATTTGTAATAGTGTAGTTAGTAATTATTTAAATAACTTAGCAAAGGGGAAAAAAATAGAAGATAAAGTAGTATTTCAAGGTGGAGTTAGTAAAAATATAGGAGTAGTAGAGGCATTTAAAAATGCACTAAAAAAAGAAGTATATGTTGATGACTCTTCACATTTAATGGGAGCACTGGGTGTTGCTATAATATCCAAAAACGCTAATAAAAATGGTACAAAACTTGAATTTAATTTTGATATTGAAGACATAGAATTTAAAACAATAGGAAAAAACTGTACTGGTTGCGCAAATAATTGTGAAATTATAAGTGTATATAAAGATGGAAAGTTGATTGATAAAATGGGTGGAAGGTGCCAAAATGCAAATATATTAAAAAGCAGTGTTTAACTTAGAAAAATTTACTTGCTTTTAATATAAGTTTATTGTATAATAATCGTGTATTAGAAGGAGAGATTTAAGTTGAGGTTGTTAGTAATTGGCGATATTGTTGGTAAACCAGGTATGGAAAGATTAAAAAAGGAACTACCCGATTTATTAAAAAAAGAAAAAATAGATTTTTGCATTGTAAATGGTGAAAATTCTGCTAACGGTAAAGGTTGTAGAACAAAAGAATATAATGAAATAATTTCTTATGGAGCAGATTGTGTTACTATGGGAAATCATTTGTATTATAGAAAGGAAATGGCAAGTGAGTATATAAAATTAGAACGTATGGTTATTCCTGCCAATATAACAAATTTGGTCGGTAATAAAAATGTAATTATTAAAAAAAATGACGTAAAAGTAGGAGTGATTAATCTAATTGGAAGGGCTGAAATGAATGACAATATTCTTAATAGTTCAACTAATCCATTTGAAGAGGCTATAAACCAAATTAATGATTTAAAGAAAAAAAACGTAGACTACATAGTACTAGATTTCCATGCTGAAGCAACAGCAGAAAAAATTGCTATGGGATATTATTTAAGTGATAAGGTTAATATGGTATTTGGAACTCACACTCATGTTCAAACGTCAGATGAAAAAATATTAGAAACTGGTATGGCATATATCACTGATGTTGGAATGGTAGGACCTAGTGGAAGTGTTTTAGGACTTAAGAAAGAGATTGCTATAGATAGGTTCTTAACAGGAAATTATATAAAGTATGAGTGTAGTGAAAATGATGCAATATTTAACGCAATTATTGTAGAATTTGACGATAATTCTAAAAAAGCTATATCAATTAAAAGAATAAACAATTAGTTTATTGTAACGTATTATGATTTCATATAATAAAATATATCAAGATGTTTGATGTAAGGTGATATTATGAAATCATTTTTTTATACTTTAAAACAGTTATATATTGATGCTAAAAATATTCAAAAAAAAGATCCTGCAGCAACTAATGTTATGTCCGTAGTATTATTATATCCTGGTTTTCACGCAATATGTTTTCACAGATTTAATCATTTTTTATACAGACATAGATTAAAATTTTTAGCAAGGTTATTTTCACAAATTGCAAGATCTTTAACTGGAATAGAAATACATCCAGGAGCTATTATAGGTAATGAATTATTTATTGATCATGGTATGGGGATAGTTATTGGTGAAACAACAATTATTGGAGATAATTGTACAATATATCATCAAGTGACATTGGGAGGAACAGGAAAGGAGACAGCTAAAAGACATCCGACATTAGGTAACAATGTTTTTGTAGGCTGTGGTAGTAAAGTACTTGGAAATATAACTATAGGTGATAATGTAAAAATTGGTGCAAATAGTGTAGTATTAAAAAGTATTGATAGCAATTCCACAGTTGTAGGAATTCCTGGAAAAATAATATAAATAATAAGCAGGTTCACTTCACTTTGTACTGAGCCTGCCTATTATTAATGATGATATTTTTCATTGTTTTGAATTTTAAATGCTCTAAAAATCTGTTCTAATAAAAATAATCTTATTAGTTGATGGGGGAAAGTCATTTTTGAAAAACAAATTTTAGTACTTGATATTGATAAAATCTCTTCAGTTAGTCCTAAGCTTCCACCAATTACAAATATTATTGTTGAAGAAGAGTAGGTAGCAATTTGTGAAATTTTACTTGAAAACTCTTCGGAGCTATATTCTTTTCCTTTCAAATCTAGAAAAAATATTGAAGCCTTGTCAAACTTTGAAAGTTTTTCTAATATTTTATTACATTCGGTAGATTTAATTTTTTTTATATCATTTTCATTTAATGAATTAGGAAGTTTTTCATCTTCTACCTCTATAATTTCTAGTTTACAATATTTAGATAATCGTTTTGTATATTCGGATATGAGAGAGGAAAGACTTTTTTCTTTTACTTTTCCAACACAGATAATTTTAATATTTAACATATAGTGTATACCTCATTAGATAAATTTTTACTTGAAATTTGTATATTAAGTAAGTTAGGATCTATCTGATTATTATATAGTGTATCTTTTATAGTATTTAATGCTATATCAGGTGTATTATTATTTTGACTTAAATGTGCAAGTAAGAAGTTTTTATGACCATTTTTAGCCAGTTTAGTTATTGCAAATGCAGTATCATTATTTGAAAGATGTCCTAAATTTCCTTTTATTCTTCTTTTAGTAGGATATGGATACTTTCCAAAATCAAGTAGAGTATTATCATAATTTGACTCTAAAACTATGTAATTTGAAGCCATTAAATTTTCAAATACTTCGTCTGACACATATCCTAGGTCTGTAGCAAATGTAAGGCTACTAGTTTCTGAGTTAATACGATAACCACATGGCATTATAGCATCATGTGAAGTTTGAAATGATTCTATTTCTATATCTTTTATTTTAAATGCCTGTCCATAATTAATTTTAAATATATGATTTTCGATGTTTTTTTCATTTAGTTGCTCTTGAAGTAAATCAGCTGTTTTTCCACAAGCGTAAATTGGAATTTGATTTTTTCTACATAGAAGAGGGAGTCCCCTTATATGATCAATGTGTTCATGGGTTATTAAAACAGCATTTACGTCACTAATTTGTTTGCCTATGCTTTTTAACCCTTCATTAATTGCTTTATATGAGACTCCTGCATCGATTAGTATATTAGCTGAGTTCGTTTCAATATGGAATAAATTACCAGAACTAGAACTGTAAAGAGGATGTAAATTAATCATTTTTTTCCTCCATGTCGTTTATATATTCAATGTTTGCCCCAAGTGTTTTAAATTTTGAAACAATATCTTCATAGCCTCTTAAAATATGATGAATATCATAAACTTCAGTATCCCCATAAGCTACTAAACCTGCAATTATCATAGCTGCTCCAGCTCTTAAGTCATGTGCTTTAACAGGTGAACCATATAATTTTTCAACACCTTTTACAATGGCTGTATTTCCATGTGCTGCAATATCCGCTCCCATTTTAGCAAGTTCATCTGTGTATTGGAAACGTGATTCCCATATATTTTCTACAATAATTCCAGTTGAATTACAAATACTCAATATTACACACATTTGAGGTTGCATATCAGTTGGAAAGCCTGGATATGGACTTGTTTTAATACTAAAAGCATTTGGCTTTTTATCCATTTTTAGATGAATACTTGACTCAAATTCTTCAACAATTGCTCCAGCTTCTATTAATTTTGCTGTAATTGGCTCCATATGTTTAGGAATACAGTTTTGTATTAGTACATCACCACCAGTAGCAGCAACGGCAGCCATAAAGGTGCCTGCTTCAATCTGATCTGGAATAATTGAATATGATGACTTTTGTTTTAAACTTTCAACTCCTATTACTTTTATTGTATCTGTTCCTGCACCGCTAATTTTTGCGCCCATTGAATTTAAGAAATTTGCTAAATCTACAATATGTGGTTCTTTTGCAACGTTTTCAATTATTGTTGTTCCAGAAGCTAAAGTGGAAGATAAAATTGCGTTCATTGTTGCTCCAACACTTATGACATCTAAGAAAATATGTGTACCAACTAATCTTTTTGATTTTTTGGCATAGACATTTCCTGATTTAACTTCAACAGAAGCTCCAAGTCTTTCTAAAACTTTTATATGTTGGTCTATAGGTCTAGCACCTAAATTACATCCACCAGGTAAACTTATTTGTACCTCATTAAATCTGCCAATTAGTGCTCCTAATAAGTAGTATGAAGCACGAAATTTACTTGTTAATTCATAAGATGCTATAGCAGATGTAACATTTTCATTATCTATAATCATCTCATTTTTAGATATGTATTCAATTTTTGAACCTAATGATTTTAATATTTCTAAATATGCTCTTATATCACTTATATCTGGAACATTTTCTAAATGACATTTTCCCTTAACTAGTAGTGTAGCAGGAATTATTGCAACAGCAGCATTTTTTGCACCACTTATACAAACATTTCCATTTAATTTACACGGACCATGAACTAAAAATTTTTCCATATATTTTCCTCCTAAAATAATAAAATATCGAATAATATCGAAAATTAGTATATCATAAAGCCATTAAAAAAACAAGAATTTTAAGTAAACTATTTAAAGTAAGAATTTTTTATACATTTACAGTATCCTTGAATATTGCAAGTTATGTTTGAGAGTTCTTGTTCTATGCATACAAGTTTTGAAAATAATGAAATATCTTGACCTGTAACATAATGGTTCTTATTTATTGGAAGTTTTATATTACTTGAACATAATAAGCAATTCAATAGTTTTTGAGGGCAAAAATTCATAAAATCACCTCCAATATTAGTATATGCTAGAAAACCTTTATTAGAAACTAAAATAACATGTGAAAAGAGGTACATAAAAAATATGTGCCTCTTAAAAAAAATTACTCTAGAAAATTAAAGTCAACTTTAATTGGAATTGTTAAGATTAATCCATCTTCTGTTATATCAAATTCTTCTAAGTATAAAATATTATTAAATTTAAAAAAATCAAAAGTATCAGACAAAAACTTACTTGTTATATCATCCTGTGTTTTAAAATCCTTTTTATCATAAAAATTGCTGTAATCATCGTAGAAAAAATTAAGGTATTTAATCATAACATTAGATTTTTTACTAATAAAACCATCCACCCATAATTTTACAACTTTATTCCATAATACTGTATGAAAATAATTGAAAAGATTTAGTGGTATCAAAGATCTTCCAGCCATACAATCTTCAACGTTTATACCATAAACAATAAATGGCATTTTAATTTTCTTTTTTGAAAATAAAAACGTATTTGTAGAATTTTTTATTAGGTATTCAGCTGTATATTTATAAAAACTTTCAAAATCACCCTTTCCATTAAATGTTTGGTTATCCGTTAATAAATTTACTAATACATTACTTTCAATTTTCATACGCATTTTTGATAATCGGTAATAGCTATCAAAAGCAAATACTAAGCCATCACCAAGTTTAAACCTATTTAATGCTAACATGTTTATAGGTACAGATATTTTAGTGTAATTATACATTATACTCACTCCTTAATTTATTAAAACTTTAAGATTTAAAATATAATATTTGTTAGTATTATAACACATTGTTGTAAATAAGTAAATAATCTATATTTAAAAGTTTAAAATATATAAAATTTACATAATTTAATTAAAAAGCTATAAAAAGAATAAAAAAATAAAAAAAGTCTTGTTTTTTATAGTCTAATATGTTAAAATATATTAGTAACAATTTGAAGATATATAATAGGAAGGTGAAATAAATGAAAGCAGATATACAACCAAATTATGGAAAAGCTGTAATAAAATGTGTTTGTGGAAATGAAATTGAAACAGCTTCAGTTAAACCAGAGATGAAAGTAGATACATGTAGTAAATGTCATCCATTCTTTTCAGGTCAAAAACAAGCTATTTCTAGTCAAGGTAGAGCAGCTAAATTTTTTGAAAAATACGGAAAAAAATAAAATATGGGGACTTATGGTCCTCTTTTTCTTTATGTATCGTCACTTGTTAAAAAGCTTTTGACGATATTTTTTAAGGGTAGATGAATATGGAATGTAATGTAGATGAATATATAAAAAAATATATTAAGGAAAATATTGTTAACCAAGATTATAATTTAAATGATATATATGTCATAATTGCTCATTATTTAAATATATCAAAGGAAAAATTGTATTTACAAAAGGCGAATATAACTTTAAACAGTACAATGAGTCATGCTATTGATGAACTTTTAGATAAATTATATAAACAGCATATACCTATTCAGTATATAACTAATACAAAGTATTTTTATAATGAACAATACTTTGTAAATGAGAATGTTTTAATACCAAGGCAGGACACAGAAATTTTAGTGGAAACAGCCATAAGATATGTAAACAATGAGAACTTAGACTCTCTTTTAGATATGTGCACTGGTAGTGGCTGTATTGGTATATCTATTGCTAGGAACTCTTCAATTAAAGAAATAACCATGGTTGATATATCATCTGATGCATTAGATATAGCCCTAAAGAATGCTAAAATTAATCAAGTAGAAAAGAAATTAACTTTAATACAATCTAATTTGTTTGAAAATATCATAAATAGTAAATACGATGTATTAGTTTCAAATCCTCCATATATAAAAACAGAGGTAATAAATAGCCTTGATGAATTTGTAAAAAAAGAACCTATTTTGGCATTAGATGGAGGAAAAAGCGGTTTAGATATATATATAAAAATATTGGAAAATGCATGGAAGTATTTAAATAATAATGCTTTAGTAATATTTGAAATAGGTTATGATCAATTAGATAGTATTTTAACACTTATAGCTAAGAATACCTCATATGAAGTACTAGAGTGTATAAAAGATTTTGGAAATAATGATAGGGTGGTAGTGTGTCGTTTTCATCAAATATAAAACAAGAAATTTTAGATAGTTTCTCAAGTGTGGATAATAAGTGTTGCAAAATGGCTGAAAAATTTGGAGAATGTTTAACAGTAGTTAAACATAAAAAAGATTTAGAAAATGAATTTTTTGACTTTTTAGATATAGCCTCTTTAAAGGAATGTTGTGTAAAATCTATATTAAAAGGAGCTTTCGTTAGTTCTGGGTGTATCGTAAATCCTCAAAATGATTACCATTTTGAAATTTCATTTAAAAATAAGGCATGTAGTGAATACATATTTAATTTGCTATCTTTGCTAGAATTTACACCAAGATCTATAAGGCGTAAGAGTTTATCTTATATCGTATATATTAAAGACTCAGAACAAATATCGTTATTAATTAGCATACTTGGAGCTTCTAAAAGCTTGCTTGAGTTTGAAAATGTTAGGGTAGAAAAGAATGTTAAAAATAACATTAATAGAAGTATTAACTGCGAAACTGCAAATTTTTCAAAAACTATTTCAGCCTCTTTAAAACAACTTGAAGCTATAAAAAAGCTTGAAAAAAGCGGTAAATTGCTAAAATTAGATGCAAAACTGAAAGAAACAGCGATGTTGCGAAAAGATTATCCAGATGGGAGTTTAGACTTTTTAGTAAAAAAATTTAATGAGCATGGAAATATATCTAAATCTGGACTAAAACATAGACTAGATAAGTTAGTGCAATTAGCTCAAACTATAGATTAAAACAGGAGTAATTATGAAAGATATAGGATTATATATACATATACCATTTTGTAGTTCAAGATGTTATTATTGTAATTTCTTTTCATCAACTAATTTAAACATTATAGATAAATATGTTGATGCAGTTTGTCTTGAAATACTGCAAAATGCAGAGATACTTTCGGAGTATACGGTTTCAACAGTATATTTTGGTGGGGGAACACCATCTTTAATAGATGCAAAATATATAGAAAGAATAATGGAAACAATCAAACTTTTTAATTGCAATATTAAAGAGGCAACAATTGAAATTAATCCTGGTACTGTTACTATAGAAAAAATGTCTATGTATAAAAAGGTTGGGATAAATAGAGTAAGTATTGGACTTCAGTCTACTCATGATGAAGTATTAAAATCAATTGGAAGATCTCACACTTATTCAGATTTTTTAAGTGCATTAAAAATTGTAAAAAAAGCAGGAATAGAAAATGTTTCTATTGATGTAATGTATCCATTACCAAGGCTTAATTTTGTTAAATTTAAAGATACCATAGAAAAAATTATATCTTTAAAAGATGAATATAATATAAAACATATATCAGTGTATAACCTAGAAATACATGAAGGAAGTAAGCTTGATTTCTTATTAAAGGAGAAATTTTTGGAACTAGTAGATGAAGATGAAGAATATAAAATGAAAGAATATCTAGAAAATATATTAGAAATAAATGGTTTAAAAAGATATGAAATTTCTAATTTTGCTAATATTAATTATGAATCTAAACATAATTTGAAGTATTGGAATCAAGATGAATATATTGGAATAGGTGCGTCAGCATCAAGTTTTTTTGCGGGAACTAGGTATACTAATGTTTCAAATTTGGATAAATATATAAATTCCATTTTTGAAAATAATAGTGTGATAGTAGAAAAGGAAGAATTGGATAAAATGGCTTTAATGAAGGAATATATGATATTAAAACTTCGTCTTTTATCTGGTGTATCAATAAAAGAATTTAAAAAAAGATTTTCGGTTGATTTAATGGATATATTTAACATTGAAATAAAAAAACTTACTGCTGAAAAACTTATATATTTAAATGACTCTCATATCATACTATCTCCAAGAGGAAAAGAAGTAGCTAATGTAGTTTGGCAAGAATTTGTATAAAGTATACATTTTAGTATTTGACATGAAAAAATTAAAAGTATATAATAATGATGAGGTGTGTAAAGTTATGGATGAAATATTTTCGGATTTTAACTTTGTTAAAGTTAAAAATAGCCTAAAAAACGTCATTGAAAAATTAGAAAAAAATAATTATATTCTTGATAAAAATTATTATATCTTAGATATATATATGATAAAAAAGGGAAGCCTAAATATTGATAAAGATTATTTTTCTTTAAAAGAGTTACCTGATTATTTGATATTAAGGGATTATAATAATGAAAAAAAAGAACTAATACTTTTTAATGATGGTATGGTAAGAGGAAAGGTAAAAGGGATATTTACAACCAAATACATAGTAGAACAACTAGGATATGAACGAATGTTTAATATGAATGAAGATGTTTACTTTTATGTAAAAAATACTACTGGTAATATAATAACAATTATTGATATAAGAGATAATGGTGTATATATAGATAAATCAAGTATAGATAATATTGAATTAAATAAAGAATTTGATTATTTAAATCAAAATGACAAGGATTTTGTTAATAATAAATTTTTAGAATATTTAAAAAGTATGAAATAAAGAGGTAATATATGGAAAAATTTTTAATAATTGATGGTAATAGTATTATGAATAGAGCATTTTATGGTCTCTCAAATTTTAGAATGTTTTCTAAAACTGCTGGTATACATACGAATGCACTATATGCTTTTTTGAATATATATTGGATGATATTAGAAAAAATAAACCCTGATTATATTGCGGTTTCTTTTGATTTAAAAGCTCCTACTTTTAGGCATAAAATGTATTCTGAATACAAAGGAACCAGAAAGGGAATGCCTGATGAACTTGCAGAACAAATGCCTATGATAAAAGAGATATTAAATGCTATGAATGTTCCAATTATTGAAATTGAGGGATATGAAGCTGATGATGTACTTGGAACAGTTGCAAAAATTAATTCTACAAATGGTATTTTTACGTATATTTTAACTGGAGATAAGGATTCTTTTCAACTTATAAGTGATAACACTTCAATAATTATTCCTACAACAAGGATGGGCAAAACTGAATATACTATATATACTCCTGAGCTTTTAAAAGAAAAGCAAAATATTGAACCCTATCAAATTGTGGATATTAAATCTTTAATGGGAGACAGTTCTGATAATATTCCAGGAGTAAGAGGTATAGGTGAAAAAACTGCATATAGCCTAATATGGAAATATACTACATTGGAAAATATATATAATAACATTGAAAATTTAGAAATTACTGCTAAAGTTAAAGAAAAACTTGTAAATGATAAAGAAATTGCGTTTCTTAGTAAAAAGCTTGCAACAATTGATATAAATGTTCCAATTAATTTTGATTATAAAGATGCAATGTATACAGATGTAAATAAGGAAAAATTATTTTGTCTATTTAAAAAATTAGAATTTACAAAATTTTTAGAAAAATATGATTTTTCTGGTGTGGAAAATATACAAGAAAATAGCAATTCGTTTTTAAGTGAAAAGTTATATAAAGAATTTAAATCTTCAAAAGAAATTATATTACTAAATAGTGATAATTTAAGTGATAATTTAAAGTATATATATGAAACTTTTAATGAACCACAAATATCATATATATTAAATGTTGTAGATGATGAGGTATTTAATATTAATTTAGGAATACAAAAATCATTTTTGGCTATATACTCTAGTATAAAAGACACTATATATATAATTAATATTGATGATATTAAAAATAATTGCTATAATGGATATATTGATATGTTAAGTGCATTTTCAAGTAGTTCTTGTGAAAAAATAGGTTATAATATAAAGCAAGATATAAGATATATTTTAAATAGTAGAATTAATAATATAAATAATTTTTCATACGATGTAATGATTGCGTATTATTTAATGGATTCATTAAGAGCAAACTATGATTTAGAATATATATTAAATGATTTATATGAATTGGTTCTAGAAAGAGCAGATTCTAAAAAGGCTGAGAATATTCAACTATCTCTTTTTCCGCAAGAGATTAGCAGTGAGTTTTTAACAAAAACAGAAATAGAAAATATTACTATTTCTTTAAAAGGAATATTTAAGTCTAAGGATATTATTTTAAAAAAATTAGAAGAACTAGATATGCTAGATTTGTTCAATCAAATAGAAATGCCCCTTACAGAGACGTTGGCTTCTATGGAACATTTTGGAATGTATATTGATAAAGAAAAGTTAGAAGAATTTGACGTTGACATAACTAATAAATTGAGCTTTTTAGAAAAAAATATATATGAATTAGCTGGTAATGTGTTTAATATTAATTCGCCTCAGCAGTTAGGACATATATTATTTGAGGTCTTGAATTTACCAGTTGTAAAGAAGAAGAAAACAGGATTTTCTACTGATAAAGAGGTCCTAGAAGAATTAGCAGATAAGCATGAAATAATTAACCTAATACTTGAATATAGACAAACAATGAAGTTGAAAACTACATATGTTGATGGGCTTAAAAACAAAATTGCAAGTGATGGTAGAATACATACAACATTCATGCAGACAGTTACTTCTACAGGAAGACTTAGTAGCATAGAACCTAATCTACAAAATATTCCAATAAAACTAGAATTAGGAAGAAAAATTCGTAGTTTTTTTGTTGCGCAAAATGATAATGAAATTGTTGATGCAGATTACAGTCAAATAGAACTTAGAGTATTATCACATATGTCAAATGATCAAAAAATGATAAACGCCTTTAACCAAGATATTGATATACATAAGGTAACAGCATCTGAAGTGTTTGGAATTCCAATTGAAGATGTAACTTATGAATTAAGGTCTAAGGCTAAAGCAGTTAATTTTGGCATAGTATATGGAATAAGTGAGTTTGGACTTGCTAAAAACATTTCTTCAAGTAGAAAAGAAGCAGGAGAATATATAAATAATTATTTAGAAAAGTATAGTGGGATTAATAATTTTATGGAAGAAAGTGTTAATATAGCCAGTAATGATGGCTATGCTAAAACTTTATTTGGTAGAAGAAGATATATTAATGAATTAAGCAGTAAGAATAAAATGAAGGTGCAATTTGGAAAACGTGTAGCTATGAATACTCCTATTCAAGGAACGGCTGCTGACATAATTAAACTTGCAATGAATAAAATATATTATACATTAAAAGAAAAAAATCTTTCATCTCACCTTATAATGCAGGTGCATGATGAATTGATAATTGAAGCTGTACCTCAAGAGTTAGAAATCGTAAAAAAAATAATGAAGGATACAATGGAAAATATAGTTAATCTTAGGGTACCACTTAAGGTTGATTTAAACGTAGGAAAAAGTTGGTATGACGCCAAATAAAGGAAGGTAATAATGATAAAACATTTAAAAAAAATAATTTTTATCCTAGTTATAATTGTAATATGTGTATTTATTAGTATATATTTTTTAAAGACATATATATATCCTAGAACATACTTTGATATTATTAAAGAAGAAGCGATAAAAAATAATATTGATCCATATTTGGTTTTAGCAATAATAAAGACAGAAAGTAGCTTTGACAAAAATGCTACTTCACTTAAAGAGGCAAGAGGATTAATGCAAATCATGGATTCTACAGCTAGTGAACTAAGTAGTAAAGAAAATATAAATACTGATGATACTATAAATTTATATAATGAAACTATTAACATACCACTTGGATGTAAGTATTTTTCTAATCTCATAACAAGATATGAAGGAAATTATTATCTTGCAATCTGTGCATATAATGCTGGAATGGGGAATGTTGATAAATGGATAGAACAGGGAATAGTTTCAAAAGATTTATCTGAATATAAAAATATTAATTTACCATTTAAAGAAACAAATAAATATTTATATAAAGTAGTCTATTCATATAAAATGTATAGATTATTATATGAATAATTTTTATAATGTGCAGCCTATTATAAATTAGGTTGCATTTTTTTGTAATAAAAATATTTACAAAATTTATATTAAATGATAAAATAACATATGTTAGGTAACTATTGTTATAGAAAAAGGAGGCGAGAATTATGCCTAGAAAAACTCAAACTACAAAAGAAGATGTCATTAATGCTGGAATGGATATAATAAGAAAAAATGGAGTGAATTCAGTAAATGCAAGAGCTATTGCAAAAATTTTAAATACTTCGGTCCATCCCATCTTTTATCACTTTAAAAATATGGAGGATTTAAAAGAAACTCTATATAAAGAGGGGCTTAAGGTGTATAATAACTATATGCGTAGTGGTATCAATTCTGACTATTCATATAAATCTATTGGATTGAATTATATAAGGCTTGCAAAGGAAGAGCCAAATATATTTAAAATGTTATTTATGAGTAAAACCAATATGACCTTAGAAAAATTTATGATGAATGAAGACAGTGCATATGAATATATTGAAAATACAATTTCTAATGAAACTAAAATGAATAAAGAAGAAATTCTTTCATTCCATAAAAAAATGTGGTTTTTTACTCATGGTATAGCTACCTTAATTGCAAATAATACTTGTTCACTGACTAGTGATGAAATCAATTTATTTCTAGTTGAAGAGTTTTTTGCATTAATTAAATTAGAAGAACTAAAAAAAGATGATAAATGGAAGAAAATATTAAAAAATATAAAGCAAAAATAATTGGAGGAATAAATTATATGAGGAATAAAAAAATAATTAATTGGTTTTGCTTTTCTGGAATTATAAGTGTATTATTCTATTTATTACATGACATAATTGGAGCTATGTATTATCCTAATTATAATTGGTTATCTCAAGCAGTAAGCGATTTAACTGCAAAAGATGCTCCATCTTTTGCAATAGCAAATGGGTATGTTAGTGTATATGGTATATTTAACTGTTTATGTTGTACGCTAGTTTGTATATTAGCCCAAAATGAAGGTAGTAAGGCCTTAAAAATTGGAATATATCTTTTTTCAATAATGAATTTTATATCTGCAATAGGCTATTCACTTTTTCCGTTATCTAGTTCTGGTTTTGATGGAAGTTTAAGCTCAATAATACATGTGTATATTATAACGATTTTAGTAGTATTAGTATCGATTATTTCTTTGAGTTTAATAGCCATCGGTTCATTAAAAGGAAAAGAAAAACATAAACTTTTAGGAATATTATCAATTTTGACACTGTTATGTATGTTTACAGGAATTTTAGGCGTATATGGATTTAAATGCAATTATAGTGATTTAAGTTAAAAAATATTATTAAATTTAGTATTATGAAAATTTAGAGAAAGGTGAGATTAAAAATGAAAAATTTTGGAAATATATTATGGGGAATAGTTTTTATTATTATAGGTGTTATTTTAGGTGGAAATGCTATTGGAATTACAAATATAAATATATTTTTTGATGGATGGTGGACTTTGTTTATCATTATACCTTGTTTTATAGGATTATTTAAAGAAAGAGAAAAAACAGGCAATATAATAGGAATATTAATTGGAGTATCATTTCTATTATCTTGTCAGGATATATTAAGTTTCGAAATGGTTTGCAAACTAGTCTTTCCAGTAATATTAATAATGATAGGCCTATCATTTATATTTAAAAATGTATTTAATCAAAAGATAACTAAAGAAATTAAAAAAATGAATACTGCCATATCTAAGGATAATTCATATTACGCAGTATTCTCAGGTCAAAATATAAAATTTGATGAAGAGAAATTCAATGGTAGCAATTTAACTGCAGTTTTTGGTGGAATTAAATGTGATTTAAAAAATTCAATAATTGATGAAGATGTTTTAATAAATGTAAGTAGCATATTCGGCGGAACAGAGATTTATATTCCAGATAATGTAAATGTAAAGATAAAATCTTCATCAGTATTTGGTGGAGTAGATGAAAAGAAGAAAAATAAATTAGAAAATGACAAATCACATACAATTTATATAAATGCAACATGTGTATTTGGTGGAGTTGAAGTAAAATAAATAACATATATATTTAATTAAACAAAAATTAAGGTGGTGAAAAAATGATTGAGAAAATAAAGGAAATTTCCATTAAGAATTTTAAATGGATTATACTATTAATTTGTCTGATCGCTTTTTTAGCTTTAGCTGAAGATGTATTTAATAAAGAATTAATGAAGGGAGATATAATAGGGTATAACTTAGTATCAAGTTTTTTAATTTCTGATACTGCAACAATTATAGCAAAAATTATTACTAATTTTGGAGGAGCAATATTTTTGATAGTTATATCCTGTCTTTTACTCTTATTAATCAAAAATAAAAAAATAGGGATATCAATTTTAATAAATTTAATTTCAATAACAGTACTAAATCAGATATTAAAACTAATATTACAAAGACCTAGACCAACTGAATTTAGAATAATTAATGAGACAGGATATAGTTTTCCATCAGGTCATTCTATGGTGAGTATGGCATTTTACGGTTATATAATATATCTGGTATATAAATTTATAAAAAATAAATATGTCAAATGGAGTTTAATATCAATACTAAGTTTATTAATAATTTTAATTGGTATAAGTAGAATATATTTAGGTGTACACTATACAAGCGATGTATTAGGCGGATTTTTAATATCAATATCTTACTTAGTTGTATTTATAAATGCTATTAATAGATTTTTTATAAAAGTAAATCACTCATACCTTGTATTGTAACACTTGTGTTAATCAATTCTTTAGCTATATTTAATATAGAAAATAATTTATCTACGTACATAGTACCAATAATCTTAATAACAATTTCGGTTATTTATTCAATATTTATAAACAGAACAATTAAACAAAATTAATATATTTATATTATATAGAGCTGTAAAAAAACAGTTCTATTTTTTATATTTTTAGATTATTATTTACTATTGAAGAAAAATAATTATAATATTAATAAAAAAGATTTTAAATTTTAAAAAATACTTAAAAAAGCTACACAAACTGGTAAATGTATGGTAAAATATAAAATATATTTATTTTATATAGGAGAAATAAAGGGAGGAAATAAAATGAGTGGACACAGTAAATGGGCAAACATAAAAAGAAAAAAGGAAGCAACTGATGCTAAAAAAGCAAACATTTTTTCAAAAATAGGTAAGGAACTTACTGTAGCAGTTAAAATGGGAGGAAGTGGAGATCCTAATGTTAATTCAAAGCTAAAGGATGTTATAGCTAAAGCAAAGGCAAATAATATGCCAAATGATAATATTAATAGATGTATTCAAAAGGCTGTTGGAGATTCTAACTCTGCAAACTACGAGGAAATTATCTACGAAGGATTTGGTCCTTCACAAACAGCAGTTATAGTTGAAGCTATGACAGACAATAAAAATAGGGCTGCAGCAGATATTAGAAGTATATTTACAAAATCTGGTGGTTCTTTAGGCCAAAGTGGTAGTGTTGGTTATATGTTTCAAAGAAAAGGGTATATATTAATTGAGGCCTCTGAAAGCATAGATGAAGATGAACTTATGTTAAATGTTTTAGACAAACGGTGCAGAAGATTTTGTGTCTGAAGAAGGATATATCGAAATAACTTGTATGCCTGAGGCTTTTTCAACACTAAGAGAATATATCGAATCTGCAAATATATTACCAATTGAAGCAGATATAAGATACATAGCTACAATGAAAAAAGAGCTTACTGATGAAGAAGAAACTAAATTTCAAAACTTTTTAGATAAACTAGAATCTAATGATGATGTACAAAATGTATGGCATAACGCAGATATATAATACATAATTTTGTAATAAAATTGAAATATTTTTATAAAAAAGGTTGACTTTACATAAAAAAGATGTTATAATTAGTTTGTAAGTGATTGTAAGGAGGTGTCACAATAATGTACTATGATAATAAATCTACATTCTATGTTAAGCAATATGGTCCAGCTGTTTTGATTTTGATTATAGCAGTTGTATTAATAGGTAGTGGAATATATATTTACGTATCAAAAGGGACAACAACTCCTAAAGAAGCTGAAGTTATAGTTGCAAGTGATAAACTTGAAGAAGAAAAAAATGAAGAAAGTAAAGAGCAAATAAATGATACTTCAAAAGAAACTACTGAAGTTATTAAAGAAGAAATAATTACTGAATTACCGGAAGATTATTACAATTTAAAAACTTTAGAAAGAACTAGCGAATTGAAAGTAGAAAAAGTTCTTGATAATCACAAAGTTAGAGTTATAATTCCGAATACAAATAAAAAAATGGATATATCTTTAATAGGTGTTAACTTTAACAATTCAGTGTCTGATATAATCGCTAAAATGCAAGAAGACTTAAATGGAAAAAATGTTAAGATTGCATTTGATGATGTGAAAGTAGATAATACAAATATTTATGCATATATATATATTAATGACACTTTGTATAATGCAAAAATATTAGAAAAGGGGTTAGCTACTTTTCAAGAAGAGCCTAAAAATAAGAGTTTAGTAACAAACTTAAAACAATCTCAAGCATATGCAAAACAAATGTGCGTAGGAATTTGGGCTGAATAATAATTATAGCATGCCGAGCTAGGGAAAAACCTTAGTTTTCATATATCAACCTCTTATGATCGCCTCTATAGCAATGTAGAGGCATCTTTTTTATGTAAAATACAATTTAGATAATTGAATAATTTAAAGAATCATTCAAGAAGAAAAATCAAGAAATTTAATGAATTACCAAAAATTTGTAAAAAATTTATTTTTCACGATTTTTGGGATTTTAAAAAAATGTTTGACAAGTAAAAATATATTTGATAATATTAGGTTAAGCAAAGAAGTATATTGATATTTTAATTTATTATTTTTAGATAGTTTTATATTATTTTTTAAAAAAGAAGAGGGTATATAAAGTTTTGACGTACCTATATTTCGTTTTTGAAATTATTGCGCAAAATAGAATTTTTGTGCAAAAAAGAGTAGGAGTAAAATATTAAGTATCTGTTTCAAGTACTTATCTTTCAAAATTAACTATTTCTTAATATAAGCTTATTATATCTTATTTTCTGACAACAAACTATATGCCTTAAAAATAAAAACGTCTTAAAATCGATTCTCGTGCGTCACTTTTTTAGGCATTTTTACATCTTTTTATATACCTATATAAATATAAAAAAATTAGTTATTTTTTAAGCACAAAACTCTCAAAATACTAAACAATAAGTTAATATGACTTAAAATCGATTTTCGTAAATTTAAATTATAATAATTAAATACATATAAATCCAATTTCAAAACCAAACACTAAAATTTGCAATTAACAAATGTTCGTTTTTAAAAAATTCTATAAATTTAAAATCTTTAATTTATAATTTTAAAAATTTTTAATTATAAATCTTAAATAAATTTTATGTTGTATAAAATATGCACAAAATTTTTCTGCATATTTTACTATAAATATTTATATTAAATATAAATCTCCAACATCAAAAATAGTATTACCCTCCCTACTCTAGTGATTTTTTTAGAATTCATATTTATTAAAATAAACTATGAATACACTTATTTATTGAATAATTTAAATATTTATGATATATTTATGTTATATGCAAAGGAGAGATTTATTAAACATATGAAATATGAAGATGTACCTAAATTAATAGAAGAATTTTTAGAATATATGGAAGTTATGCGAAACAGATCATATAATACTGTAAAAGAATACCATTATGATTTACGAAATGTTTGCAAATATTTAAAATGTTATAAAAATAACATTAGTTTAGAAAAACTAGATAGTATCTCGATTTTAGATTTAGATATAAATTTCTTTAAAACTATAGAAACTCAAGATTTTTATAGTTATCTAAAATACTTAAATGATGATTATAGAAAAAGGACAAAAAAGGATTTAAAATCAACATCTAGAGCTAGAAAAGTTGCTTCAATAAAGTCTTTTTATAACTATCTTGCAAATAATAGAAAATTATTAGACAAGAACCCCGTAGTTCGGTCTAGAAACTCCAAAACTTGAAAAAAGATTACCTAAATATCTTACCTTAGAAGAATCTACTGCACTGTTATCTTCTGTTAAATTTAATGAACAAAAATTTGGAAAGAGAGATTACTGCATACTAACCATATTCTTAAATTGTGGTTTAAGGTTATCCGAACTTATTAATATTGATTTTAAAGACATTAAAGATGATAGATTAACAATTATTGGTAAGGGAAATAAAGAACGTGTGGTACATTTAAATAAGGCATGTTTACATTCTTTAAAACAATATATAGCTGATAGAAAAAAAGATGGAGTTATTGATAAAGATGCATTATTTATCTCCGAACGTGGCACTAGAATAAGCAAAAGAATGGTTGAGGTTATTGTAAAAAAATATATAAAACTAGCAGGACTTGACACTAGTAAATTTTCTCCTCATAAATTAAGGCATACTGCAGCTACCTTAATGCATAAATATGGAAATGTTGATATTAGAGCTTTGCAACAAGTTTTAGGACATGAAACTATTGCTACTACTCAGATATATACTCATGTTGATAGTGAACAAGTTAAAAATGCAATTGATAGTAATCCTTTAAATAATATATAAATATAATAAAAAGAGCTGAATAATTAAGTGAACAACGTTTAGTTCATAAAAAATTCGCTCTTTTTATTATTAAAAAAATCAAGTGCTTGAAACAATTTTAAATGTTTCATCACATACAAATTTAGTAGAATTAAAACTTACATCGTTAATGTTTAAATCATATATACTCTTAGTATATGGTCTTAATTTAATGTATTTTATTAATTCTTCTTTAGTTTTTGCATAACTTAAGCAACCAAGGTTAGAATAGTATTTAGCATTTTCAACTTCTTGTCCTCTAATAGGTGCATATACTATTTTGCATCCATTAAGCGCCGCCATTTCAACAGACATACTTCCACCACTTTTTCCAATAACAACTTGTGAATATTGAAAAAGTAGCTTTAATATATCATAATTAACATACCCTAAGGATATTAATTTCTTATTCCTTTTTGCAATATTATTTGATTTTTCTTGCCAATTTGGGTTGTCTCCGCAAATACAAATTACATATCCATTCCATACATTTAAAATATCGTTCAAAGCTTCAAATCCTTTTCCAATTCCCAGTCCACTGCCTGGGATAAAAAGTAAAAG
>CAKOYA010000020.1 GCA_934130325.1 uncultured Clostridia bacterium
TCTTTTATCTCTGGAAGCTTGCACTTTTAGTAATTGTGACTCAAATATAAAGAATGGTAATTTGAAAAAACTTGAAAAAATCACTAAAAAATGTTAAAATGCTTATGTAAATATTCTTTGTGGTCCTGTTTTACAGGTTTATATATAGACAATTTATTATAAAATAATTATTTTAAGGAGGACTGTCAATTTAACTCTAACAACAAATGTAAGGAGGAAAAGAATATGGTGAATAATAACCAGTATCAGTTTTCAAGAGGAAAAGATGGATATGTAATTTTTGATTCAAAAGGGTATATTGTAGAAGCAGAAGGATTTGGTTATCTTATGTGGACTTACAGTCAAAATATCGACAAAGACTTAGTTGGAAAGCATGTGGACGAATTGGCAGAAATGCTGAAAAAACATGGAATAAGTCCTGATGTATATCTTAATTTTGAAGCACAAGTTCAGGTAGAACTTCTTAAAGAAATGTTACAAAACTCATACCATTGAAAAAATTACCAAGAGGATATCATATTTTGTGATATCCTTTTATCTTTTAAAAGGGCTCTTACAAAAATAAAAATTTTATACTAAATTTAAATTAAATAAATCGAATTATAGCATAAAACTAAATTTAGGAGTAATAATTTATGTTTGATCACACTGAATTTATACTTCTATACAAATTATATTATAAGAAAAACTACCCACCCCTTTTATAAATTTTCTTTTATTTCTGGAAATAAATTATACAAATTATATCCTAATAAATTGTCAAAATATTCTTTTAATTTATATGTTTCTTTAATATGATATTGAGTGTTAGAATATGCACCTTTTCTAATTATTAAATCAATCAATCTTTTATCAATCGTAAATACTTTATTCCCTTGTGGACACATCAAATCACATAAATTTATAATTTTTTCTTCTATAGTATATTCATGATTTTTTACAAAATTTGTTAAAAAGGGATTATCATTTGTATTGGGAACTCCTCCAGCAGTACACACTATATCATTATTTAAATATGAATGAGTCAAACAAATATTAGCATATTCATCATCATATCCTTTATTTTTTAAGTATTCATATCCTCTCATAACGTGTCCATGTGACTCACCATTATACTTACCAATATCATGTAAATCTCCTAGAGTAATTGCTTTATCTATATCTACATTTATTCCTTTTTCACACAATGCTTCTGCAATTCTTCCAGCAATATCACCAACTGATATACAGTGTTCTATCCATCTATCATCTGTTGTGTTTTTTCTTTCTATTTCTAATAATGTTCTTGCTTCTTTGCTCGTTATTTTCATAAATTATCCTGCTTTCTATAATTTTTTTTCATATATAAATGCTTTTTCTTGATATACATTTCCTAATTTGTCTGATTCTTTGTTTTTTACAACTGTTTCATATATTTTTTTACAACCTAAATGCTCATAAAATTTATAATTACATGATTCATCAGTCAATATTTGAAGATTTATCATGTTATCATCTTTAGCAAGTTTAAAAACGTCTAATAATAACTTTTTTCCTATCTTTTTTTCCCTATAATCTTCATCTACTATTAATATAGAGACCTCTCCATCAAAATAATCTTCTAAATTTTTAGGAATATAATTATAATTTGTTTCATACTGTTTAAATGCTTTTAAATTTTTAATACTTTTACTTTTATATAACCTATTTTTAATAAATTTATAAAATTTCTTACGCAACTTATATTTAGTTGAAGAATTTTTAGAATAACCACAAAATCCTACAAGTCTATTCCCATCCTTGTACTTTATTATTGCTTCACTTTCTTCTAAAACCTCAAACAAATATATCCAAGCACATATATCATTATCTGCCTCTGCTTCTTTTTTACCTAAATTCCATTCTTTACTTAATAATTTTACAGCTTGTTTCATTTCATTATAATTCATATTAATTATTCTCCCAATTTTTCAAACAAATCTTTGTATATTTTGTTTCTATCTAATTTTGTTACAATGACTATATTATGTTTATTCGTAGTAATTTCATAAGAAGTATCTTGTTTTATATTTGGACAACTTATCTCTTTTGTTTCAAACCAATTTTTATTTATCATATAAGCTATTACTGATATATCCCATATTACTCTTGATTCTTGTATTCCATGATATCCATCATTATAAAATCTTTCAATTAAATAATTACATAATTCCGATTTATTTTCTAAATATTTTTTTAAAGTATTAATATCAATTCTTAATTCTGAAACAACATCTTTGCAAGGAAGTATAGTTAACTTTACTTTTGATTCAAATACTATTTTTACAGCTTCAACATCTTGTCTGAAATTATATTCAAGATTATCTTTATATCCTAGTTCATTTCCACCTAACCAAATAACCTCTATTTTATCAATTATTTTAGGTTCTGTTTTGATTGCAAGTGCGATATTAGTGATAGCGCCAATTCCTAATATATAAGTTTTATTATTTTTAAGAGCTACTTCTATAATTTTATTTACAGCATCATTTTTTTCATCATAACCATTTTGAATGTAATCCATCGAACCTTTAAATACCTTATTATTTGTATCAAAATCTAAATAATTACATATTTTTAGACTTTCATTATAACTTAATTCTTGTCCATCTCTTACTTTTTCATCTCTTTTGGTATGAGAATATGGGGCTACTGTAATTGCTTCAATATTAAATAAGTCTTTTGATTTTATTAAATATGATAATGCGAATTGATCATCACATTCATTATAAGTATCAGTATCTAATATTAAATTAATTTTATCTTTTTTTATAATTTGAGACATATGTATAAAATCCTTTCCAGCTTTTACACCTTTGTATATTAGAATATTTGTTATAAGGTGTATCCATTAAAATTGTTGTTATTCCATTTTCAACACAATCACTACATATACGAACAGAATCATCAATCATAATGTCAATATTATGATCTAAACACTCTTTAGCTTTAGCATGTTTATCATAAGCATCTGTTAAAATTAAATTATCATAATAAATACTATTATCATCAAGCCAACTTTTTGTCATATTATATGGTTCTGTATATTCTCCATTGTCTCTTCCTGTGATAATATAAATAATATGACCATCATCATGAAGTTTATCTATATACTCTTTTGCACCTTCAATAACACCTAATTTTTGTGCTATTCTTTCTATATTATCTTTATAAAAATTTGTTTCTTCATCTTCATCCCAATCAAACATTCCTTTTCTGATATAATCAGCATTTTTATTTATAATACCAGAATTTCTTAACTCTTTGTCATGTAATAAATACTCATTTAATAAAGTATCATCAAAATTTGATATTACATTGTCTATATCTATTCCTATCTTCATGTACATCCTCCTTAGCAATTTATATTTTACTACAATTAATAGTTAATTTTCTTAATTTAACTCAAAATTTTTCTTCAATAGCACTAATTCTTGTTCTGTCGGCATATGTAATTTATATTCAGAAGAAAATATAGTTTTATTATCTTTTGGTAATGTATATTTTTCAACAATTTCATTTTTATATTCTAATATAAACTAAGCATTTCTTTGTTTACAGTTTGATACTTAAAATTTTATTTTTAATCATTATTATGAAAATTTCCAAGCTATTTTTATATATTGTTTAATTTATTATTTTTATTTAAGATAAATAGTGTAATTCTATATACTAGACTTCTACAATAAAAATCTACTAAATTTACTATTCCAAATACGAATAAAGAGATTTGACTATTTATAAATAATAAACATATTAAAAATCTTATTATTACACCTACCGTAGAACCAATTAATAAAATAAATGATTTTCCTTGTGAAATACATAATGTTTTGTATGTTTCATATTGATAAATTCCAAATACAGCAGTTGAATAAAATATAATATAAGGGAAGCATTTATGTAAAGGTAAACTTCCATGGGATATAATTAAATATACAAATACCAAAATAAAATTTAATAAAATAATCAATGGAAAACATTTATTTTTCATATTCATACACTCGCTATATTGTTCCTCATAATTTTTACCACCTGGAACTTTAATCATTAATGTAGCCTGATATGCATTTGTAATAATTTCTAATGATAAACATACTGAATAACATATAGTATGTATTGAATAATTTTCAGTTCCCATACGACTTGCTAAAACTCCATACAATAACAAAAATATTTTAGATAATACCCTTTCAAATGAATATGCAAATCCATACTTAATTACATTTTTTAATGATTCTTTATCAGGATACTCAAATTTCAATTTTAGGTTATATAACATGTATATTATTGATATAGTCCAAGAAATAATTGTTGCAATAAATAATAGTGTTAAATTCTTAGTAAGTAAATAAGCAATAGCATCCAATCCAACTAAAGAAATGTAATAAACTATTAAACTTTTTCTATATAACATTAACTTCCCTTTTAACCTTATCATTTCAAAAATTGAATTTGCAAATCTTCCTATAACTACATATACAATGTAAAAATTTAATAGTAAAGATAACATATCTTTTTGAATACTTGTTAAATCAAATATATTTATTATAACGCCCTTACAGCAAAAAACAATTATCCCAATTAATAAACCAAATAAAACATTAAACCATAAATATTTCCATTCATTTTTTCTAGTTGTTCTATATGTATAAATTCCTATTTCACCAAAAGATTTAAAAATAGAATCAATCAACAAAAAACTACCAGTTACTACTATTGCATCAATACTAATTGAATTGTTAAAAGCAGAATCAATGCTATCTGCTATACTCATAAATATAAAACTTACTAAAATAGATATAAATTCTTTCACCACTTGCCTCCATTTGTATAATAATGATATTTTACTATATTTAGACATTTTTTCTATATCCTAATTTAAATTTAATAGAAATTCATATCTAATATTTTTTAAAGAAAATTTGTTTCATAACTTGCAGCTTACTAATCGTTCAACATACCAACCTATCTTAATATGTTGAACTTCATAATGTTATTATATTATTCTTTGCAAGTTATATAAAATATTTTACCTTTCTAACTGTGAATTGGAACTTAAATTTTTGTTAATAAACCTTTTCTCTATTTCCTCATTAATAAATTTTAGGTTATTTTGTCCTTTTTTTGGAATGACAGTGTTTAAGTCAATTCCTTCCACTTTCTTTAATATTACCTTAAACATATCCTGTAAAATAACTAAATCATCTACACAATAAATACCATTAATATCATATTTTTTCTTTACATGTTTAATATAATATAAAGCACATGATATTTTAGCTTCTCTTAATGCTTCTGCATCTGGAAATTTTTTCATTACTATTAATTCACTATCAAAATATTTTGATAATTGTTTTTCATAATAGTCAACAATATCTGAATTTTCAGTAGATAACATGCCGAAAAGTAAATAGTCACTACTATTTTCTTCCTTTATTTTTTTTAGTAAACTAGCAAATTTTCTAAGATCACCATCTGAAAATCCACCATCAATAGTACCATAAATATCACAAAAAAACATTGTAACACCTTTTCTTTTACAATTATATAAATCTTCTTTCATTTTTTTCCACCTTTTTAATATCCTTCTCATTCAAACACAGATTAATATATAGTAATATTTTTAGCTTACTTTTCTAAAAAATTTATAACCTATATCATCATATAGCTTAGATTATACCATAAATTTTAATATTTAATAATATAGGTATAATTAAATTTTTATTAGTTTTAATACAATTAAGTAACATTAATCCTTTAGTGACTTTATAATAAAATAACAATATATAGGCGCAAATAACGTAACAATAGCAAGTAATATTTTAAAATAAATAATATTGGACGTAAATGATACAAGTAACATTAATATATATCCAATTACTCTTCCTATTCCAAGTGATATTGAAGTATAACCAATATACTCTTCCCTATACCTTCCAATCCCACATTCTTTTACCAAATCACCTTTTCTAGTATTATATACAACATCAAAAATACAAAATGTTATTATATATCCAAAATTATAAATTATTAATGTCGTTTTACTAATGTTTATAAGTAGTCCAACAACTCCAACTACCACAATAATAGAGCATAATGATAATATAAATTTAGCATTATTTTTGTTATAAAATTTATTATATAATAATAGAGATAACATTGAACATATTGAAAAAATTGTAGTTAAAATTCCTAAGTTTAAAGATGTTTTAAAAGTCATAATAGTTATAATAATTATCAAAGTACTAATTGAACTTTCTACAATACCGTAGGCTATGCCAGCTAAATTATATTTCTGTATTTTTCTAAGTTTATTCTCTTTAATATATACTATAAATTCTTTAAAATTATATTTTACTCTCTCTTTATCCTTTATATCTGTTTTAATAAACAATGTTATTACTATCTGAATAACAGATAATATAAAAACATATACTGCTATTTTGGTAAATGAATACAATTCAATTGAAGTCCCTAAAATAATAGGCGCCAATATATTTACAATTTTACTTAATATCTTTTTAAGGGACATGTATTTTTTTCTATTATTATTATTTGTGACATCTATGTATATTAATTCGTGGGCACACCAATACAGCATTTCTGAAATAGCATATATTATTGCAATAAAAATATAATTTGTAGCTATCTTATTAGATAATAAAACAATAAAAAGTATAAATAGTGCTCTTGTTACTATTCCAAGTGACATTATATACCTACTTTTTGTTGGTATTTTTTTTATTACTTTCCCCATCAACATATTACCCAAACTAATTAAAGTATGTATTATTATATAATATATTGAAATTGTAGTTATATTTTCATTTGTTACTTTCAAAAAATATGCAACTAAAAAGGTCTCTATAAACACTGCAGTAAGTGTGTATATTAAATCGCTTGCAATTAATAGTTTTGCATTTTTACCTAATTTTTTATCCATTTCTTAATCTCCATCACTTCTTTAAATTTATATAAATTACTTCATTATTATTAATCACTATTTCTAACATAATCCGACAAAATTATACTACAGATTATACTTTTTTCCATAGTTCACTAAAATTTAGTAAAGAAAACAAAAGGCAATAAAAAATAAACTTTGCAATTGCCTTTTGTTATATATAATATGATATTTTTTATCACTATTACAGTTCTAATCTACCTAATTAAATCTATTCCCATTTTTATTAAAGCTGACTCTAAAGTTTCACCTAGTGATATTTCAATATGTTTATGTGGGTTTGATTTAAACTGCTGATATCTTTTATCATAGCTACCTAAAACTTTATCAATGTATTTTCTGTTATTTCCACGTCCAATAAATCTATTTTCGTATTCTTTTAAAGCCTCTTTAGTTGGGAAACATAAATAATAGTCAATATTATTTATGTCATAATATGGTAATATTTCCTCAGGATGTATCCAAACTAAAACTATATCATACTTAGTTTGTGCATCTTTTATTGCGTCTATATAATTTTGTGGGAAATCAGGATTTTCCTTTTTATCGTTTATTCCCTTTAACTTTTCTAAATTTGAAGTATCCACCCCACTATAGTCCCATTTATACGGACTACTCTCAATATCTATAACATTCTTATACTTTTTAGAAAGTGTCGTTTTGCCCACTCCAGCAAATCCAGCAATTACAATTCCTTTACTCATACTACATCTCCTTCTAATCTTTTTTACATATTTTTACAAACTCATTAAATATTCTGTTATGGTTTTCATCTATTTTATACAAACTTTCAGGGTGGAATCTAAGTGCCATATAAAAAGTTTTATCAGATGCTTCTAATCCATCAATATATCCATCATCACATACACAATTAACGCTAAGACCAGGATGAGTATTTATTGTTTTCTTATGTCTAGAATTAACTTTTATTTTTTCTTTACAAATAATTTTAGACAACATAGTATTTTTTATTATTTTTACAGAATGAACATATAAATCATTTGTATCATGTTTTTCAGGATTTTCTACTAATTTTGTTGTCCCGCCTAAGGCTCTTACCATAACGTTTTGTCCACAACAAATACCAAGGGTCGGTATATTATTTTCGTAACAATATTTAGCCGCTATCATTTCATAATTGTCACAGGCACTGCCGCCTTGAAATAATATTCCGTCACATAATTTTATTTGTGAAATCAAATTAGAATATTCAGTTGCACTAAAATTATTTTTCCAAGTATCTTCTACATCTACTTTTTCATCTTTTGGCAATATTATTCCAATTGCTATACCACCATTATCAAAAATTGCCTGCTTTATTTCATCTCTTACAAACATATTTGGCCTTATTTCATCCTTAGAAAAATGTTTTGTAACTATTCCAATAATTGGTTTTTTCCCCATAATCTCACCTACACTTAGTTTAATTTAGTTTCTTTACTATCAATGTATTGTTTATACATAACTATACCTGCAGCCACTGATACATTTAATGAATCTGTATTACTGCTCATATCTACCTTTATATTGATATCAGACATTTCTTTGATATTTTTACTTACACCATTTGCCTCATTTCCAAATATAAAAACAGATTTAGAATTAAATGTAACATCCTCAATATAACTGCTCTTTTCAAGTACAGTAGAATATATTGTATAATTATTCTGTTTTAATTTTTTAAAAAACTCGTCTATTTCAGATTCGTTACAATATACAATATTTTCACGTACAATAGATCCCATAGTAGACCTTATAACCTTAGGCGAAAAAATATCAGCTGTTCCTTCTACACATACAATATCTTTTATATTAAAAGCATCAGCTGTCCTAATTATTGTTCCTAAATTTCCCAAGTCTTGTATTTTATCAAGCACAATAATGTTTCCTAAATCTCTAACTTTTATTTCACTACTTTTTAAAGTATTCTTTTTTAATACTGCTAATACTCCCTGAGGAGTTTTTGTATCAGTAACGTATTCGAAGATTTTCTTATCTACATTAATACTTTCAAATTCGTTCCACCTTTTTTGTAATAATTGTAAAATTCTATCTCCGCCATTTGAAGATCTTAACAATTCATCAGAATAAGCGATAAACATAATGTCTACCGCTTTCTTAGAATTTAATATTTCTTCAACAACTTTTATTCCCTCAATATAAAAAGTACCATACCTCTGCCTAAATTTCTTCTCATTTAGGCTCTTAATATATTTAACTTTTTCATTTGATTTACTAATAATTTTGCTCATAGTTTCTCCTATTTATTGTGCTGTTGCTGTTGTATCAGTTGTTTGTGTAGAGCTTTCATCTGTTGTTGTACTAGTAGTATCTTCAGTTGTTTGCTCTGTTTCATCTTCAACTTTATTTCCTGTTATTTTTTCAACTAATTTATTTAAATATTCAGTATCAATATCTAAATTTTTTGTTGTGCTTAAATTATTTATATCTTCATCAACAAATTCTTCTCTTTCTGTATCATTATGTGCTCTACCATTTTCAATTTTGTCATTTAATTTTATAATGTGGTACCCTGCTTGTGATTTTACAAGAGCTGTTGTTACTTTACCTACTTCTAAAGTTTTTACAGCATCTGCGTATTCAGTATAAGTGTTTCCATCCATATACATAACATATTGTCCACCATTTTCTTTAGTACCAGTATCCTCAGATAACTCTTTTGCAAGTGCAGCAAAATCTTCACCAGCAAGTGCACGTGCAAGAGCTGCTTCTGCCTTTGATCTTACACTTGCTAAATCAGCTTCTGAAAGTTCATTACCACTATCATCAACAGTCTTAAATAATATATGACTTGTATTGTATTCATAAAGATCTACATCATCACCAGAGTTTTTCTTGATATATGCAATAACATCCTCGTCTTTTGCATCTACTTTTAATTTTTCAATATATGCAGTTATAGTATAGTCATTATAATATAACTGTTTCATTCTTGCAACGTCTATTCCTTGAACAATAAATTGTTGTACCTGATCCTCATCTGCAAAGATGTCATCTACTTTTTTCTTATCTTCATCAGATAAAGTAACTCCAGCCTCTTTAGCTTGCTTTAATATTATCATATCTATTCCAGCTTTGTTAGCTATTTGTCCAGGTATGATAGATGCTGGATATCCATAATATTCTAACATTGGAGCAAATGTTTTATAATATACAGTAAAATCTGCAGTTGTTACTGTACCACCATCAAATTTGGCAACTGGCTTTGCATTAGTGTTATAATAATAAAAACCAAATAAACCAAACGCAATAATTAATGTTCCAATTATTATAGAAACTATAACAATTTTTTCTGTATTAGCTTTTTTTAATTTTTTCTCTAAATTTTTCTTATCCTTTTGGCTTAATTTTTCGTCTTTATTTGACTCAACCTCTTTATCTACTTTTGATTCAGTACTTTTTTCTTTCTTTACATCCTTTTTATTTTGTTCTTTTACCTTAGCTTCTACCTTAGAATTTTTAGTATTTTGTTTATTTGTTTTTGTATTTTTTTTGTTGTTTTCTAAAGTATCTTTTTCACTATTTTTTATAACTTTTTCTTCGTTATTTTTTACTTCTTCTTTTTTATTTTTACTCATCTATTTACCCCTTTTCTTTTAATAATTTTTCTAATTCTTTCTGCACAGTAATAAGTATATCATTATTTATATTCTTTGTCAAACCAATTGTAAAATTATTTGGTGATAGTTTTATAACATTTCCATATTGAAATATTCTATTTATATTTAATTTACTAGCAAGATTCCTAATTTCAACAATTTTTATCAAATTTTCAGTTTCAATAGGAATTTTTCCATATCTATCAAATAGTTCATCTACTACATCCATAGTATCTTCCTTATTTTTTATACTAGAAATTCTTTGATACATAGATATCTTTTGAATTGGATCCTTTATGTATGAATTACTAATATACGCAGAAACATTAATATCGATTTTAACCTCAGACTTTTCTAATGTTTCATTTATAGTTTCACCATTTTTCTCTCTTTCTACAGCTTTTTCAAGCAAATTTAAGTACATATCATATCCAACTTTTGCCATATGTCCATGTTGCTGCTTTCCAAGTAAATTTCCTGCTCCTCTTATTTCCAAATCACGCAAAGCAATTTTAAAACCACTACCAAACTCAGTGAAATCTTTTATTGCTTTAAGTCTTTTTTCAGAAAGTTCAGAAAGTTGTTTATCTTTTTTATATGTAACGTAAGCATACGCTAGTTTACTTGATCTTCCTACTCTTCCTCTTATTTGGTATAACTGTGCAAGTCCTAACTTATCAGCTTCTTCTATTATTATAGTATTAGCATTTGGTATATCTATTCCAGATTCTAGTATCGTAGTACATACCAGAACATCTATCTCATGATTTATAAAAGAAATCATTATATCTTCAATTTGCTTTGGTTCCATTTTTCCATGTGCAAATGAAACCCTAGCATATGGTACTAATTCCTTTACTTTACTTGCTACTTCTTCTATATTATTTACTCTATTATTTATATAAAATACTTGTCCATCTCTTTGTAATTCTTTTTCTATGGCATTTTTAACTATATTTTTATCATATTCTATAACATATGTATGCACAGGTAATCTTTCTATAGGTGGCTCCTTTAAAGTACTCATTCCCCTTATTCCAACCATTGACATATGTAAAGTTCTAGGAATTGGAGTAGCAGTCATTGAAAGTACATCTACAGTTTCTTTTAATAATTTTATACTTTCTTTAGCTTTAACCCCAAATCTATGTTCCTCATCTATTATAAGTAAACCTAATTCTTTAAAAAATACATCTTTTGAAAGTAACCTATGTGTACCAATAATAACATCAATTTTTCCATCAACCAAATCTTTTAAAATTGCTGTTTGTTCTTTTTTTGTCCTAAAACGACAAAGCATTTCAACTTTTATACCAAAAGATTCCATTCTTGCCTTAAATGTTCTATATTGCTGTAATGCAAGCACTGTTGTAGGCACTAAATATGCTACTTGTTTTCCACCAACTACAGCTTTGAAGGCACATCTTAGTGCTACTTCTGTTTTACCATAACCTACATCTCCACATAGCAATCTATCCATAGGTTTTGGGCTTTCCATGTCTTTTTTTATTTCTTCTATAGATTGTTTTTGATCATCAGTTAACTCATATGGAAAACTATCTTCAAATTCTTTTTGCCAAGGAGTATCTTTTATAAAAGCATGTCCTTTTAATTTTTCACGTTTTGCATACAGCATCATAAGTTCTTTTGCTACCATTTGAACATGTTCTGCAACTTTTTTCTTAGTCTTACTCCACTCTTTTGTACCAAGTACATTTAATTTAGGTTTGGTATTATCATCACAAACATACTTAGTAACCAAATCTAACTGGTTTACGGGTACATATATTGCAGAATTATCACCATACTCAATTTTTATATAATCCTTAAAAGTCCTATCAACTTCTACAGTTTCAATTCCCTTATATATACCTATTCCGTGATTTTCATGTACTAAATAATCTCCTATTTCTAGTTCATCAAAATTATTAATTATTTGTCCTGAATTTTTATTCCTATTTTTTCTCTTAGTTAAATTAACTCCACTAACATTTTCGGCTATTATTTTTAATTTAGTATCAATTAAAGAAAATCCAGATGATAAAATTCCAAATGTTATATATACTCCAATTTCTAAATTATTTATTTCAGATATACTATTTAATACTCTAACATTTATATGATTATCTATCAAGTAATTTTTTATTTCTTCCATTCTACTGCGACTTGGGAAAACAAGAAGTATAGAACTTTCTTTATTTACTTTTACATCATTTAATAATACATCTAGAGAACTTCTATAAAAAATTTCCTCTTTACTATCAAATCTAAATATTGCTCTTTTTGTATGTAAATTATTATTTATGCATAATTTTTCAATATAAATACTATTATTTTGTTCTAATTTTAAAATAATCTGTTCATAATTTATATATTTTATAACATAAGGTAAATAAATAGCATTTCTTAAAGCAAATACTTTTAAACTTTCTTCATTTTCATATATTAGATTTTCAGATCTTTCAAAACATTTTGAAGGCTCATTTAAAAATATATTATAATTACTTAAATAATCAAATATTGTTTCAGCTTCATCTTTGAAAAATTCAAAGTATTTATCAAAAATATTCTCTAAATTATTATTTTCTATTCTTTCGATATCTCTTAATATATTAATCTTTAACTCAGAATTTATATTATCTTCACACGTTAAATTCTTTAAATTACTTATTATATTTTCTTTTTTTTCTTGAGATATGTAATTTTCTGTTGCGTAATCTATATCAATTTCTTTCACTGTATCTATGCTTCTTTGTGAAATAGTATCAAATGTTCTTATATTATCTACTTCATCACCAAATAACTCTATTCTATATGGCAATTCATTTTTAATAGTAAATATATCAATTATTCCACCACGTATTGCAAATTGTCCCTTACCTTCTACTATATCAGCTCTTTTATATCCAAGTTCTATTAATCTTTTAGATACCTCATCTAAATTGATTGTATCTTCAACTTTAATAGAAAATTTCAAATTATTAAAATTATTTCTAGACTTCATATATACACTACATGCTTCAATTGTAGTAACTATTATGTTTATTTTAGGTTCAAGTATTTTGCCTATAGCATATGCTCTTTGATTTTCATCTTCTTTACTTTCTGCCTCAATATCGTAGTATTCTACCTTTCTACTTGGTAGAAATATTATTTCAATATCATCACAAAAAAATTTCAAATCCTGTATAAACTTATTTGCTTCAAATATATTACTACATATGACTGCAGAAGATTTATTAAGTTCCTTAGTTATTGCATATACATACAGTGCCTTAGCACTATCAGTAAAACCAATAGTGCTTAGTGCATTTTTTGTACCATTTTTCAATGTATCCAATAATTTATTATATTTTTCATCATTTTTTAATTTATTTATTAAACACTTCATATCTTTCTTAAATTTTTTCTAAAAATTCATCAATAGTTATTCTATCAATTTGTAATTGTTCTGCCTTTTTTAATTTACTTCCAGCATCCTCTCCAACAATTAAAAATGATGTTTTCTTAGAAACCGTATTTGCAACCTTCCCTCCATTTTTTTCAATTAACACTGCAATTTCATTTCTTGAATATTCTTTAAATGTTCCTGTAATTACAATTGTTTTTCCCTCTAGCTTATTAGATATTAATTCTTCCTTTTGACCTTTTAAATTTACACCTGCTCGTTCCATTTTTTTTATTATATCATGTGTTTCCGATTTACTAAAAAAATCATGTACAGATTTTGCCATTACCATTCCAAAATCATCTAACGAATTTAATTCTTCAATACTAGCATTACATATACTATATATATCATCATATTTTTTTGAAAGTATTTTAGCTGCTTTTTTTCCTATATGTCTTATTCCAAGTCCAAATATTAATTTATCAAGCGTATTATTTTTAGACTCATGTATAGCATTAATTAAGTTTAATGCAGATTTTGAAGCAAATCTATCTAATTTAACTATGTCTTCATACTCTAGATAATAAATATCAGCCATATCTTTTAAAAGTCCATTATCAATTAATTGTTCAACAATTGCTTCACCAAGTCCTGAAATATCCATACAATCCCTTGATGCAAAATGTATTATACTCCTATATAACGTTGCTGGGCACTCACTATTTGTACATCTTAGAGCCACATTTTTTTCTTCCTTTTCTAACAACTCACCACACACTGGACAATTTGTTGGCTTTACGTATTTTAATTGTTTTCCATTCCTTTTATTCTTATTTACATCTATAACTTCTGGTATAACATCACCAGCTTTTTGAATTATAGCAATATCTCCAACTCTTATATCCTTTTGCTCAATATAATCAAAATTATGCAAAGTAGTCTTTGAAATTAAAGAACCAGCAAGTCTTACAGGTTTTAAAATAGCCATAGGAGTCACTTGACCTGTACGCCCAACTTGAGTTACTATATCTACAATTTCTGTTTCTTTTTGTTCTGGAGGATACTTGTATGCAACAGACCATTTAGGAACCTTTACAGTTTGACCCATCTCATCTCTTATATTTAAATCATTTACGTTTATAACGGCACCATCTATATCGTACTCTAATGTATCTCTTAACTTTCCTATATTTTTTATAGCCTCTATTACTTCAGATTTTGTATTACATACTTTTTTCTCTTCAATAATTTTAAATCCAAGTGTATTTAAAAACTCTAATCTTTCACTATCTGTTTGAAAATTTCTTCCTTTTAGGACAGTAAATACAAATATACTTAAATTTCTCTTTTTTACTAATTCTGTATCAAGTTGTCTTAAAGTACCGGCAGCTGCATTTCTAGGGTTAGCTAAAATTTGTTTACCGTTTTTTTCTAATTCTTCATTTATACTTTCAAATTCTTTTCTTGGCAAATACACTTCTCCACGTACTTCTATTGTTTCATTCGAATTTAAAGTTAATGGTATATCCTTTATGCACTTTAAATTATCCGTTACATCCTCTCCTACAAATCCATCTCCACGAGTAGAACCACGAACCAATTTTCCATTTTCATATTCTAACGATACTGACAATCCATCTATTTTAGTTTCAACAATAAATTGAATTTTTTCTCCAAATTCATCTTTTACTTTATCCACAAATTCTTCAACATCCTCAAATTCAAAAACATCTTGTAAACTTTGCATTTGTACTTCATGAGTTACTTGCTCAAAAACTTTTTTTGTTTTTCCACCTATCTTTTGAGTAGGTGAATCTTTTGTAACAAGTTCTGGGTTTTCTTTTTCAAGCTTTTTCAATCTACTCATACATTTGTCATATTCATAATCTGATACTACAGGACTATCTTCTTCATGGTATTTAATGTTATAATAATTTATTTTTTTTCTTAATTTTTCTATCTCCTTTTTTATATCTTCCTTGCCACTATTTCCAAATAAGTCAATCTGTTCTAGCTCCATATATAACCTCCAATTTTTTATATAGTATATCATCATTTTATATTTTTTACAATTGCTTATTTTAAATTTACTTAATATTAAAAACACCTACATGTTATCCACATTCATAATTTAAATTATTTTTAATATCATTTAGTAGGTGATTAACAATTGGAAAAAATTTATTTAAGAAAATATATTAGTTCATATAACTCAATACAAAATTTACTAAAATATTTTGAGAAATCATATAGTAATATATTCAAATTTGACAAAAATATTTGCAAAACTCCTTTTGGATATAACGTTAAGTCCTATAAAATTGGAAACGGAAAGGAACATGTACTACTAATTGGTTCCACCCATGGATGTGAACTTATTACTGTTTATTTTTTATTAGAAATTATAACCACACTTATTGTAGATAAAAAGTTATACTCTAGTATATGTAACAAATATACATTTCACTTTATCCCTATTTTAAATCCTGAAGGATATATAATATCTAGTAGTAACGTTTTAGCAAATTTAAAAAAATTAAGTGATGGAGAAATAGAAAAACTTTCTTCTGAATTTCTTGTAAGTTATGACCAAGATGATTATTTAAGTTTGCAGGGAAAACTAATGGCTAAAAAGTATAAAAAAGTATTGCACTCTTCTTTGTCAAACATACCAAATAGAGCTTTGCAAATGAGTATAAGAAATATATTAAAAAAATGCAAGTTAAAAGAGGATGTTTTACCAATATGGGCTGCAAATGGATTAGGTTATGATATAAATTCAAATTCTATTCATAAATTTAAAGAAATAAAAGCCTTAAGAAAAAAGCAAAAATTTGGTCCATTAAGATACAATGATATTCCAGTAACAATTCCTAGTCCTCTTTGTTACCCAGGTAATAAAACATTTGATAAAAATGTACCTGAAAATGTAGGACTATATAAATACATAAAAGGTATTTATTCTTTAAAAGACACTTCAGATGAAAAGTTAATATCAATATTTTCATACCACTCTACTGGTGGTGAAATATATGGATTTCCGGATATTGGATATGCAAATAAAAACCAAATTGATATACAATCTATTGGAATGCATGAATATTCTAAATACACAAATTACAAATTAATAAATGAAAAATTAAAATATGGTATAATGGATTTTTATAGGGTAGCTTTAGATAACGTATGCACTCTTACAATAGAATTATCAGTAAAAAATGCAAACCCTATAGGATTTTTAAGTAACATTTCTAACTTTTTATCCGAAATTAAAGATAATAAAAAATCACTATTTAATACAATAGACAAAATATCGGACCATTTATCCAAAAAGTAAAATATATTTTTTAATCACAAATGCATTTGACAAACTTATGTTTGTTTGATATAATCTTTTCAGTTTTAATTTGTTATACAAATAGCATTTAAAAAGAAAAGAGGTATTTATGAATTTAACTAATATTTTACTTATTATTACAATTTTTTTAATTATTATAACTATAATATTGATATTAACTAAAAACAAAAAAAATTCAAACTCAAGAGAATTTTTACATGAATTTAATTCAATAAGACAAGAACTTTCAACAAATTTTAAACAAACGCGTGAAGAATTATCAAATACTATAGGGGCAAAAATAACAGATAATTCCAATATACAACAATTACAACTTACTAACCTTACTAATATAAATGAGACAAAGCTTGAAAATACAAGAAAAAATATGGAAGAAAAACTGGAAAATATAAGAAAAACTGTTGAAGAAAGATTGTTAGTTTTACAAAAGGACAATAATGATAAGCTAGAAAAAATGCGTGTAACCGTGGATGAAAAATTACAAGGTACTCTTGAAAAAAGATTAGGTGAATCTTTTAAAATAGTAAATGACAGACTAGAATCTGTATATAAAGGTTTGGGAGAAATGCAAACCTTGGCACAAGGTGTCGGAGATTTAAAGAAAGTATTTACTAATGTTAAATCTAGGGGTTATTGGGGAGAAATTCAACTTGGAAATATATTAGAACAATTTTTGACTAAAGAACAATATGAATGTAATGTAAAAACAAAGCCAAAATCAAATGATTTAGTAGAATTTGCAATAAAGTTACCAGGTAGAAATGATAATGAATTTGTTTGGCTACCAGTTGATTCAAAATTTCCTATTGAGGACTATTCTAAACTTGTAGATGCAGAAGATTTAGGAGATGTTTCTTTAATTAATGAATACAAAAAGAAACTTGAAAATTCAATCAAATCATTTGCTAAAGATATATGCGAAAAATACATAGAATCTCCGTACACTACAGATTTTGCAATAATGTTTTTACCAACTGAAAGTTTATACTGCGAGGTGCTAAAAAATACTGGCCTTTGCGAGTTTATATCTCAAAAGTATAGAATTGTAATATCAGGTCCTACCACATTTGTTGCGTTACTTAATAGTTTGCAAATGGGATTTAGGACTTTAGCTATAGAAAAAAGAACAAGTGAAGTTTGGCAATTACTAGGAATGGTAAAAACTGAATTTTCTAAATTTGGTGATATACTTGATAAGACAAATAAAAAACTAATGGAAATTTCTTCAACTATGGAACTTGCTTCTAAAAAGACAAGAACCATAGAAAGAAAACTAAAAAAAGTTGAGGCATTACCCGTATCAGATGAAAATGAATTTTACTTGGATACATTAACTGTTGAAAATTTAGATACTAATTTAAGTACAAATGAATAACCAAGATTAGTATATATATTCGTAATTTAAAAGTCGCTATTTCTTAGTAGTGACTTTTTTACACAATTTTAGCAAATTTTGCTATTTTTAATATTTACATATCAAAAAAATTATGTTACAATAACCTCGAGTGTGAATTCTTTTCACAAATATTTAGGAGATGATTATATGTCAAATATAAAAGCTATTGTTCTTGCTGGAGGAAAAGGTACAAGAATGAAATCGGAACTTCCAAAAGTTCTACATAAAATATATGATAAATGCATTATTGACTATGTTTGTGATGCATGTGAAGATGCTAAAATAGATGATACTTTCGTTATTGTAGGTCATAAACATGAAATGGTAGAAAATCATTTAAAATCTAGAGCTAACGTTAAGTGTCTTTTACAAGAAAGTCAACTTGGCACAGGACATGCAGCAATGCAAGCTAGAGATTTTATTGATGATGATGACTATGTTTTAGTTATAAACGGTGACCAACCACTTATATCTTCTCAAACTATTAGTTCCCTAATTTCGTTTTGTAAACAAGGAAACTATGGCGGTGCTGTATTATCAGCTATAATTGATAATCCTGGTTCACTTGGTAGAATTATACGTGATAATAATGGAAATTTAAATGGTATTGTTGAGAGAAAAGATTGTAATGAAGAGGAAGAAAGAATTAACGAAATAAATATTGGAGTATACTGTTTTAAAGGTAATCTTTTAAAAGAGTCATTCGACAAGTTGGATGATAATAATGCACAAAATGAATACTACATAACAGATGTTCCATATCATATTAAAAATATGGGATATAATTTTGGCGTTTATGCTATAGCAGATATTTCTGAATATCAGGGTATTAATTCTAGAGAAGAACTATCTATTGCTACTTCTACCCTACTTGATAAAACAAGAAAACAACATATGCATAACGGTGTTACTCTAATTGATCCAAGTAATACATATATAAGCTTAAATGCTGAGATTGGCAAAGATACTATTATATATCCTGGAACACATATTCAAGGAAATACTATAATAGGTGAAAATTGTGTTATAGGACCAAATTCACACATTATTTCTTCAAATATTGGTAATAATGTTATAGTTGAAACTAGTAAAGTTTGTGAGAGCACAATTTCAAATAATTGTAAAATAGGTCCATTTGCCCATATAAGACCTAAGACTAACTTATCAGAAAATGTAAATGTTGGTAGCTTTGCAGAAACAAAAAATGTAAATGTTGGTGAAAATACAAAAATACCTCACCTTATTTATACTGGTGATGCTGATATTGGTAAAAATGTAGAAATTGCCTGTGGTGTTATAACTGCAAACATGAACACTAAATGGGAAAAAAATAGAACAACAATTAAAGATAATGCTTTCATAGGATGTAACTGTGCCTTACTTGCACCAGTTACTATTGGAGAAAATTCAATTGTTGGTGCTGGTTCCACAATAACTGAAAGTGTTCCAGACAATTCATTAGCTATTGCCCGAGAAAAACAAATAACAAAGAAAGATTATATAAAAAAATAGACGTAATAAGTGAGATGATTAAAATCCTCTCACTTTTATTTTGCTAAAATATCACAATGAAGCTAAAAAACTCTTGTATATTTTTTTTATTTATTATACAATATATAAGTGTATAGATGCACATGTGTGCCATGTTATACTTATACGGAGGATAAAAATATAATGAACTATTTAGAAAAGTTAAAGGAAAAATGTAACCTTGATGATAATTTTATGAATATAGTTTATGAAATTTTCAATAAATTATATTCTTTTGGATATATTTCTAGGAGACAAATCAAAACATTACAAAAAAATCTATACTATAACGTAGATGTAGTAATATTTGGAAACACCTCAATTATAGATTACAAAACAGGATATTATGATGCAGTAAAAAAAGAATTATATATAAAGGATATAAATAATATAGAGTCTATTTATTTAAGATTACTTTATGCTATAACAACAAATGAACTTTCAAAGAATTCATATATAACAGGATATTCATCATCTCATATATCCAAAAACAATTATAAGATAATATATAAAAATTTTGCTATAAATAGGGCAATTATTTCTAATCTTGCTTGCAGATTACTATATACATTACCCACTACTCTTGAAATTTCTCCATCATATAAAACCTACAAAAATAACTTTATAGGTAAAAATCTTTTAGAACAAAATGATATTTACTTTCTAGAAGGTAGAATTTTCAGCCAAATTTGTTACATTTTAAATGTTTCTGAAGAAAATTTTTATATTAACCTGTTCATTAACCCTGAAAAGTACTTAAATAAATTTTTTGAAAAGAATAAATTTACCGACTCTTCCACACTACTAGATTTATTTGACACCGTTAGTAGAAATTATTCAAACTATAATAAATTAATTTTTCTAAATACAAATTTAAATGAAAACTATTTAAATATTAGAAAATCAAATATAAAAAATCTTAGTACTACTAAATTACTAAAAGAACAAGAAAAAATCAAATCAAGTATAAGAAAGGCCTTAGAAGCCTTTACTAATAATGATACTGAAAATGATATATTTAAAGAGATAGAAAATAGTCTTGCAGAGCAAATAGTGAAATTAGAAGATTCTATAAACACTAACATTATTAAAATACAAGATTTACTTGTCAAAACACTAATTAATAATGAAATTAATTTTTCTACTATAGATTACGCTATAAAATTAAAAAGTTTAAGTAAACTTTTAATTTTATCGAATCAAGAATTAGAAGAAAAGATTTATGATACTATATCTCATAAAATTTTAAATACTATTGAAACAACTTCTACTAATATAATTGAAAAGGTTAAATATACTATTGCAAATGAAGTATTATCTAGTGATAAATACTCTAAAATATACAAAAGTATTTGTTTTTCTAAAATCAACTATAGTGATTTAATTGACCAAGACTCTATGCTTGTTGCAATAACACTTGATAAAAGTTTTGTTAATTTTGTTAAAGTATATAATTTAAATTATAAAATAAAAGAACTTAAAGACAATTATGTATTATATAAAGGATATAACTTTAGTTATATAATGAACACCCCTTCTGCTCTGTTTGACGTTAGTTATATAGAAAAAATTTATACAAAACTAAAAACTAAATTTACAGAATTTATAAATTTAAAAACAGAGAATGTATATATTAGCAATATTGATGGGAATGATTTTGTTGTTGTTCAAAATAACGACAATTTCAAAATTATTAATGTATACCAAAAAATAAACGGTGAAATATCTTGTAAGGTTATGAAACTTTCTGAAAATTACAACGTGTTTGGAAACAATACAATTTTACCAACTGTTTATAATAAAAGTAAAAATCCATTAAAAAAGATACTATCAATATTTTGTTAGAACTTTAAAATATTGATATATTTGTTTTTTGTACAAAAAATGAGTGAAAAATTTTGGTTCTTTGTCAATAGTTGGGGTAAAAAATTCTAAAAAAGGCAGAGACTAAGTAAATGGAGATGAATTTAAAAA
>CAKOYA010000021.1 GCA_934130325.1 uncultured Clostridia bacterium
TCAGTAGGTGTTATTACTTTTAAATTGGTGTGTATAATAGTTTTAATTTGTCCTAATTTAACCTTATATTTAAAGTCTTTTAAGATGTCGGTTAAATCTTTATTAGGTTTTAGTTTTTCAATTACTTTAAATTCAAGCATGAAAAAAGTCCTCCTTTCTGTGATAAGAGAACTTTTTAAGTTTTATATAAAATAAAAACTTACGAACAATTAAGTCCGTAAGTTGATTTCAAATGGAGCGGGTGATGGGAATCGGACCCACACAGCCAGCTTGGAAGGCTGGAATTCTACCATTGAACTACACCCGCATCAATTACATTATTATTATATTCAATTTTGTAATATTTGTCAATAGTTTTTTTGAAAATATATGAAAAAGTTTTTACTGCTATTGAAAACTAATAAAAAGAATGCTAAAATATAAGCGATATAGAGATTTTATTGTTGAAGGGAAAAATATGAAAAGGGATACAAGGAGTTTAATAAATCTACTTAAATATTACAAAAAATATAAGTTTTTATGTATTGCAGTTGTTTTCTTAAGTTTTGTATATGCTATAATTTCTTTACTTTCTCCTATATATGAAGGAAAAATGTTAGGTTATTTTGAAGAATTTAATAAGGGCAATATTATAAAAGTAGCTATTTTCTTAATGGTACTTAGAATTGTTATTGAATTAATAACAAATTTATGGTCAAGGGCTGTATTAAAGCTAAATGGAAAGGTAAATTTTGATTTAAAACACGATATGATGGAAAGTATATCAAATTTTGAATTAGAAAATTTTGATAACACCAATTCAGGAATTTTTATTTCCAGATTAAATAAAGATACATCTGAATTATCAGAATTATTTGATTATGTTACAGATGATTTATCAGGTATTATTTTAAATTTAAGCTTTATAGCATATGTACTTTATTTGAATGTATATTTAGGTATGTTTCTAATCATAAACATAATTTTAACATATATTTTGACTTCAAAAAAATTATTTTATTATAAGGATGCAAATTCTAAATATAAAACCAAGGATGAAGAAGTAATAGGGATATATACAGATGTTATAAGAGGAATAAGAGAAATCCAAAATTTAAATTTGAGAGATGTACTATTAAAGAAAATAAATACAAATCAAAAAGATGTTATAAATTGTAATATAAAAAGAATTGATACTAGAAGAACATGGAATAGATGGATAAAAAGTTTTCAACATATATTGGACTTTATGTTTGTGGTATTATGTGTTTATTTAATATTAAATAATAAATTACAGGTTAGTTCATTCTTAATAATATTTCTATATAAAAATAAAGTATTAACACTTATAGATTATATAGCAGAATTAAGAGAAAAAACTGCTGATGGTAAGGTATCTGCAGTTAGAGTTTTTGATATAATTAATTATAGTTCTTTTAGCAAGGAAACTTATGGAGATGTAGAAATTGATAATATAGAAGGAAAAATAAAGTTTGAAAATGTTAATTTTCACTATAATAAGAAAAAATTGTTTGAAAACTTAAATCTTGAAATAGAACCTAATACAATGGTTGCAATAGTTGGAAAAAGTGGAGAAGGAAAATCAACCATATTAAAACTTATAGAAAAAAATTATAAGGTAAATAAGGGAAAAATATTTATTGATAGTGTAGATATTAATGAATTATCGGAAAAAACTATAAGAAATAGTATATCAGTTGTATCACAAGCACCATATATTTTTAACCTGACTATTAAGGAAAATATTAAGCTTGCAAAGATTTCTGCAACAGATGAAGAAATAATTGAAGCATGTAAAAAAGCACAAATCCATGAGGATATAATTAAAATGGAAGATGGATATGATACAATGGTTGGAGAAAATGGAACTATATTAAGTGGTGGACAAAAGCAAAGAATTGCGATTGCTAGGGCATTAATAAAAAAATCAAAAATTATATTATTAGATGAAGCTACAAGTGCATTAGATAATAGAAATCAAAGAAAGATAAAAAAAGTAATTAAAGACCTCTCAAAGGATCATACTATTGTTATAGTTGCACATAGATTAAGTACAATAGTTGATTCAGATAATATATTGTTAATACATGATCATAAAATTATAAAAACAGGAACTCATGAAGAATTAATAAATAGCAGTAGTGAGTATAAGATGTTGTATGAAATAGATGAGAAGTGATAAATTATCTTAATGTGTAATATTTTTAATATTGCACATTTTTTTCTTATAATAAAATAAAAAACATACTTAAAAAGACTTGAAAAAAGTATACAAAAATTATAAAATAAAATTGAAAATGTCGTTAAAAATAATTTATATGAAAGCGTAGTTTTATATGGCGTAGATATATGTAAATAAAGGGGAATTTTTTGATGCAAGCAAAGAAAAAATTTGGAATTAGTTTAATCGTTTTAATAATAACAATTATTGTAACACTTATAATAGTGTCTGCTGTTGTATTTTCTATTGGAAACAATATTAAAGAGGCAAATCTTAGTAAATTTACAAATCAAATATCTCAGTTAGAAGATGCATTAAATTCGTATTATATATCTACAAATGCTTTACCTCAAAGTGAAGAGATGAGTAAAGATGAGGTAAAAGAAGTAGTAGAAAATTATAATGTATTTGAAAAGGAATTAGAATTAAATGGAGATTCATCTTCAAATTTATACAAATTGGATATATCTCAAATGGATATTGAGGGAGATACTTCAAAACTAAATAATCTAATTTATTCATATCCAAATTTTAATGTATATGACTTAAATGGATTTAAACAGGACGATAATATTTATTATTCAATAACTTCAAGAATAAATGATAAAATTGTAGAAATTAATAACTCTGATAGTAATTCAAGTATTGGAATATCTGAGGGTGCTACTTTGAAGATGACAAATGATACAAGTACTAATACCAACAAGTTAGGAATAAATATTAATGCTACTCTTAAACCAGAGCATATTTTAGAATTATATTTTTCAAATATAACATCAGGAAAGAAAGTAAAAAGATCAGATGATGGGTATATAAATATAGTATTTAATAATTTAGAACAGTTAAATGAAAGCCTTGAAAATACTATATCTGAAGATGAGATTGATAAGTTTAATAGTTCAACAGAAAAGATAGTAAAGGCTGTAATAAAAGATACTAACAACAGTAATATCATTGCTGAAGAAATTTGTAATGTTAGTAACTATGATCCAATAGCACCTAATTTTAGTTTTGTAAGTGATGCTATGTATGATAATATGAAGGTATTAAGGTTTAAGGTTTTTGATAATAGTAGTGGAGTAAAAGAAGTTCGTTATGACTATTTACAAAAATTTGATACAAATTCCAATGTACAAAATTATTACAGCTCATTGGAAAGTTTTGATAATCAATATATGGAAAAAAAAGCTAAAGTGCTAGAGGCAAATGATATTGTAGATAATCAAATAGAATTAAAAATTCCAAAAGAAGTGGCAACAGTGTGTGCTATTGCAATTGATAATGCTGGAAATACATCAGGTATTGAAACAGTTACATATACTAAAAATGTTCTTTGTAGGATTACTATAGATAAAACAAATCCTACATCATCTAATGAAATATTGTATACGTTTAAATTTAACAAAGATGTGCAAGGCTTTGAAAAAGATGATATAAATGTAACAAATGGAATAAAAGGAACTTTTAGTAAAGTAAGCTCAAGTGAATATACGTTACTAGTAACAGATGGAGCAAGTGGTGTTCAAATTGTAGAAGTACCTAGTGATGTATGTACAGATGGAAATGGAAACCAAAATACTGGTGCAACTTACAAGTTAAATATAGATAAAATATCTCCAACTATATCAAATATAATTGTGGCATCCCCAGTGGATGGTAAATATAAAGCAGGGCAAAAAGTAGATATAAAAGTTGCTTATGATAAAAATATATATGCAAATAGTAATAAATCTAAAGTAACATCATCTAATGCACCTAAGTTAAAAATAAGATTTGGAAATGGCTCTGAAAGAGAAACAAGTTTTTCAAGTGTAAGTGAAAAAGAGATAATGTATTCGTACACTATACAATCAGGAGATAATGGATTACTTACTTCAAGTTCATATAATGGAAAAGTGTATGATTCTTTAGGAAATGAATTAATATTAAGTAGTATGAAAATTGGTGGGTATAAAATAGAGGCAGATACAACTCCACCGGTACTAAATAATATAAAAGTAACATCGCCAAGTTCAGGTACGTATGCAAGTGGGCAAAAAGTTACAATAGTAGCAGAGTATAGTGAAAATGTATATGGAAGTGGAAAGGCTACACTAACAAGTAGTACAGCACCAGTATTAAAAATAAAATTTGGAACAGGAACAGAAAGAATAACAAACTTTTCAAGCGTAAGTTCAAATAAAATAACATATACATATACGATATCATCAACTGATGAAGGTGTACTTGCTACAACAAGTTATAGTGGAAGTGTATATGATGAGTTAGGAAATGTTACACAAGTAAGTAATAAGACATTAACTGGAAATAATATAACAGCATTAACAGGTGCGATTAATAAAACAACCCAAAAGTATTACATAAAATTACAAGATGCAATAGATCAATCTTCTAATGGAAATGAAATACAACTGTTGTCTTCTAAAGCAGTAGATAAAAATATTAACATAGGAAGTAACAAAAACATAGTATTAGATTTAAATAACATAAGTATTACTAATAGTACTTTAAGTACAGATAATGAAGAATATATAATAACTTCTAGTGGAACAACAGTACTAAAAAATGCAAAATTATCAGGTGGATTACTTATAAAAAATAATGGAAACTTAACTCTAAGTAATTCACAACTTTCTACTGATGAATACGAAGCAATAGAAAATTCTAGTGGAAGTTTAGCATTAGTTGATGGTGTAAATATAGACTGTATAATGGCAACAGCTATAAGAAATAATAGTGGTGCAACTTTAACTCTAGGAATAAATGATGACAACATAAGCACAGAGACTCCTAAAATAACTGCTAGACTTCCAATAGTAAATAACGGTACATTTAATTTTTATGATGGTAAGTTATTCTATGAAAATAATATTGCAATTTCAGGAATAGTTAGTACCACACCAACAAATTATGATGTTATATACTATACAGAAAATGGTAAAAAAGTGGCAAGTTTAGGAATTGCAGTAGTAAAGAATATTACCAAAAATATAGGATATTTAGATTTACCTACGGCAGTAAACAGTGCTACAGATGGTGATATAATAAAAATGTTAGAAGATATAACATTATCTGAGACATTAGACATAGATAAAGATATAACATTAGATTTTAATGCTTCTATATTATCATCATCGATTACAGATTACGTTATAAATAATACTAAAAATTTAACATTAACAAATAGTGCATCAGGAGGAAGTGGTATAACTGGTAAGTACGGAATAATAAACTCTGGTACAATTGATATTAGAGTAAGTATAAATGCTGATTCATGGCATGGAATATTAAATACTGGAACTGTTAATTTAAATGGTGGTAGTATAACGGGGGCAACTTCAGGAATATATAGTAATGCTTCATCTGCTACTACAAATATTATTAGCGGAGATGTGGAAAGTACAAGCGGCAATGGTGTATACTTAAAGTTCGGTACGTTAAATATTGGAAATAATACTGATAGCACAGTAAGTACTACATCGCCTACTATTAGTGGAAAAAATTACGGAGTATATAAAGAGGCAGGAACATTTAATTTTTATGATGGAGTTATAAGTGGAGAATCTAGTGCAATTTATGGAACAGTAAATTCTACACCAACTAATTATAGTGTAATATATTCAAATTATAATAAAACAGCTAAATTAGGGAAAAATACTGAGATTGTTGCAACTAATACAACTTTAAATAAGAATTATGATAATTTACAAGTTGCTATAGATTCTGCATCAAGTGGAAATGCATTAAAGATATTAAAGAACATCCAATTAAGTGAAAGTCTAAAAGTTGCAGCTACAAGAAATTCAAGTAAAGATCTTAATACTCTTGCAATAGATACAAATAGCTTCGAAATATCATCAAGTTCTACATATGCCTTAGAAAATAGTATTGCATTGACTATATCTGGAACAGGAAAAATAGCAAGTACTAGCAATACAGCTATATATCATACTTCTAAAGAATTAACATTAAGTGAGTGCCAAGTATCGTCAGATACAAAATATGGAGTAGAGATACATGCAACTTCAGCTGAGGCAGCAACTACTATTGTAAATATAAAAAATAATGCTAGTGTATCTGGAACAACTGGAATATACGTTTACTATGGTGGTATTAATCTAGTAAGCGGTACAGTAACTGGAAGTACGAGCTATGGTATTAATCTAACTAGCGGATCTAATAACAAGTTAACTATGAGTGGTGGAATTGTAAAGTCAATAAGTGGAAGTTATGCGTTGTATATGTCTTCTAGTACTAGAGCAGTTATAACAAGTGGAAATATACAAGCGGATTCAGGGTCTGGAATATATGTAGAAAATTCTACTAATAATCAGTTAACTCTTGGTACAAATGATAATACAATTAGTCAATTGCCTAAAGTTACTGGTAGTAAATATGGAGTATATAGTAGTGGCACAAATTCTGTATTCAATTTTTACGATGGCATTATAACTGGGTCAAATTCAGGTGCAATACAAGGAGTAAATGTTGATTCTAAACCAAGTGGATATGAAGTGATATATAGTAAAAATAATACAATAGCAAGTTTAGATGCATCATATAATGTAGTGGCAACTAATACAACTTTGAATAAAAATTATGGAGATATACAGGTAGCTATAGATTCTGCATCAAGTGGAAATACAATACAGTTAAAAAAGAGTTTTACATATTCTACTCAAATATCAATACCTAGTGGAAAAACAATTAATTTAAACTCAAATGGTTATACTATAACATCAAATTCTACAAGTTCGTATGTTATTTCAAATGCTGGAACATTAACTATATCTGGAACAGGGAAGATAGTTAGTACAGGGTATAGTGTCGTAAATAATACAGGTACGTTAAATTTAAATTCAACTGCTACTATAGAAGGCCCAAGTACTGCAGCAAAATATGGAATTCTTAATACTGCTGGAACAATAAATATAGCAGGAGGAACAGTTACAAGCGGAGATGGAATTAGATTAGTTAGTGGAACTTTAGCTATGAGTAGTGGACTGGTAAATTCAAAAGCTGATGATGCAATAGAATATGTTAATGGAAAAATCACATTAACTGGTGGAAAAGTAACAGGAAAGTATGGAATTTGGAAAAGTGGAACAACTACTGCAGAAGATGTATTAACTTTAGGTACAGATGATTCTACGGTTAGCACAACTAGTCCAGAAATTACCACTACAAGTGGAGCAACAAATTTCCCAGCTACAGGAACATTTAATTTCTATGACGGTGTTATAACAGGAGGAGCAACATTGTCATTAAATGTTGATAATCTTCCAACTAAAGCATCAGGTACATATAATGTTGTGTATTCAAATAGCAATAAAACAGCTAAATTATCAAATAGTGCAGTTGTAACCAATACATCTTTAAACAAAAATTATGAAGATATACAGGTAGCTGTAGATTCTGCGTCAAGTGGAAATACATTAAAATTATTAAAAAGTATTAGTAAATCAACTACTAATCAATTAGTAGAAATAAAATCAGATGATAATATAATATTAGACACTAATGGATTTACATTGGAAAATACAAATAGCACTTCTACTGCCACATCATCAAGTTCTACAGTATATACAATTTTAAATAGTGGAACTTTGAAAATAACTGGTAATGGAAAGATAACTGGTTCAACATATTATCCTATAAAAAATGATAGTACTTTGACATTTGAAACGGCTACTATAACTGGTAAACATGCCGTAAAAAATTCTGGAGATTTTGTAATGAACAGTGGAAGTATGCAAAATACTGAAACAAGAGGAATTGTATCAAATTATGGAAACTTCACTATAAAAGGTGGAGAAATTAAAGCGTATTGTCAGGGAATAGAAAATAATTCATCAGGATCAACAATTAGTATAGAGGGTGGTACTATTGAAGGAGCAGCGTATATTATTGATTTAACGTATGGAACCTGTGATATGAGTGGAGGCACAATTCAATTAACAAAAGCTTGGACTGAAGAGTATGGCGGTGAGTGTGTTTGTATTAATAATGGTCTTAATAATAGTGTAACATTTAATATGAGTGGAGGAATAATAAATAATAGCTTTAAACCAACATTTGAATATGAGTCTGCTTATGATGCAACTTGGAATTCGGGAATTTGGATTTGGAATAATAGTAATTGTTATGTAAATATTACAGGCGGCGAAATAAATGTACCATACGGTAATGGTATATTTAGGTATTATGTTGATGACTCAGAGATTACTTTAGGAAAGAATGATAGTAGCATTTCATCTTCTTCTCCAACTATAACAGCAGGTATATATGGAGTTCTTTTAAGAGAAAGTGAGAATTGTTCATTCAATTTTTATGATGGTATTATATCTGGAGGAAAAGAAACTATAGTAGCAAATGTAAGTGATACACCAAGTGGATATAAAGTGGGATATTTTGCTAATGGTACAAGTGCAAAACTTATTCCAAACTCTGTTACAGCAATTAATGAAACAACTGGTACAACGTATACATCTCTTGTAACAGCTATTTCTAATGCTTTAGCTGGAAACACCGTATCTATGCAAAGTGATACTAGTGTTTCAAGTGCAATAAGTATAACAAAAGCTCTTAATTTAAATATGAATAAGTACACACTATCTTCTACATCAACTAGTGCATATGTTTTAAATAACTCAAGTTCAGGAGATTTGACGATTAAAAGTATGAATAACTCTGGTAAAATTTTAAGTTCTGGTTATCGTGCAATATATAATGGTGGCCATATGGTAATTGATAACTGTAATGTAGAAACTACCGCAAGTAATTATGCTATATATAATAATTCATCAAGTTCTAAAAAGTTGGAAATACAAAATAACTCAAATATTACAGGTGGTACTGAGGGTGTATATATGTATACAGGAATATTGGATTTAAATAGTGGGACTATAACTGGAAATTCATCATATGGTGTAGACTTAACAAGTGGAACAACTCTAAATATGAATGGAGGAACAATAAAAACAAATGGAACTAGTGAAAGTATTTCTGCACTTGGTGTAACATCTGCAACAACAAATGTTAAAAAGGGTAATATTATTTCAGAAAATGGAAGAGGTGTATATATTACTAATAATTCAAGTAGTAAGCTTAATATAGGAGATAGTAGTATTGAACTTGATAATTCAACTCCAATTATAACTGGAGGTACATATGGTATATATTCTGCCGGTTCATCTTCTATAATAAGTTTATATAATGGTGTTATAAAAGGTAAAACTGCTGCAATAAATTCTGAATCATATATCGATAATAAAAGATCAGGATATAATTTAGATAACTATACAAGTGGTGATTATAAATACTTAAGGTTAACAAAATAATAAAATATCAGAGAAAAGTTTAAATATAACTTTTCTTTGATATAATAAATAAAAGGAGATGATATATTTTGGAAAAAAATAGTAATGAAAATTTAAAAGAGGTTAAGGAGAAAAAAAGTACAAGAACCAATAAAAAGGTAAATAAAAAATCTAAATCTATTAACTTTTTTTCAGACTATAAAAATGTGACAATTCTTTTAGCTATAATAATAGTTATATTAGTAGCAATCATAATATTCTTATTATTAGGAAAAAATAGAGATAACACTTCTCAGTCTTCTAGGAAGAATACTAAAATTGAGAATGGAATTGAGATAAATACAAATAATAATGTAACAAAAGAAAGAGATTTAAATGGTATAAAATTTACAAATGTTTCTTTAACAAAAGAACAAGAAGTAGGGATTATTTCAGCACAACTTATTAATACAACAAATGAAAAGCAAAATGAATTTAATTTAGATATAAAATTTAAAGATAAAGATGGAAATGTTGTATTAGCCTTAGGTGATATTATTCCTGCACTAGAGCCTAATGAATCATACTACTTTTCAAGTACAGTAAAATTTGATTTTGTAAATTCATATGATATGGAAGTTACAAGAGTGGAGAATACTAAATAATATAATTTAATGTGGGGAATAATTTTGAAAAATCCTCACATTTTTTTATAAAAATTTTATGGAAAAATATTGGAATAAGTTTTAATATGGGATATAATAATATAAAAAATATATAGGTGATATTAAAATGGAAAAATATGTACATAATAAAATGAGTTTTAAAAATAGAAGTGGTATAAGCTTAATTGCTTTAATAATAATAATTGCAGTATTAATAATATTGGCATCTGCTGTAGTTTTGACTACAATTAGAAGTGGTATATTTGATAATACAAACAAAACAGTATTTTTAAGTGATATAGATTCTTTTAGGGATGAATTAACATCATATCATTCTGAACAGACCTTGCAAGATGAAGAGTATTATTCAAAATCACTTCAAGCTGATAAGGACTATGCTGAACAAAATACAGAAATTACCGCTAAAAATATTCAAGATATAATACCTAGTATGTCTGATAAATATGCAGAAGAATTATTAGTAGTGGATGGAAAATTAGTTTTTACGGGTGAAAGTGAGAAAAAAAAGCAATGGTTGGAAGAAATTGGCGTTCAAGCAGTAGAATTTGGAATAAGAGCTAAAGTAAAAACTTTGGGGATGGAATCAGCAAGTATAGATGTAAGTATTTATGGAAAACAGGCTTCAAAAGAAAATATAAAAAATTCAGAGATATACTTAAAGAAAAGTGCTGATCCTGACGATAGTTATACATATAATGGTGTTCTAAATTTTAAAGACAGTGAGGATAAAAAGTATGAAACATACAACTTATTAGATTTAGAAAACAATACAATGTATGATGTAAAAATTGAAATTAGCTTAAAAGACGAAATTGGTGGAAAAAAATATTCTAAAGTAGTCAAAATAAATACAGGAAACGGAAATGGAAATAATGAAGTTGATATAATACCACCTACTTTAAAAATATCATCAGATAAAGGTGATTTAACAAATGCAAGTAGCATAACATATACATTTAAATTCAGTGAGTCCGTAAAAGGATTTGAAAAAGAAGATATACAGGTAACAAATGGAGAAGTAGGGGCATTTATTAGAGTTGATGCAAAAACATATACAGCAGTAGTAACAAATAGTGGAAGTTGTACACAAACAGTAACAGTACCATCAGGATGTTGTACAGACTTAGTAGGAAATGAAAATGAAGAAGAAAGTAAAGTTGTAGAAATTGATAGAACTAATCCTACAGCTAAAATTACGGCAGATGTTACAGACATAACAAATAAAGAAACAATTACATATACAATAGAATTTAGCGAAGATGTAAAAAATTTTTCTGCTTCAGGTGTTAGAATTCTTACTGATAAAAACGTTGGAATGATTATTAGCTTTAGCGGTAGTGGTAGAGTATATACCGTAGTTGCCTATAGTCCTGGTGCAACTTTCCAACAAATTTTAATATCTAAAAATGTTTGTACGGATTTGGCGGGGAATCCAAATGAAAAAGCAGAAAAACATGTAATAATAGATAGGGTATCACCTACTTTAGAGATATTATCAGATAAAGGTGATTTAACAAATGCAAGTAGCATAACATATACATTTAAATTTAGCGAAGATGTGGTAGGATTTGAAGAAAAAGATATATCAGTATCAAATGGAACAAAAGGAACATTTAAAACAGTAAGTGCAAAAGAATACACATTAGTAGTAACAAATAGTGGAAGTTGTACACAAACAGTAACAGTGCCATCAGGATGTTGTACAGACTCAGCAGGAAATAGTAATACAGCATCAACAAAATCAATAACAATAGATAGAACTAGTCCAACAGTAAGTATAACAGCAAGTCCAAGGTCAAATCCAACAAATGCAAGTAGTATAAGATATACATTTAAATTTAGCGAAGATGTAAAAGGATTTGAGTCCGGAGATATACTAGTAGCAAATGGAACAGAAGTAACATTTGGAACAGTAGGAACATTTTTATATTTAGGAAATGGGGAATATGAATTAGTAGTAACAAATAGTGGAAGTTGCACACAAACAGTAACAGTGCCATCAGGATGTTGTACAGACTCAGTAGGAAATAGCAATACAGCAGCAACAAAATCAGTAACAATAGATAGAACACCACCGGTACTAAATAATATAAAAGTAACATCGCCAAGTTCAGGTACGTATGCAAGTGGGCAAACAGTTACAATAGTAGCAGAGTATAGTGAAAATGTATATGGAAGTGGAAAGGCTACACTAACAAGTAGTACAGTCCCAGTATTAAAAATAAAATTTGGAACAGGAACAGAAAGGACAGCAAACTTTTCAAGTGTAAGTTCAAATAAAATAACATATACATATACGATATCATCAACTGATGAAGGTGTACTTGCTACAACAAGTTATAGTGGAAGTGTATATGATGCGGCAGGAAATGTTACACAAGTAGGTAATAAGACGCTAGCAGGAAATGGAATAACTGCGTTGACTGTTGCTCAAAATTTAGATAGTGGTAAGTATTATAGCAATTTACAAACGGCAGTAAATGAAGTATCAAAAAATCAAAGAATAATTTTGAAAAATGATATAGATGCAGTGGTTACATTAAAATCAGAATTTACATTATTACTAGATAGTTATATTATAAAAAATACAAGTAGTACTCAACCTACTGTAACAGTATCTTCTGGTGCAATAGTAACAATAAATGGTGGAAGTACAGAGGGGCGGAATATATGGTACAAATGGAAATTCAATTAGTAATAATGGAAATTTGACTTTGAGCGCCTTAACAGTTTCTAATGCATCATCAAATAAGAATACAATAGTAAATGCAGGAACATTAACAATAAAAAGTGCAGCTGAAATATCATCGCAAACTACTATACCTATATCAAATACTGGTACTTTAAATGTTAATGACGGATATGTAGATGGTATTGCTAATAATTCATCATCAGCAATTATTAATGTTACAGGAGGAACTATAAGTAGTAATGGTATAAACAATATTTATGGAACATTGAATTTAGGAACAAATGACAATACAGTAAGCACTACTAATCCTATAGTGTCAGGAAGTACATATGGCGTAAATATAAGTTCAGGAACATTTAATTTCTATGACGGTGTTATAAGTGGTAAAACTGCAATTTCAGGTGAAGTAACAAGTGTACCAGATGAATATATTATCCAAAAAACAACAAATAATAATATTGAAAAGGCAATACTTGTAAAAGGAGAACCAGTTATAGAGAATGTGTCAAAATCTAAGAAGTATGTAGATGTACATACAGCTTTTAAAGAGGCTGCAAGTGGTAACCAATTAAGGCTATTAAAAAGTACTGAAATTGATAAACCAATTGAAATATCTACTGGGAAAACAATATATTTTAGCTCAGATGCGTCATATACTTTAAATTGTACAAATACTAGTAAGGCAACAATAATAAATAATGGTGAGTTATATGTGGAAAGTTCATCTGATGATAGCATATTAACTATATCTTCTAGTGGAAGTAAGGCAATACAAAATGTAGGAACTTTAAATTTAGAAAGTGGTTTAATTACTTCACAAGTATATAACACTGGAACAGTAAATGTAACAGGTGGGGCAATAAGACAAACGAGCACAAGTACAAATATTATAGGGGTGTATAATGCTACTAGTGCATCAATACTAAATATATCAGGTGGTCAAATAGCTGCATATGAATCTATAATTAATCTTGGAAAATTTGAAATGAGTGGTAATGGTACAGTAAATGCACAGATAGGTAAAGATAATACATTTGGTGTACAAAATAATGGTGGAAGTGTAGTTGTAAAATCTGGAGATTTAGTTGGAGATCAAAATGGTATAATAAATAACGGCGGAAGTGTAGTTGTACAAGGCGGGGCTGTTAGGTCAGATTTTGGAGATTGCACTGGCATTGAATCAACTAATAATGGAAGTATAGATATAACAGGTGGAACTGTATCAGGAGGAATAAATGTACAATCTGGCTCAACACTTAATTTAGGAAAAAATGATGGAAATGTAAGTATATCATCTCCTATTATTTACCGGAGAAATACAAAATGATGCAACATTTAATTTCTATGATGGAATTATAACTGGTAAAGCCTTTCCAATAATTGGAAGTGTAACTTCAACACCAAGTGGATATAGTGTGGTGTATACTAATGATAACAAAACAGCATTTTTGAAATCTTCAAATAGTGACATATATAATATTACTCAAGGTGTAGGATATTCTGGAACTGACTTAAATTTAGCTGTTAGTGATTCCGAAAATGGTGATAAACTTATATTTTTTGCAGATATAGTAATGCCTAAAATTAATGATAGGGATGTTAGTACTTATTCTGCTGCTTTAACAATACCTAGTAATAAGAATATCAGTATTGATTTAAATGGACATACATTATCAAATAAGGGAATATATGATGATACGATAGAAATTAAGGAAGGCGCTAGTGTTTATATGTATAATGGGAAAATTAAAGGAGAATCTGATATAAATTTGGGAACTACAACACTTATAAATTCTGGTAAAGTTATTTTAAATAATGTTAATGTATATAAAGGAGACTCTAATCATAGTACGGAACATATAAAAAATTTGGGAGAAATGGAAATAATTAATTGTGAAAAAATAAGGGGCTCATACATTGATGGTAATACAGAAGCAATAAATAATTCTGGTAAAATAAAAATAACAAATAGTAATGTAAATGGCTATATAAAAAATGAGGGAGAATGTACTATGATAGGCGGAACATGTTATCAAGTAATAAATGATTATAGACATTCCATTATAAATGGTTCTAACAAATCTATAATTTTAAATATAGATGGTGTAAAGCTTTCTGGTGATGATCACGGAGGAAAATCTATAATGGTAAGAAATGGAATTTGTAATATAGCTGGAGGTAGTGGATCTGTAGAAGGAATATATTTAGAAAAAGGAACTTTAAATATTGGTAATGGTAAAACTGTAACTAACTATCCAGAAATAACTGATGGTGTTACATATGAAGGAGGAGTATTCAACTTCTATGATGGATATATCAGTTCTGGTGGATTAACAATTTATAATAACCTTACTGTAAATGTACCTGATGGTTATCAATTAAAGTATAGTAACAATAATCAAACTGTTAAATTAGAAAAGAAGTAAAAACTAAGCATTTAATAAACATATATTTATTAATGGGGCATTATAATTTAGTAGCTAGCGATATGACAAATTTATATAAATTACAAAAAAAAGTTACAATAAGCATAATATTTAGCAGTAAATAAGAAAGGAGTAAATGATTTTCTCCTTTCTTGGAATATATAATATTAAAATATATACTATGAAATTATAAGAAGATTGTGTAAGTATCTTATACAAAGAGGAGGAAAAATGAAAGTCTCAAAAAAAGATAATGATACTCAAGGAACAACAAATAACAATAATAGTAAAGATATAAGAAAATTGTTATTTTATTTCTTATTACTAATTGTAGTTATATTAATAGTAATTTTAGTAGTAGTAAATGTAAATAAAAACTCAGAATTTAAAGATAAAGATAGTAATAGTTCAAAAAATAGTTTAAGTATTAATACTAGCATTTTAGTTGACTTAAACATTAGTCCAATTAAATTAAATAAAGAGGGAGAAAATTACGTATTAACTTCTGAAATTATTAATGATACTCAAGAAGAAAAAGGGGAATTTGATATACAAATTGTAGCTAAAGATAAGGATGACAATATTATTCTAACTTTAAGTGAATATATACCTAAAATACAATCAGGAGAAAAGTATGAATTATCTGTGCCAACAACATTTGATTTATCAAATGCCAAAAAAATTGATATTATTGATTTTGATGAAACATATAATGAATGATTTTTATTATAACTTAAAATACTTTCTTAAATTTTATTTTAATAGAATATTCAAATTTTAATTTTCCTTTACAAAGATAAATTAAATAATTATTATTATAGAACTGAAAAACTTACAGAGACTATTTTATAAGTCTGGTAAGTTTTTCACTTGATTTTTTCTTTATAAAAAAATGTAATTAAAAAGTAACAAAAATGTAATAAAACTTGAAAGCCTTGCGGCTGTATATATATATATATCGGCCATTTTATAATATTGTAAAGAAAAATAAATTTGGTAAAATTAAATTACAGTATGAAAAATAAGGAGAATATATATGGAAAATAAAAGAAAAAGTAAAAATGGAATATCACTAATAGTGTTAGTTATAACAATAATAGTAATAGTGATACTTTCGGTGTCAATAATACTTACGATTACTAAAAATAACCCAATAAAAAATGCTCAATATGCAGTAGAAGAGAACAATAAAAAGGTAGCAATGGAAAAATTACAACTAGCTTTATTAGATTATGAAATGGAAAGAAATCAAAGTGGAATAACTTTAGAGGATTATTTTAAAAAAATAAAGAATGATGGGACAATAGAAAATTTTGAAAGTCTTGAAGATGGAAATGTTAGGGTTATTTGTGATGGAATTCCATTTAAGATTTACAAAGATACATTAAATATTATGGCTGATAATGAGCCTAATTTTGTAATAGAAACTTTAGTAAGTGATACAACTATATCAGTACATATAAAGGATACACAATTTTTAAAGGAAGATCGTGAGTATACATATTCAATTAAAGAACAAAGTGCAGAAAATTATATCAGTGAAATTACAACAAAAGAAGAGATTCATAATTTTACTAATTTAACTATTGGTAAAACATATACAATAAGTGTAAAGACTAAAACAAATAAAGAGATTGATATTTCAAAAGAAGTTAATGTTTTGATACCAATAAAAGTAACAGGAGTAAAATTTAATACTAGTTCAATAATTATGAAAAGTAATGGAACATATACTTTAAGTGCAACTGTGGAACCAGAAAATGCAAGTAATAAAGAATTAATTTGGGAAAGTTCTAATCCTGAAGTAGTATCTGTTGTAGATGGAGTATTAACTTCATATGATACTTTACAAAAAGATATAACTATTACAGCAAAATCAGCTGAAAATAACGAATTTTATGCATCTTGTAGTGTTGAAGTTGCAGAAGCAAAACCATTAAAGGATGTAGCAAAAGGTTCATATGTAAATTACCCTGTAAGTTATACAAATGATGGTACAGGAATGTATGGAAAAGGTAATATTAGTACATATACTGGATGGAGAGTGTTATATTCAGAAGAAAATACTACATATATAGTAATGGCAGGTGCTAAAAAAATTGGATCTGGAAATGGGTATAAGGATAATGCATCAGGATGGATAACTTACATGGATACATTTGCAGAACAGCAAATCAAATTGGATAGTTCATATGCGGTTGAGGTAAGGGCAATGGACAAAGATGATTTGAAGAAGTGGAATAATAATAGTTCTATTAGCTTTAGGGATGAATTTACTGACAGCATAATAGCAAATGGTAGTTATTATTGGCTTGCAACTGTAGAACAGGACCAAACTTTTGGTGGTTGCGTTGCAGTTATAACTCCTACTCCTATTAGTGATCTAAAATCTTCAGGTTATTTTCGTCAGCCACTGCCAAATTCAGACATATATGGATATAGGGCTATAATACAATTAAAAGATGACATGCAGTATGTAGGTGGAAAAGGTACAGCTTCAGAGCCATATGTATTATTACCACAATAGCAATTATATAATAAAAAGTTTCTCAGTTAATGGGAAACTTTTTATATGTACGACAGGCATGTCGTTTAGCTAATCGGTGAAAGTCCGTAGTGGAGGTATATATCGCTAACCACATAGAAAAGCACAAGCTATCCATTGTGAGGTGGAAGTGAAGGAAGTGTGTATCAAAATCTTGGCTCGATGTACAAAAACTTAATACTAAGGCTGTATAAGAGGGTAAGACTACATATCAAGCCAAAGCCCCAAAGATATACGTAACCTTATGCAGTAAATTAAGCGAGTAAAAGAGGAAAGTTAAACGGCTTATCCTGTGAGGTCTTGTGAACACTAGAAATAGTGGTCGAAAAAGGTTTATCACAAGAAGTCAGCAGAGGTCATAGTAGAAAAAATTTTTTTTTTTTTTTTCGGAGGACTGAACAATTTGTAGTGTTTTCACTACCAAAATTTAGTGATAGATAATAATTAGAATGTGTTAATGAGGAGAGTATGAGCGTATCTCAAATGGTTACTCAAAATCAATGTTTTATCTATCTACAGAAAGGAAAGAGGAAACAAATATGGAGCTTTTAGAAGAAATTCTTAATCGAGAGAATCTAAACAAGGCATACAAGAAAGTATATCAAAACAAAGGAGTGGCAGGAGTAGACGGAATAACAGTAGAAGAAATAGCAGAATACATCAAAGAAAATAAAGACAGAATAACAAATAAAATAAGGAAAAGACAATATAAGCCACAACCAGTAAAAAGAGTTCAAATACCAAAAGAAAATGGACAGAAAAGAAATCTAGGAATCCCAACAGTAATGGATAGAATAATACAGCAGGCAATAGTACAAATATTGACACCAATATTTGAAGAGCAATTTCATGATAACAGTTATGGATTTAGACCGGGAAGAAGTTGTGAACAAGCAGTATTAAAGGTATTAGAATATCTAAATGACGGATATGATTGGATAGTAGACATTGACTTAGGGAAATTCTTTGACACAGTAAATCAAGATAAACTAATTACAATAATAGGAAAAACAATAAAAGACGGGAACGTAGTGTCACTAATAAGAAAATATTTAAGTGCAGGAGTAATGGTAAATGGAGTAAAAATGGAGACAAAAGTAGGAACACCACAAGGAGGAAATTTAAGTCCGTTACTAAGTAATATAATGTTAAATGAACTAGACAAAGAACTAGATGCAAGAGGATTGAATTTTGTAAGATATGCAGATGACTGTATAATACTTGTAAAAAGTGAAAAAGCAGCGAACCGAGTATTAACATCAATAACAAAATTTATTGAGAAGAAACTAGGTTTAAAAGTAAATGCAGAGAAAAGCAAAGTAACAAGACCAACTAAGACCAAATACCTAAGTTTTAGTTTTTGGAGAACAGCAATTATCTGGTTAGAGGATGGGTAAATTACTTTAGAATAGCAAATATGAAGAAGAGAATAACACAAATAGATGAACACCTAAGAACACAAATAAGAGCAATAATCTGGAAACAATGGAAAGTACCAACAAGAAAAGAAAAAGCACTAAAACAGCTTGGAGTAAAAGCAGATATTGCACATAATTTAGCAAATACAAGAAAAGGTTATCAATTAGTGAGTAAAACAGATTGGATAAAATTTGCTATAAATATTGAAAGGTTAAGAAAAAGAGGTCTAGTATTTCTACTAGACCGATATACAAAAGTACATATTGAATGTACAAATTGAACCGCCGTATGCCCTAACGGCACGTACGGTGGTGTGAGAGGGAATAAATAAAATAATTATTTATTCTCTACTCGATTATTATTTTTGTGGTATTTGAATAATATGTAATATACTATTTTTTTAGTAGTAAGATATATTGTGAACAAAAGGTGAAATTTAAACTTATACATTACATTTTTTCTAGTAATTATTGACTTGTAAAAACTAGTTTGATATAATAAAATTGTATTTGAGAGGAGAGGAAAAAATGTTTAAAAATATGAATTTACCAAATAAATTAACATGCTTGAGAATCGCATTAGTTCCAATTTTTGTAGTATTTATGGCTCTTCCAGTTGAATGGACTTGGACTAAATGGACAGCTCTTGCTATATATATAGTAGCGTCTTTTACAGATTTTTTAGATGGACATATTTCAAGAAAGAATGATATTGTTACAAAATTTGGAAAGATAATGGATCCTTTAGCTGATAAATTACTTGTTTCTTCAGGATTTGTAATGCTTGCAGGACTTAATGTAATACCTGCTTGGATTGCTGTTGTGATAGTATTTAGAGATTTCTTTGTTACATCACTTAGAATGTTTGGAGCAGATAATAATTCAGATTTAGCTGCACATTTTAGTGGAAAGATAAAGACAGTTTTTCAATTAATTGGCGTATGCCTTGGAATTTTGGAAGTTACGTTGTTTGTAACAAACAATTCATTTGGTGCCTTTCTAGCTTCAGCTGTTAATATGTCGATGGCTCAAATGTTGATTAATGTATTTATGACTGTATCTATTACAATGGCAGTTATATTTACAATTTGGTCTTTAATAGATTATTCTGTAAAGTTTAAAAAAGACATAAATGTAGAAGAATAAAATAAAAAGATAATCATGTAGTTTTTATCAACTATGTGATTATTTTTATATCTAAATATGTTAATGAAAATATTGAAATAAACATTGTAGTTAAAGTGTAAGTAAAGAGAATTTTCTTACTGTATTGT
>CAKOYA010000022.1 GCA_934130325.1 uncultured Clostridia bacterium
AATTTATCTAATCTTTCATCTGGTACAGCTACTACCCCAACATTTGGCTCTATTGTACAAAATGGATAATTTGCACACTCTGCTCCAGCTTTTGTTATACTATTAAATAATGTACTTTTTCCTACATTTGGCAAGCCAACAATTCCTAATTTCATCTCTACTCTTTCCTTTCTTTAAATCATGTATGTAACTGCGTTTTAAACAAAAGTAACGCAGCCAAAATTATAATTATTTTTCAACTCTTACACGTTTAATAAAATCTTTAATACTCTCTGATCCCATATCTCCATCTTCTCTAGAACGAACAGCAACAGTATTAGTCTCCTGTTCCTTATCACCAACAACAAGCATAAAAGGAACTTTTTCCAATTGAGCCTTTCTAATTCTATAACCTATTTTTTCATTATCAGAATCAACTTCAACTCTAATACCAAGATTAAACAACTCATCATAAATCTTATTTGCATAATCAACATGTTTCTCACTTATAGGCAATACTTTTACCTGAACAGGTGCTAACCATAATGGAAAAGCCCCTTTAGTTTCTTCTATTAAAAATGCCAAAAATCTATCAAATGTTCCTAATATAGCTCTATGAATTACAACTGGTCTATGTGCTTCTCCGTCTTTTCCTATATATTCTAGTTTAAATCTTTGTGGTAACAAGAAATCTAATTGACATGTTGAAATTGTTACATCATGTCCTACAGCTGTTTTTATTTGAACATCTAATTTAGGACCATAAAAAGCTGCTTCTCCTTCTGCTTCATAGAAATTCAAATTTAATTCCGTTAAAATTTCTCGTAATTGATTTTCTGCTATCTCCCACATTTCATCATCATCAAAATATTTTTCTTTATTATTTTTATCTCTTAAAGATAATCTAAAGCTATAATCCTTAAATCCAAAATCTTTGTATACTGACAATATCAATTGCACAACTTTTCCAAATTCTTCTTTTATTTGATCTGGTCTTACAAATAAGTGTGCATCATTTTGGCACATTTCGCGAACTCTTTCTAGACCACAAACTGCACCAGAATTTTCATATCTAAAATCATGTGCAAGTTCCCCTATTCTTATAGGTAAATCTCTATATGAATGCATTTTATTTTTATAAATCAACATATGATGTGGACAATTCATTGGTCTTAACACCATCTCTTCATTATCCATTTTCATTACTGGAAACATATCTTCTTTATAGTGATCCCAATGTCCACTTGTTTTATATAATGCAACATTTGCCATAGAAGGTGTATACACATGTTTATATCCCATTGCAATTTCTTTATCTTGAATATATCTTTCTAATATTCTTCTTACTGTTGCACCATTTGGCAAATACATTGGCAATGCTGAGCCTACAAGTTCATGTGTCATAAACAATTCCAATTCTTTTCCAATTTTTCTGTGATCTCTATTTTTTGCATCTTCTAATTTAGCCATATATTCTTCCATCATTGATGCTTTTGGAAATGATATTGCATAAATTCTTTGCAACATTTTATTATGTTCATCACCTCTCCAATAAGCTCCTGATGATGATAATATTTTTATTGATTTTATTTTTCCAGTACTCATTAAATGTGGGCCTGCACATAAGTCTGTAAAATCTCCTTGTTTATAAAAACTAATTTCTTCACCTTCTGGCAATTCATTAATTAATTCTTGTTTATAAGGTTGTTCTTTCATTAATTCTAAAGCTTCCTTTTTTGGCAAAGCAAATCTTTCTATTTTAATATCTTCTTTTATAATTTTTTTCATTTCTTCTTCTATTTTTGCTTTATCCTCATCTGTAAATGGTTTTTCTACATCAAAATCATAGTAAAATCCTTCATTTATACTTGGACCTATTGCAAATTTAACATTTGGAAATAATCTTTGCACAGCTTGTGCCATAATATGTGATGTTGTATGCCAATATGCTTTCTTTCCATCTAAATCTTCTTCATTAAAAGTGTGTATTACCAAATTGCAATCTTCTTGAATTTCATAACGTAAATCTTTGATTTCTCCATCTATTTCTCCACATGTTGCTACTCTTGCTAATCCTTCACTTATTTTTTTAGCCACTTCTAATATTGTAGCTCCTTGCTCTACTTCTATTTTAGAGCCATCTTTTAATGTTACTTTTACCATTTGGCATTTCCCCTTTCTATATACTTTTTTGCTAATAGGTACATTGTTTTTTCTATATTCTAGGAAGTTCGGTTCGGAGAATTTTCCTAGAATATAAAAAACTCCCATTAGCATAAATAACTAATAGGAGTGCATATACACGGTTCCATCCTTTATTTTCCTTAATTTACAAGATTATAACGTATCTTATCCGTCTAGCTTATTCACTAGAAGTATAAAGAGTTAGTTTTCAAATATTCCTCCTTAGACTAGCTTCCAGCCTTTGACCAATCTTCTCTTTAAGTGGTTTATATTTTACTCTTCTCTTATTACTTTTAATTATGTAACTTTTACAAATATATTCTAATACTTTTTTTTTCAAAAGTCAATAAATTTTATTTACATTTTTTATTTTTTAAGTTATAATAAAGATGTTTTTGGGGACGGACTCAAAAAACACCACTTTCAAATCTAGTTTTAACACAATATACACTAAAATTTTATTATGCCTTTATAGCTCAGTTGGTAGAGTGCAGCCTTGGTAAGGCTGAGGTCACGGGTTCAATTCCCGTTAAAGGCCCCAGTATAAAACACTGATATTTGCTTTTTCTAGCAAAATACCAGTGTTTTTTTATAGCATTTTATTATTTGCTTTTTTTCGTATTCTTTGGATTGCATTATCAACAGATTTAACAGGTGTATCAAATCTTTTAGCAATAACTTCATAGCTTTCCCCTAATACTAATCTATCCAAAACTTGTTTTTCAAATTTACTAAGTGATTCAGTTATCGTCTTTTCAATTTCTTTATAATACTCATTTTTCATCATAGTCTCCAAAGGATCTTCAAATGTTTTATTATTATATGTTTCTAATAATTCAACTCCATCATCCTCATTTGAATATGCAGCTGTATTTAATGAAATACATGAATTTAAAGGCATATGTTTTTGTCTATTTGATGTTTTTATTGCTGTTATCAATTGTCTTTCTATACATATGTTAGCAAAAGTCTTAAACTTATTTTGCTTTTCTTTGTCAAAACTTTTTATAGCCTTATATAAGCCTATCATTCCCTCTTGAATAATATCTTCTTTTTCAGCTCCTATAATAAAATATTTACCAACTTTATTATTCACTAGTGGCTTGTACTTATTTAGCAAATAAGTCAATGCTTGTTCATTTCCATTTTGTATTTCTACTATAATTTCCTCATCTTCTAAATTATTATATTTGTCTGTTGTATAGTATATATTCTTATTTTGCATATGTCTAAAAACCTCCAAATGTATCTTCCTGATTTATATTACTTCAAAGCATCTTGGAATACATCCCATACTTCATCAGTTTCCATTCCTTTTTCCCATGATGCTATTCCACCTAATTTATAATTAGTAATCAAACTAACTTTCTCTTTTAAAGATTTTATATCTTCAATCCACATTTTTTTCACATTATTTCCATCTTTATATTCTACATAATATTGTTTTAATTTATCATCCCATTTTCTCTCTACATTTGATGGAATTGTATCATCTATGTCTTTCATAGAAACAACTGATTTTTTTGTTACTTTACCAGAACTATCTTCTGTCCATAATCTTGTATAAAGTGGAACCGCTAATATTAATTTTTCTGGTGCAACCTCTTCTGTTTCTAAAAATTTCTTTACTCCTAATTCAACCCAATCATATCCAGCTGTTGTTCCAGCTTTTGTACTTGATTCTCCATATTCATCATACGCCATAAATATAATATAGTCTGCCACATCACCTATTACATGTCTATCAAAACATAATGACCATGTATCACTTCCATCAGGAGCAGTTACATCAACTGATAACACAAGTCCTAATTCTTTCATTCTTGGCTCTAATTCTATAATAAATCTTGAATATAAATCTTTATCATCTTTTCTCATATTTTCAAAATCAATATTTATTCCATCCAATTTATATTTTACACAAACATTTATTATTGATTCTATTAAGGCTTTTCTTTTTTCATAGCTATTCATTATTTTTGATGTTGTATCCATCATAGTGCTATCTCCAGCATTTTGAACCATAGGCCATATTTTGCAATTATTATTACGTGCCCATTCTAGATATGCTTGTCCTCTTTCTCCTATATTTTCTACTAAATTACCATTTTTATCAATACTAAAGAATGATGGTGATACAACATTTATTCCATCTAATTTAGTATCTGTTCTATCTGGTGCTGTTGCTACTTGTGAATAATAATCCCATACTAAATTTACTTTATCTTGGATTTGTTTTTCTTCTTCCATATCTTGTCTTGCAACAACTTCATTTGCCAATTTATTTGATTTTACATATCCAATTTTTCCTTCTTCTGTTCTTATTTTAGCATATCCATTTTCATTTGATATTACTATTACACATTCACCTTTTTTTACTCTATCAACTGTTTTTGCTATAAATTTTGTACTTGATTTTACAGGTTGATTTGAATTCAAAATAGCTTTTCTTTGTTCTTTACTAAGTGAATCTATAACCAAAACTTTTGTACTTTCTATATTATTTATTTCGATATCATACACATCTTTAAGTTCAGAAATTGGTAAATAAATTGTATCATCTTTTTTTATTGCATGTGCATATGTTGTTTTTTCTGAACCATTTATTGTTACAACATTTTTGTCAAAACCTATTTCTGCTATTTTTTTATTATATGTTGTTATAATTTGCTCTGTATCTTTATCTTCATATATATATTTATCAAAGAAATTTCCTAAATCTTGTTTTGATATATATATTTCCCCATTTTCTATTAATATGTCTTTTTTCAAGTTTCCCGTTACATTTCTATTATTTATTACTAAATTTGTTGTTTTATTTTTCCCTATTACTATATAATCATTTGCTATATATGCAATTATGCCTAATATTATTATTCCTATTATTATAAAAACAATTCTTTTTCTCTTTATTTTGGCTGTACTTTTTAATGTTTTTGCTTCTTTTGCATGCTTCATTTTTTATCATCCTTTCGCTTTTGATTTACACATTTTTTGTTTCTGGACCTAGTATATCATATATTTTTACTTTTTACTACTTTTTTTCAAATTTTTTTATATTATAGAGAATTTTTCAAACTTGATAGCAAAACACACATAAATAACATTCAATAAACTTGCAACATTTTTGTCTCATTTTATATTTTATATGCATATAATGTCATTAAAAGGAGGAATTTTAAATGTTTAGAAGAAATAGAACTTGTTGCTGTATGAACAACAACATTGACAATGATACTAATACTCAAAACATATTAGAAGATACATGTGATAATGTTGTCTCTTATTCAGATGACATATATGATAGTTGTAACTGTGGTTTTGATGAAGAGCTTAGCCTTTTCCCAGAAAACCCTATGTTAGCTCAAAGCTATGTTCCTATTCAATATATGGATAAAACTTTTAAACCTTGTGTTGGTTTAAAAATGGGAACTATTTTTCCAGAATTAGTTAGCCCTTATTTTCCTGGGCAATCTATGGAAGAAATCAATTATATTTCAGAAACAAATGAAATTGGAAAGGGGTGCAATAAATGTTGTTAGATGAAAATAGAAATTGTAATTGTGGAATGAATAATATGAATTCTTTTGCACCTTCTGCTGTTGCTGATTTTTCTACTTGCGGTGTTGAAGAAGGCACTGTTCTTGCAGTTGATTCACAAAAAGTTAATTCTGATCCTACAAGAAGAGTTAATTGTGAGGCTAGGCGTGATATGATAGAACAAATTCGTAGCCTAGAATTTGCTATCACAGAACTTGCACTTTATTTAGATACTCACCCTACCGATGAAAAGGCTCTTTGTTTACACAGAAAATATTGTAAAGAATGTAAAGAGTGTAAAGATAAATATCAAAAGGTATTTGGTCCTTTAACTATTCAATATCCTTGTAACAAATGGAGATGGCTTGAAGAACCTTGGCCTTGGGAAAGGGGGAATTTCTAATGTGGACTTATAATAAGACTTTACAATATCCTATTAATATTAAATGTCCTGATCCTCGCCTTGCTAAAGTTATTATTTCTCAATATGGCGGCCCTGATGGTGAGCTTGCTGCCTCTTTACGTTATCTTTCTCAACGTTTTGGTATGCCTGATCAAAAAGCTAAAGCTATTTTAAATGATATCGGTACAGAAGAATGAGTACCATGATGTTGTCAATAGTTAAAGACAGTGATTACAACTTTAACTATTGACTGCAAAACATTAAATTTTAGGTATTTTAGGATATATATGTAACTCAAAATTAGTAGGGTCTACATCTTTTTTTATAGCTTTTTCTGTTTTTAAATATGTAACTTTTGCAATAATACTTTTTAGTAAAATATTTTTATCTTCAGCAGATTCTAACTTATAATATAAATCTATAACATTTTCTAATTTAGGTATCATAATTTCTTTCTGTTGTTTCGATTCATTATTTTTACTTAAAAGTTCGGTATATTCATTTAATTTGTTTTCTAAATTTTGAATATTATTTTTTATAGATTTAGAACGATTTATAAATTCATCTTTGCTATAAATACCATTTTCTAAAAAGTCATATATTTTATTAAGTTTAGCATTTTCTTTTTCTAATTCTTTTTTTGTAGCTGTGATGGATTGTCCTATTATCTTGTTATTATCTGTACTTGAATTATCTTTTATTTCATAATTTACTTTGTAATTTTCAATCCAAATTTTTAAAGATTCAATTATTTTATTTTCTACAATATAAAGTTTAGAACTTACATTATCACATTTTGAATTAGAACACATAAGGGTATCAGGTTTGTCTGCTTTTGTGTAAGGTCTTCTTTGCATAGGTTTACCACATTTTTCACAAAATACTAAACCAACTAATGGATTTTGAACTTGATGACTATGTTTTACTTTTGGAGTATTGTGTTTCCTTTTTTCTTGTACTAAATTCCAAGTTTCAGTATCAATAATAGGTTCATGTAATCCATCATAAATTAAATAATCTTGATTACGAGGTCTACTAATTATAAGGCGTCCATTTTTAGTTTTCTTTTTTTGTTTTCTTCTATTCCAAACAATTTTGCCGATATATGTTGGATTAGAAAGAATATCTTTAATAGAAGAAATAGTCCATTTATCTGAAATTCTAGGTTTAAGATTAATATTATTTAATTGCTTAGCAACAGAGTTTATAGTATTACTTTCAAATGTATATAATCTAAAAATTTCTTTTACAATAGGTGCTTCATCTTGATTTATTGATAAACTATAACCTTTTGAATCTTTTAATTTTATTCTATCATATCCAAAAGGAGCAATATTGCCAACAAATTTACCCTCTGAAACAGAAACTTCACGACCTCTTTGTAAACGCCTATTTATTGTTTTATATTCTCTTCTAGACATAAATAAGCCAAACTCAAAATATTCCTCATCAAATTCATTATCAGGGTCATATGTTTTAACAGGTGTAATAATTTTTGTATGAGAATATTTAAAAGCTTTGGAAACTCGACCTTGATCAGCAGTATCGCCACGAGCAAGTCTTTCTACTTCAACAACTAAAACACCAGTCCATTTTTCGTTCTCGACATCTTTAAGAAGTTTTTGCATTTCTTTTCTTTCACTAATAGTTTCGCCACTTACAACTTCTCTATAAATTTTACCAATAGTTAAATTTCGTGTTGAAGCTAGAGTAGTCAATATTTTTTCATGCCTTGCCAAAGTTTCGCCTTCTCCATATTTTTCAGATTCTATATCTTCTCTTGATTTTCTTAAATATATTGCATATGTGCTGTTTTGCACATTTCCTCCTTTCTTTGTAATTTGTCTTTAACTTGCATAAATTATATATGAGATTTCGACATATTACAATAAAAGAGTTTTATTTATTAAATTAATTATAATTTTATCTATATATTCCTTTTGAGTAGCAGTATTTTCTACTATATAATCATCATAAAATTTTATTTTTGTATTTTCTAATGTGCATTCTTCTAATATCATATAATCGCCTCATTTAATTTTATGAGAAAAGCATAAAAAAATACCCAAGACAGGCTTGTCTTGAGTAAAATTACATTTTTCTATGCTAACATTATATGATAGTGAATTTATAAAATCAATTCCCTTTTATTTCCCTTTATTCTGTATATATAGAAAATTTTATTGAAATTTATGTAAATTTATTATATAATATAGCTTGAAATGAGGTAAAAATGGATATTAATACAATATGGAACTCTATTGTTATAATAAAAATAAGAAGAGATGATTCATATAATTTTACATTAAAAGAGATAGAAGCATTTGCTCAAGTTTATAATATGGATTTAGAAGACTTTTGTACTAATGTTTTGAAACTAAGCAAACAACAAATATATAACTTGAGAAGTGGTAAAAATGATTTTGTAAAATGTGTGGAATATAAAAAAATTAAACAAGAGTTTTTTGAAGAAAAAAATTCTTCATATAGATTACAGATTATTAAAGAAAAAATAAAGGTAGATTTTTCTAATAGTTTTGAAATTGAGGAATTAAAAAAATTAAGCTTAAAATTAGGTATAAATTTGAATGACCTTTGTACTAATATACTGGGAATTAGTAGGAACATGTTAAATAGATTCAAAAATGGAGAATTTAAAACAGTTTCTTCAAAGAAATATGAAATGGATAAAGCGGATTATCTTAATTCTATAAATGAAGATATTTTAGAGTATATTTTAAGTTCTAAAGGAGAAACAGATTTTTCTAGTAAGTTTTCATATGATGAAATTATGCAGTATGTAAGCAAGTTCGAAATAAACATTAGAGATTTTTTAGGCCAAATTTTAGGAATAAATAAATATGGAAAATGGTATAAACCAATTTTGGAAACAGATACATATTGGTCAGATAAATATAAAGAGTTTAAACAGCAAATGATGCAAATTAAAGGAGATGAAATATTAGATAGTTTTATTGCTACTAGAATGCAAAGAACTAGTGATTATAGATTTGATAAAGATGAAATTGAAACTCTTTCAAGTAAATATCATATAAATGTTAGAGATTTTATCGTGTATGTTCTTGGGAAAAGTGAAGGAATTTATTATGATTTTAGAGCAGATAGAATAAAGGAATGCTTCTCACAAAGATATAAAACTAAAAAAGAAGATTTAATTATATCAAAAAGAGAAAACTTTATGAGTGAAATAAATCCCAATATACGAACTTATTACTCATGGGATGAATTAGTAAGACTATCTTCTGCTTTAGAAATATCTACATATGATTTAGTTGTAAATGTCATGAAAAAAAGCAGACAAGATTTTTATAGGATTTCAAATAACTATAAAAATGGAAAAAGAGTTTCTTTAGGAGAACATATATCAGGAGCATTGCCAAATGACTATTGTAAAAACAATGTAGAGGAAATTTTAGAAATACTAAGAATAGCAACTAGATCAGCAATAGGATATATGACCTCAAATGGATTCAAATGTGCAAGATATTATCAAGACTTATTACAAGAGGGATACTTGTATCTAGCAAGTAAAGGAAATCCTATAAATGAAAAAGGTATTCCGTTTATAACATCAAGTGCATATCAAGAAAGTCATGGCTCTATTTTGTATAAAAAAGCATATTTTCATGCTATTAGCAATATAAAGTCTTTCTGTTTAGGTGAGAATACTGGTGAAGCATTTGATGTAAATATAAAAACAAAAGGAACTACTGATGAAATTTTAGATGATGAGGACAAAACTTTATTTATTAAGAATTTATCAGAGGATAATTGTGAAAGACAGATTTTAAAATATTTTTCTGAAAATACATTTTGCGATGAAACAATGAAGGAAGCATGCAAAATATTTAAAGTAAATAGTCAATATATACAAAATTTATTTGCAAAATTAAGAGAAAAAATTTCTTCTCAAGGTATAAGTTTAGATGATTAAAACTTCTCCTCACATAAATAATTATAATGTACTTTATAAAATTTCTTCAAGGCTAAAGTAAATGCTCATAGCGCAGTCTTGACTAAATTTTAAAAGTACATTGTTTTTTACTAAGAGGATTAAGGATAACTAGTTTATTTTTTTGAAAAAATTTAAGTGAACACTAAAGGCAGGATAGCGTGCATCATGCAATGCATATACATATAGAAGGACAAGCCTTCTAGAGTTAAAAAAGAACAAAAATTTTATGCAAAAGTGATGCAGAAATTCACCGAGTGAACTTTTTCTATTTACATTCAATAGTCATAAATTTTTTTGATTGACAACATCGTGGTACAGAAGAATTGGCTCACCTAGAAATGGTTGGTACTATTGTTCATCAATTAACAAAAGGTGCTTCTATAGAAGAAATCGAAAAAGCTGGTTTAGGACCATATTACACAGATCATGGAGTTGATGTATATCCTCAATCTGCTGCTGGTACTCCTTTTAATGCGAACTGTTTGGCTTGTAAAGGCGATCCTATTGCCAATTTACAAGAAGATTTAGCTGCTGAACAAAAGGCCAGAGCCACATATGAAAAATTAATAGATTTATGCCGTGACAATCCAGATGTTATTGACCCTCTTAGATATTTACGTGAAAGAGAAGTAGTTCACTTCCAAAGATTCGGAGAAGCTCTTCGTGGTGTCCAAGATAAATTGGCTGAAAAAAAATTTTATATAAATGATTGTAATTAACAAATTTAACTGGAAAATAGCGCTATAACTATAAAGTTATAACGCTTTCACATTTTTATATATTATTATAATTCTTGCATTTTTCTTCTAGCAATTTAAAATCGCAACATAAATTAATAAAAAAATCTTTCTTATTAATAGTAACAAATTTATATAATTTTTCTGCAGTTTGCCTTCATTCCTAAATCTTTTCCTATTCTTATATGTGTTGCATTAGTCTTATATTTATTGTGTTGTTGTTTAGGAGAAAACATAGGTGCAAAATATATCACTTCAAATACTTTTTTAAATACATCTAATCCAAATGTTTCTTTAATAAGTATTTAAAAACTTGTTCTGGATATAAAATTAACTCTTTATCTTTAAATCTATCAATATCTATCCATATAAAATTTCGTTCCTTTCTACTAATTTAGACTTCTTTTTTCTCTATATAAAAAATTCAATCTCAGTGATAAATTACTATTTTTCCAACAAATTACTAAATTGTAATTTGTTTTTATAAAATCAAAAATTAATTTTCATCTTTTCTTGACTTTATCACTCTAATTAGAGTATAATAAGAATAGGAAATGACAAATCCACAAACGTGGTTTTGCCGATATAGAGTAAAAAATTCACATCTAAATCGTCAAATTACAGATGTGAATTTTTCTTTTATTTATGTAGTTGCTTATCAACCCAGTTCTTATACAGAACTGCTGTCAAGGCAACGTTTAATGTTAAAGATATTATTTATCGCTATTTTCAAATAATTCTTTTACATATAGTTCACTATTTTTCAATTCATTATTCTTATTTTGTAATAAATTCTCAAAAAACCTTATTAAATAATCAAATACTGGATAGATTCCTTTTGGAATATTTCCATAATTACTTCTAACTAAAGCATTTCTAAAATATAAACTATATTCTTTAAACATATCATTATTAACATCAAACCCCATATTATTAAGATACTTTTCAATAAACACTGCTGTTGTTCTTGTATTCCCCTCACCAAAAGGATGCACTTGCCAAATACTAGAAGTAAATTTTGAAATATGTATAATTAATTCATCATTATTTAGTTTTGAATAATCGAATTCTTTTTCTTCTTTAAAATCATATTCTAAATAACTTTCTATATCTTGGTAATTCACATATTTTACAGTTTCTCCATTTAAAATAAGCTCTTTTTTTGTGATATTATAAGTTCTATAATTACCTGCAAAATCATAAATATCTTTAAATAAATATTTATGAATATTTTTCAAAGTGATAGGACCAAAACCGAAACTTTTATCTTCTAAAAGTTGTGCTATCCTTAAAGACACTAAATCACATTCCTTTTCTTTTTGAATATTTATATCAGTAAGGTTTTGATTTTCATAATATTTTTTCAATAAATTCTCTACTTCATAATATTTTAATTCACCATTAATATTTTTATTAGATAAATCTAATAAATATTTAGAAGGCTCTAAATTATCAACTTTATTTAATCCAATACCTGTATTCCAATATTCTTGTTTCTTTTGAATATCAGTTATTTCATTTTCAATTATATAATTTTCTTCATTAAACATAAAAACCTCCAAAAACTCTATTTCTAGTACTTTAATATTATACCATAAAATGCCTTGATTTACTACACTTTTAGCCAATTTTATATAACCTAAAATATTTTAATCAGAAAATTTAAAATACTTAATTATAAATAAACTTCCATTCCCCACTTGTGACTCAACACTAATATAGCCATTATTACTCTCAATTATAGATTTAGCCAAAGCCAAACCAATACCTACACTCTCACTAGACGAATTTTTCCCCTTGTAAAATCTTTCAAAAATATGTGGCAAATCCTGTTTATCAATACCAGAACCATAATCTCTTATTTTTATTTCAGAATAAATATTATTTTCATCATAAAAAATTTCCAATTTTGAATTAACTTCAGAATGTTCTACACAATTTTTTATAACATTAGTAATAGCCTCTACTTGCCACTTAAAATCACAAAATATTTTAACATTAGCATTTCCACTAACTAAAATATTTATATTTTTTAAATCACACAAAACAGACACATTTTTTATTGCCTCATCAATTATTTCTTTAATGCTTACTTGTTCTCTTATAAAATGCACAGAATCAACATCAAGTTTTGACAATTTTAACAATGAATTAACCAAAAAATTAATATTTATAATTTCTCTTTTTATATCTTTTATAAAATCAACTCTAGTTTCACTATCCATTTCAGGATTATCCACAATATTATCTATCATAACTGACATAGAAGTTAACGGTGTTTTTAACTGATGTGATATATCTGAAAGTGAATTTTTTAAACTTTTTTTATCATTCACAGAATTTTCAGCCACTTCATTTAACATTACTGTAGTCTTATATACCTCATTTTTCAAAATAGATAACTCATCCTCTGTATTATCTTCAATATCTAATTTATAGTTTTTATTATTTATTTCTTCAATATAATTTGTAATTTCTTTAAGCTTTTTATCCTTTGAATTATTATATTTCACAAATATCAATAATACAATAATTGCTAAACCAATAGAAAAACATAAATTAATAACAGAAAATTTTATAAACATTTTATCATTTTCTAGGACAGCTGAATCAGTTTCCAAATTTATTCCATATTTCTCAAAAAAGCCTGTTTCAACATCTTTTTCATCATTCAAAATTCCAATCAATTCATTTTTATCAATATCAGGATATTGATTTTGAACATTTGCCACTATCATTTCTATTTTTTTATTAAAATTATTTGTATAAACTTTATATTGATAAAATAGGCAACATTCAAACACTATTGAAATAGCGATTATTACAATACAACTTATTATTATTGTTTTCTTAAACTCTACCTTCTTTTTCATATCTTTCCTTTCTTAAACTCATATTAATTGGAAAAGAATTAAATTTTGGCAAGGCAACTTTCATTTAAAAGGCAAGGGCGCATACTTTGTGTATGTAACCGCGTTTTAAATGAAAGTTAACGCAGCAAAAATTATAATTCTTTTTCAATTCTCATCTATTCTATATCCAATACCCTTAATAGTCTTAATAATATCTGTACCCAATTTTTTTCTTATCCTTTTCAAATAAACAGTCACAGTATTATCATTAACATCATTACCAGTCCATTCCCATATACGTTCTATAATCTCATCTCTTTTCACAACCTTATTAAGATTTACAAATAACAAATGCAATATTTTTAACTCCAGACTTGTCAAATTAATCTCCACAGAATTTTTAAGCACAACCATTTTATCTATATCAAACTCAATATCTTTAACCTTAATTACTAAATGCTGGTCTCCTTTTAAAACAATTCTATTAATTCTAGCAATTAATTCACGAGTTGAAAATGGTTTAGTTATATAATCATCTGCACCAAGCTCTAAACCTTTTACAACATCATCTTCATCATCTTTAGCTGTTAAAAATATCGTAGCAATTTTTTTCTGTTTAATCAGATTACTATATAAACTAAAACCATTGCCATCTGGAAGTGAAACATCCAAAATTATTAAATCAGGCTTATTATTTTCCAAATAGTTGCTTGTCTCTTTTACATTCATTTTATGAATTACATTATATTTATTTTGTTCTAATGAATATATTAAACCTTTTGCCAAAGTCTCATTATCTTCTACTAATAAAATTTGCATTTACAAAACTCCTTTTCCTTATTATATAACAAATTAAGGGAGATTTCCACCTCCCTTTGTCTATATATTTTCATTTCTTATTGTTTCTATTGTATTTTGCTTATTTATTTTACTCATAGAATATTTCATAATACAAGTTATAAGTAAGAAAACAACAACAATTGATATTATAATTGCATTTAATGGCAACTCAAATTTCACATTTGCTTCTAAGGAATTATATATTAAATATGAAAGTCCTATTCCTATTGGAATACTAAACAATAATGATTTTACTCCCATAAACACAGTTTCAAGTCTTATCATCCTATTAAATTCTTTTGATGTCATACCTATTGATTTTAACATTGCAAATTCAGGTTTTCTAAGTTCCATATTTGTAGTAATTGTATTAAATATATTTGTTACACCTATTAATGTAATTACAATTATAAATCCATATAAGAATATTCCAATTAAAGTATATATGTTTTCCATAATACGAACATTTTCTGCAATATTATATACATCATAAGTATAACCTTTTAATAATGTATCTATATTATCTTGCAATTTATCTGGATTACTTGAATCATAATATATATTTATATTATGATCTGAAAAATGTTTTTCATATATTTCATCAGAAACAAGTATAAACTGTCCTGACAAAACATCTAATCCAAAAGGCAACTCATCTGTTGCTATTCCAACTTTTATTTCAAATTTTTTATTATCACTTGTTTTGCATTTTATAATATCATTTTTACCATATTCAAAAACTTTTACTGTTTTTTCTACATATTTATTTTTTTCTTTATTATATTGACTAGTTTTTATATTATCAATTAATATAGCTTTATCTTTAATATCTTCATAATTCAAACCTAATTTTTTAACATATTCCTTATATTGTTCATTATTTATTGATTCAACATTAATATAACCATCCAAAATTGTATTTTCCTTATCAGATGTTATATTCATATAATCTTTAAATTCATTACTATATTTAGGATTTTCAATATTACAACTATCATATTTCAAAATTGTATAATTTTTAATATTATCCAATTTAGTTGCTTCTTCTATTTTATCTTTTAATTGCTCATCCATTTTAGTTGCCATTGATACAGATAAATTATAATCTCGTAAATTTAATTCATTTTTTATTTCAGAAAAAGCCAAATTCATAAAATACGATAAAGCTATAAAAACAAATACTGAAACAGTTATTGAAATTACAGTAGTTCTATATTTTTTCTTATTTCTTTTTAAATTTTTATACGAAATTTCTCCTCCAATTCCGAAAATTTTTCTTATAATTTTTGGAGTTTTTAGTTTTTTAGCTTTAATTTTTATTTCATTACTATTTCTAATTGACTCTATAGGTGAGATTTTTGATGCCTTTCTTGCACTTCTTAATGCAGATAAATATATTGTTACAATACCTAATATTATTGAAACTGCAAAAGCTACCCAAGAAAAATTCAATACAAGTTTTAAGTTTCTTGTAAGCATATCTCCAATAAATAAATTACTAATTACTATTAATATACTTGATGCAATCATACCTAATATTAAGCCTAATGGTATTCCTATTAATCCTAATATTGTTGCTTCAAAAAGCACATTTTTTCTTATTTGTTTTTTTGTAGCTCCTACACTTTTTAACATACCATACTGTTTTGTTTTTTCTGCAATAGATATATCAAAACTATTTTTAATGCAAAATATTGATGTAAATACAATAATCCCACATACAATTGCTACAACAACACCTAGTCCCCCAACATCACTTGAGCTTAATGGATTTGTTTCTAAATGAATTAAATATGAATTTATATTATACTCATATTTTGCCTTTGAGACATCATCTGTAACCTTATTAAAATCTTCTTCAGAATCAAAATCTGACTTTTCCAATTTTCTAAAACTCTCTTTATTAACTTCTAATATACTAGCTGTCACATCTATATTATCTTTTAAACCTTCTTTTGTATATTTACAATACACATCAGATTTTCCTACATTATTTTCACTATTTAAAAATGTTATAAAAGTATAACCTGGGGCTGAATAGCCTTCTATATTACTTGCAGGTCTTTCAATAATTCCAACTATTTTATATGTTTTTGCTTTTGCATTTATTATTTCTTCAAAATTTTCCTTGTTAAATTCATTTTTTTGATTTAACTCTTGCCCTTCACTTACTCTAGTTCCTACATTAAGTGTAATATCATCACCAACATTTAAAATAATTCTACCATTTGTTTTTAAATGTGTTGGTATAACAATCTCATTTTCATTTTCTGGTAATCTACCTTCAACTAATTTTACAGAAAGATTATCTAATGATTTTTTAGTAAATGCTTTTACAAAAGCATATGGTTTATACTCATTTTTGCAATTCTCTAATTTTGCATAACCTATATTTTGCGTCAAAAACACTTCTTGTATTTTTCTATTATTTTGTAATTCCTTTACTTTATCCATTGGTACATTATAAAATGCAGCGTGAAAATCTCCTTTTTCATGTGTTTCAAATTTTATCAAAGAAGATATCATACTACTATACATAGTTACAACCGCTGTTATTAATGCTACTGATAACATTATTCCTATTATTGTTACAATAGTCCTCTTTTTATTTAATTTTAGGTTTTTTATTGTAAGTTTTTTTAACAAATCCATTATGCTTCACCTACAATCTTGCCATCTTCAATTTTTATTATTCTATCAGCTATTTTTGCAATTTCCATATTATGTGTAATCATAATAATTGTTTGTTTATATTCTTTATTTGATTTTTTTAATAATGCAATAATTTCATCACTAGATTTTGAATCTAAGTTTCCTGTTGGCTCATCTGCTAATATTATTGCTGGATTAGTTATCATAGCTCTTCCTATTGATGTTCTTTGCTGTTGCCCTCCTGACAATTCATTAGGAAGATGTGTCCTTCTTTTTTCTAATCCTAAAACTGTAATCAATTCATCTAATTTTTTCTGATTTACTTCCCTACCATCTAGACTTAATGGTAATGTTATATTTTCCTCCACATTTAATATTGGTATTAAATTATAAAATTGATAAATCAATCCTATTTGCCTTCTTCTAAATATTGCTAAACCATCATCATTAAATTTATATATATCTTTTCCTTCTATAAATACTTTTCCAGATGTTGGTCTATCAACTCCACCAATTAAATGCAATAAAGTAGATTTTCCACTTCCGTGATGCTCCCACTATTGCTACAAATTCTCCTTTTTCAACTTTAAATGATACATTGTCAATAGCCTTTACTTGTGTTTGACCTTTGCCATAAACTTTGCTTAAATTTTCTACTCTTAATATTTCCATACAACATTCTCCCTTCCTTTTACTTTTATAGCATAACACATATAAAGTGACAAGTAAGTGACATTAAAAAAATAATTTTACATTTTTTTAATTAATAAAATGTAAAATTATTTTTTGAATTTTTTTATCTTTAAATCCTAAAACTTTTAATGTAGCAAATTGATATTGCTTTTCTGTATAAGACAATATTCCTAAATTATAAATAATTACAGTTCCTAAAATAACAGCTATAACTATAATAAGAACAATCATAGTTTTCATGGTTTGAAGCATACCATTCATTCCCTCTTTTAATTTATCAATATTTGATATTACAGATACTCCATCAATATTATACCCATTTGTATCAGCAAGTTTGTATGTAACATATACTCCATCATCTTCATTTAATTCTATAAAATTATCTTTATCATCAACAATTGTAGACATATTTGAAAATTAATAATTAATATTTATATGTTTCAGTTCAGATGCACAAATTCAAAATAGGAGATAAGTCTTAAAATCTTATCTCCTATTTTGAGTTTGTAAGTTACTATAATTTTTTCAAAATCATGTTTTGTTTTTATTTTTTACTAATTCCTTTATTACTATTTGTTTTTCTTCTAGCCATGCTAAAAAGCACTTGTATTCAATTTACCGGTTATAAAATGACTCTCTCACCTATTTATAATCACGGTTTCAGTTTACATAAAGTGCGGGACGAAAGCCAACAGTGTTGTCGCTGCTGGTCGTGATGCCGTCATCGCGGCTAGAAGCTGGATAGTTAGAGCCTGTAGTGCGGTAACTGCCTCCCCTGCGGGCACAAGGATAGTTGCTGTTGGAACCCTTTTCTAGTGTCCATTCCCATTCATTTCCTGCAAAATCATATATGTTCATTTTTTTTGTATAATCTGATATTCCTGTGCTTAATAGTGTGTCATAATCTGGACTTGTATTTGGTTTTTCATATGTTTCTGATATTTTTATCCATGTTCCTAATGAGCCATTTTTATACACAGCATATTTTCCTGATATTATATTTTCTATTTTTGCATTTTCATAGTTTCCCCAACTTGTACTATTTGAATTTATATCTGCTATTGCTAATTTTCCTTTTACTTCTAAATATTTACAAACTAAATCCCATTGGATTCCAAACATTAAACTACTTGTATAATTACTATTTGGGGTCATTTCTTTAGCTAAAGCTTGTGCTTCACTACAATATACGTAATTATATGGTATTGCATCTTTTTGAATTATTGCTTTTGGTGATGAACCTATTGCTACTGTTGTATGTGATGTTCTTGCGTTTGTCGTTTCTGTTGTTGTTCCTTCTATTCCTGCTTCATATCTTCCTATCCAAAATCCACCATAAGTATATACACTTTTTAACATTTTTTGATATGTTCCTGTATATTCATCTGAAATCATTCCACAACCATCGTACCATTCATCTGTCCAGCTATAACTTTGTGTTGCACTTCCTTTTCTATATGTTGTTGCATATGTTATTAATTTATTTTTTATATCTGTATAATTTTGGTCTGTTAATGTGTTTGTTGTATCTATTGTTAAACCTGAAAATACAGTTGTTTTTGGTACTTCTATCCATACCCATTCATTATTATTTTTATCTTTTATTACTATTCCTTTACTTGCATCTGCTTCTACTACTGTTGAATTTGCAGGTACAGCTCCTGCTGGATTTGAATCTGATGTATTTACATTTGTAAAATTTGTTCCTGTTCCTCCACCAGAGCCTCCACTTCCAGAGCCTCCGCCATTTCCGTCTACATATTGGTCTATTGTACTTTCATATCCTCCAATTTTTTCTGTTTCTTCATCATTTTTTTGGTTTGTTTGTTCTTTTGCTTCTGTTGCTCTTTTTAATATTCCGTTATCTCCACTTAATGCTGCTATTGTTACTCCTGCTAATATTAGTAACACTATGATTGTTATTACTAATGCTATTAGAGTTATACCTTTATTGCCTTTTGTTTTTATTCTGTCTTGTATCTTCATCTGTTATCCTCCCTTTCTTTTTTAGATAAAGTTTTGTATTTTTATTTTCTTCCTTTATCTTTTATTTCTTTG